>CAZYYH010000249.1:0-3587 GCA_964651725.1 uncultured Halobacteriales archaeon | reverse complement strand
AGGAAGATGCCGGCGGCGAACCCGAAGACGACGGCCTGGACGACGGGGTCGCCGGGCGGCTGGATCAGCGTCACCGGCAGGGCGGTGATGCCCACGCCGGCGGCGGGCAGGAGGACGGCGGAGACGGGTTTGTCGGCGCGGGCGAGCCTGCGAGCGGCGGCGTAGCCGGCGGGTCCCTTGTGGGAGACGATGGCGAGGCCGAGGAGCGCGCCGAGGTCGGGCAGGGTGGCGTACACGATGCCGATGATGGAGCCGGCGGCGAGCGCGTGCGCGGTGATCTCCAGGGTGGCGTGCTCGAACGGGAGGTCGGTGTGGAGGAGGCGATGGCCGGCGGTGTGGGCGGCGAAGCCGACGAGGAGGCCGAGCGCGACGCCGAACCCGCCGATGGTGGCGTGGTGGCCGATGGCCGGGGGAACGAGGAACACGGCGGCGCTCGTGATCATCGCGCCGCTGGCGAGGCCGTAGCCCCAGACCAGGCTCCGCGGGTGTCGGTCGGTGGTGCGCGCGCCGAGGGCGGCCGCGCCGGTCATGGCGACGAACGCGACCCACGAGATACCGACGACCTTCGGCGCGGGCGCGACGACGGTGACGTAGACGGTCAGCACGGCGAGGAGCGCGACGCTGCCGACGCCGAGCCAGGAGACGCGTGGAGAGCCGGGGAGCCAGTCCCCGAGGTCGATGGTGCTCACGTCGTTAATAGTTCCATCCCCCGAGTTAATAACTCCGTCGGTGCCGGGCGGGGCGGCGACCCGGCCCACACCGCCACCGGGTCAGTCGGCGGTGGCCTCGCGCCAGTCGCTCCGCGTGAGGCGCGCACCGTCGAGCGCGTCCGCGTCGAGGTCGGCCGCCCACCGGACCATCTCCGCGGCCTCCGCGGGCTCCCGGCCCTCGTAGCCCGTGAGCTTCGTGGCGACCTGGCCGAGGTCGAGGCAGCCGACCGCCTGCTCGACGTCCGCCGCGAACCCGCGCGCGACCGCCGCCGCCGCCGCCTTCGAGACGGCGTACGCGCCGTAGCCGGCCGGCGACTCCCGCGCCGCCGACTCCGTCGGCACCACCACCCGGCCGTCGGCCGCGAGGTGCGGCAGCGCCTCCGCGACCGCCGCGAACACGCCGCGCGCGTTCGTCCGCATCGAGTCGTCGAACGCGCTGTACGACTCCTCGTCAAGCGGCGTCTCCCCGAGTTCGCCGTGGGAGACGACGGCACAGGGCACCACCAGGTCTATCTCGCCGCCCTCGCGCGCCGCGGTCTCCATCAATCGCTCCACGTCGAACTCGTCGCGCACGTCCGTGCGCACGCCCACGACCCCGTCGAGCAGCCCGACTAAATCCTCGACCTTGTCCGCGTCCCGCCCGCCCGCGACGACCGTCGCGCCGTCGTCGGCGTACGCGCGGACGACCGCCGACCCCACGCCGCCCGTCGCTCCCGTCACGACTACCGTCTCTGCCATGGCGTCCGCTACGGCCGTCCGCACCTAAAACCGAGGGGTCCGGGCTGCCCGGGGCAGGCCGCCGGGTAGGCGGTCGGTAGCCGACGTAGTCCGGGAGTAATCCCCTACTACTCGTACCGACTCGGAACGTATTCGAAACCGAGTGGTACATAAGCGGCCTGAACCTCCCGAGTCAAGAGCTATCCGGGGACCGACACGACGTGTAGGTGGCATGGGGGAGTGCCGTAACGCAGTCGATAACTACCAGTACAGCGAGAGAAACGACCCGGTCGGCCACCGGAGGAGGGAGGAAACGTGAGCGTCGCCGGCAAACGGCGGCCAGCACTCGACGGCCCCGACGAGCACGACGGCGGGGAGAATCGAAGCGATTCGGAGGACGGCTCGGACGGCCGGGATGCGGGACTGTCGCGCGAGACCGCGTTCGAGGTGCTGTCGTGTACGCGCCGGCGGTACGTGCTCCGTCACCTGCTCGCCGAGGACGGCCACGCCACGCTCCGCGACCTCACGATGTTCGTCGCCGCGTGGGAGAACGACGTGCCCGTCGAGGCGGTCACGTCACAGCAGCGGATGCGCGTCTACACCGCGCTCCGGCAGTCACACCTCCCGAAGATGGACCGCGCGGACGTGCTGAGCTTCGACCCAGCGAGCGGCGAGGTGGAACTCTCCGACGACGCCGACGACCTGGAGGTGTACCTCGACGTGGTGCCGGGCGACAACATCCCGTGGAGCGAGTACTACCTCGGGCTCGGCGTGCTCGGCGTCGGACTGACCGCGGCGGTGTGGCTGGGGACGTTCCCGTTCACCGTCGTCCCGGACGTGGCGTGGGTCGGCGTCGTGTCGCTCGCGCTCGTCGCGTCGGCGACCGCCCACGCACTCCGGAGCCGACGGACGAAACTCGGGGCGGCCGGGGAGCCGCCCGCGTGACGGGGCGAGGGGTTACGCCGAGTACTCCGCCTCGAACACGCGCGAATCGCACTCGCCACAGGTCACCGCCACCACGTCGACGGAGCGACAGCACGACTCCACCGTATCCTCGCCGAACTCCAGATCGCCGCTGCAGGACGGGCACACGTCGAGGAACAGCCGGAGCGCGCCGAGAAGCTGGCTGCGGTTCGTGATCGGAATCTCCGCCCAGTCGTCGATGCGGCCCTGGAGGAGTTCCGCCGCACCGACGTCCGCGAGGAACGCCGCGTACGACTCCCACTGGCCGACGCGGTTGCCGTTCACCGTCGCGCCGAACGCGTCGCCGTCGCCGTACTCCGTGAACTCCAGCTGGTCCTGGTCCACGTCGAGCAGCCCCGAGAGCACCTCGCGGCCCGTGTCCTCCTCGCGCGCACGTTCGATCTCCGCGCGCCACGACTCGTGGAACGACTCCTCGATGCAGAGGTCGTCGACGTTCTCGCACTCCGCGAGCACGCCCGCGTCCACGAGCGTCGCCTCCACGTCGATCTCCTCGCCCTCGACGGGAGCCTGCGTCTGGTGCTTGTCGAACAGCTTCAGCAGCCACACCGGGAAGTAGCGCTTCGTGAGCGCCGGCGTGCCCGGGACGAGGTAACCCCGGAAGTAGATCGACGCGAGACTCACCACGACGAACGCCGCGGTGAGCGGCACGGCGTACGACGACAGCCAGTACGTCCCGACCGCCCACCACAGCGCGACCGCGGCGACCACGGTGATGGCGAGGTTCGTGATGGTGCAGGGGATACACCGGTTCTCTCCCGTGTACTCCGGCCGACGGAACCGACCGACGACGTTCGATAGTGACGTTGACATGGATGACGTTACGAAGTCCGGAAACTTATATTCGTAGGTAAAACGTCCGATAACTTTCGCACCCGGTAGCAAGCGCCTAACGGGCCGGTCGCCGCACTCCGCCCGCCCGACGCGGACTCACTCCTCGCCGCGCACCACGCCGGACGCGAGGTCGGAGAGCGGTGCCTCCACCTCGTACCCCGGCGTCCGCACCAGGATCGGCGACGACGCCGAGACGCCCGAGAAGCGGAGTTCGAGCGTGAACCGGCCGTCCGCCGCGATGGGCGCGGCCTCCGTCTGCCCCGACGCCTCGTGGACCGCCCACGCGTACTCGCCCGCGAGCGCGGGGTCCGCGACGCCCGCGATGGCGACCGCGTTCGGCGACGC
>CAZYYH010000248.1:0-3607 GCA_964651725.1 uncultured Halobacteriales archaeon | reverse complement strand
GTTCACGGTCGCCGCCGTCGCCGCGCCGCCGGACCCGTTCGCACAGCTCGTCTGGTTTGGAGTGCTCCTCGTCGTCGTGCTCCCGGCCGTCGCGTGGCTGGTCTACCGGCGTGGCTACAGCGGCCCGGACGTGGGCTTGCTCCGGTGGCTGTTCCCGGTGCTCGCACCGGTGCGCCTGGTCGTGTTCCTCGTCGCGTTCGTCGCGGTCGCGTTCGTCGGCTTCCGGGTGGTGTCAGCGGTCCCCGGAGGCGAACCGGTGGCGCTCGCCGGTCAGGTCATCGTGACTTTCGTCGGCTTCGTGATCGCGCAGTGGCTGGGATTCCACGCTGGCTACGACCGGCTCCGCCGCCTCCGGACGAACCCCTGACCGCAGGGCCTGTACACCTCGGCCGAACCACCGGCCGCGATCGGCTGCCGACCAACAGCCCGGGGCTTCCGGGAACTACTGTACCCATTCGGTCCACCGGAACCAGCAGAGCGAGCCAAACGGCGTTCCCGATCGCGTCGCGGAACGCTTTTCTCCCGACCACCCGACACTCCCGGATATGCGAATCGCACTTCTCGGCGGCACGGGCGACATCGGCCAGGGGCTGGCGCTCCGGTTCGCGTACCACACCGACCACGAGGTCGTGATCGGGTCGCGCGACCCGGAGCGGGCGCGGGAGAAGGCCGAGGAGTACGTGACCGAACTCGACAGCCGCGGCGTCGAGACGGACGTGCTCGGCTTCGAGAACGCGATGGCGGCGGACCGCGCGGACGTGGTGGTCGTGGCGGTGCCCGCCTACCACGCGAAGGACACCGTCGAGGCAGTCGCGGACCGACTCGACGACGAGGACGTGCTGGTGACGCCCGCGGTCGGGATGAAACGCGACGACGACGGCCTCCACTACAACCCGCCGGGCGCCGGCAGCGTCACGGAACTCGTCGCGGCCGCCGCGCCCGACGACGTGCCGGTCGTCGGCGCGTTCCACAACCTCGCGGCGGACCGCCTCGCCAACCTCGACGTGGAGATCGACTTCGACACGCTCGTCGTCGGCGACGACGGCGACGCGAAGGACACCGTGCGGATGCTCGCGGAGGGTATCGAGGACCTGCGCGTGCTCGACGCCGGCCCGCTCGGCGTCGCCGCCGAGGTCGAGTCGATGACGCCGCTGCTCGTCAACCTCGCCATCAACAACGAGGGGCTGCACGACGTGGCGGTGAAGTTCCGCTGACGCGTCCGGTCAGGAGTCGCCGACCCGTTCGTCCAGGGCCAGCACCGTCTCTCGAAGCTCCTCGACCGACTCCGCAGCGACGCGCAGCATCGGCTCCTTGCCGACCGCGCCCCGGTCGAGGACGGCGTCGGGTGCGGCGTCGCGGCCCTCCGTCGCGCGCTCGGCCGCCCAGTCCATCGTCCCCGCCGCGTCCGCAGGCTCGTTCGCGCGGTCGACGGCGACCACGTCGAGGACCTCGCGGGCGGCGTCGGCCACCTCGTCGTCGAGCCGGAGGTTGCACGCGGCGGTCACGCTCGGATCGGCGTCGCGCAACCCGAGGAGGAAGCGCGCGACGTGGCTCGACGCGCCCTGCCGGACGCCGGCGGGTGCGCGCACGCCGTCGACGGTACGGGTCAGCCGACCGTCCACCGCGACCACGTCGCCGGGGCCGGTGGCGTAGGGCGGCGCGGCCGCGACGGTGACGCCGACCTCGGGGACGAGCCGCGACACGTCGGCGCGCTCGAACGCGCGGACCGCGTCGGCGACGGCCTCGGCGGTCTCCGGCACTGCGGCGTCGCACCGCAGGCTGGCGAGGTGATGGACCGGGCCGGTGCCGCCGCCCACGTCCAGCCCGAACCGGACGGCGCTGTCGAGCAGGTCCTCGGCGGCCGCGACCGCCGCGGGCAGGTCGGTTCCCGCGGCGAGTTCGGCGGCGATGGCGGCGGAGAGCGTGCAGCCGCTCCCGTGGCTGTTCGGGTCGGGGACGCGGTCGCGTCGGAACGCGCGCTCCTCCCCGGCGACGAGCACGTCCACGACCGCCTCGCCGTCGAGGTGGCCGCCGGTGACGAGCGCGGCGTCCGGGCCGGCGGCGACGATGCGTCGCGCCGCCTCGCGCATCGACGCCTCGTCCGCGATCTCGACGCCGGCGAGCACCTCCGCCTCCGGCACGTTGGGCGTCACGACCGCGGCCTCGGGCGCGAGGTCGTCGCGGAGTGCGGCCTCGGCGTCCTCGGGCAGCAGGCGGTCGCCGCTCTCCGCGACCATCACCGGATCGACGACGAGCGGGAACTCGAAGTCGCGGGCGCGGTCCGCGACCGTGCGCACGAGGTCGGCGTCGCCCAGCATCCCGGTCTTCGCCGCCCGCACGTCGAAGTCGTCGGTGACGGCGTCGATCTGCGCGGCGACCGCGTCCGCCGGCATCGACTCGACCGCCTCCACACCCCGGGTGTTCTGTGCGGTGACGGCCGTGACGGCGCTCGTGCCGAACGCGCCGCGGGCCGCCATCGCGCGGAGGTCGGCCTGGACGCCCGCGCCGCCGCCGCTGTCCGAGCCGGCTATCGTGAGCGCGACGGGGAGCGTCGTCACGCCGCACCCCTCCCGTAGCGGTCGGCGTGCGCGTCGCAGAATTCGGGGTCGCGGAGCTGGGCGCGCACCACGCCCGGCTGGCGGTGGGCGTCGTGGAGCCGGCAGTCGGGGTCGTCGCAGAACGCCTCGCCCGTCGCCACGACGTGGACCGCCTGGAGCACGTACCCCTTCAGCGCCGCCGTCGTCCGCGGGTCGTCGGCGATCAGGAACTCGCCGTCGATCTCCGCCTCCAGCACCTCGCGCGGCGGCGCGTCGCCGGCGGTGAGCGCGTGCGCCTGCTTCGCCTTGTAGTAGGCTTCGGGCTTCGCCGGAGCCTCGTACAGCCCGGGGACCGACACCAGCCCCGGCTGTCCTGGTATCACGACGCGCTTGTGCCACCGGCCGTCGTGGTCGCCCCACGTGGCGAGCGCGCGGTCGACGAGCGCGACGTGGAGTCGGGAGAGCGACCGCTCCCCGGCCGGGAGTCGGGCGTTGCACGCGCGCTGGACCTGGAACCCGTCGTAGAGTACGCCGCCGACGCGGTCGGGGTCGTCGAGCGCGCGCTCCTCGTACCGGACCGCGCCGAGCAGGTCAGTGCCCGTCTCGCGGTCGTACGGCGAGTGGACGCGGGCGTCGGCGAGCGCGCTCGGCAGGCCGTCGTCGCGGACGCGGTCGAGGAGTCGGTCGCGGACGGCGACCGTCGCGTCGAGCCGGCCGTCGAGCCAGTCCGCGATGACGTCCGCGTCCGCCTCGGTCGTCGGTGCGCGGTAGACGGTGACGTGATCGACCACGGTCAGTCCCCCGTCGTGACGCTGCGCATGGCTGTCAGTCGTCGGCGGGCGTCGCCCGCGACGAGAGCGTCACCGGGTCGGCCTCGACGCCGAGTTCGTCGATGGCGGCCTGGGCGGCGCGCTTCCCCGAGAGGAGCATCGCGCCGAACGTCGGTCCCATGCGCGGCAGGCCGTACGTCGTCGCGGTCGCCATGCCCGTGACGACGAGGCCGTCGTGGACGAGGCCGGTGTGCTCGACGACGGCGTCCTCGCTCTCGCCGACCCACATCGAGTCGTGGC
>CAZYYH010000247.1:0-3609 GCA_964651725.1 uncultured Halobacteriales archaeon | reverse complement strand
GCACGCCCCGGCGCATGTCGTCGTCGTCCATGATGTCGTCGTGGATGAGCGTGAAGGAGTGGATGACCTCGACGCTCGTCGCCGCCGCGAGCACGTCCACGCGCCCGCCGTCGAGCGTCGGGAACGACCGGTAGTCCGCGGATAGTGGCTCCACGTCCAACAGCGCCTCCGCCGCCAGCAGGACGAGCGCCGGCCGCAGGCGCTTCCCGCCCGCGACAAGCAGCGACCGCGACGCCTCGTAGAGGCGCTCGGGCTCCTGGGCCGGGATCAGCTCGTCGATGGCGTCGTTCACCCGGTCGCGTCGCTCCGCGACCGCGTCGAGCACGCGCTGCTCCCGCGACTCGCTCATCGACTCACTCCACGAGCTGGATGGTGTTACCGTTCCGCGAGACGTGGAGGTCGCGGCCGGTCCTGTAGCCCTGGCCCTCCGCGAGGTTGACGTAGTGAGCGACGTTGCTCATGTCCTGATGAGCGGGGATGACGTGCTGGGGCTGGAGGGCGTCGAGCATCTGGTAGTGGCCCTCCTGGCTGAGGTGGCCGGAGACGTGGACCTCGTCGTAGATGCGCCCGCCCTGCATCTGGAGGAGCTGCTCGGACTGGTAGCGCTGGCCCTCGTTCGTCGGCGACGGGATGACCCGCGCCGAGAACACGACCTTGTCGCCGTCCTCCAGCTCGTACGGCGTCTCGCCGCGGCCCATGCGCGTCAGCATCGCGCGCGGCTCGCCCTGGTGGCCCGTCACCACGGGCAGGTACTTCTCCTTCCCGTCGTTCATGATGCGCTTGAACGTGCGGTCGACGGACTTGCGGTGGCCGAACATCCCGAGGTCGTCCGGGAAGTCCGTGAAGCCCAGGCGCTCCGCCGCACCCGAGTACTTCTCCATCGACCGGCCCAGCAGGACGGGCTGGCGGCCGATGTCCTGAGCGAACTCCACGAGGGACGTAACGCGGGCGATGTGGCTGGAGAACGTCGTGGCGACGATGCCGCCGTCGTAGTCCTCCATCGAGTAGAGCACGTCCTTGAGGTGGCGGCGCGCGACCGACTCGCTCGGCGTCCGGCCCTTGCGACCGGCGTTCGTGCAGTCCTCGATGTAGCAGAGCACGCCCTCGCCCTCGCGGCCGATCTCGCGGAACCGCTTCATGTCGATGGGGTCGCCGATGACCGGCGTGTGGTCCATCCGCTTGTCGAGGCCGTAGACGACGGCGCCCTCGGGCGTGTGGAGCACGGGGTTGATGGCGTCGATGATGGAGTGCGTGACGTTGACGAACTCGAGTTCGCACCGTTCGCCGATCTGCATCGTGCCGCCCGCCTCCATCTTCACGAGGTCGTTGTCCATCCCGAACTTCTGCTCGCTCTCCACCTGCTGTTTCACGAGTTCGATGGTGTACGGCGACGCCACCACGGGCGCGTCGTATCGGTGCGCGAGCTTCGAGATGGCCCCGATGTGGTCGAGGTGGCCGTGCGTCGGCACGATGGCCTGCACGTCGCCCTCCAGATCGGACATGACGCGGTCGTCCGGGATCGCGCCCATGTCGATCAGGTCGAGACTGTGCATCCGCTCGGTCTCGACGTTGTCGTGAATGAGTACCTTCGACAGGTTCAGCCCCATGTCGAAGATGACCACGTCGTCGCCCGCGCGCACCGCGGTCATCTGCCGTCCGACCTCTTCGTAGCCGCCGATCGTCGCGATTTCGATTTCCATAGTTGTGGCTCCGAGTACGCGGAGCCGCCAGCGGTCGCGGGGGTACTGCTGGGTCGCCGAAGTCCCTCGGCGGCCCGGCGGCCGCGAGCCGAGGCGACTCGTTTCTCGGTTGTGGGGGCCTACGACGCCCGCCGTTAAAAACTACGTGGAACGCGTGCGTTACGTTGCACCTTCACCGCGAATTAACGTCCCCGGCTCCCTACCTGCGAGGAACGCAGCTAGGTCCTGCGGTCCGAAGACGGACGCGGGCGCACCGAGGTCGAGCAGCGCCCGCACCTTCGCCGCCATCCCGCCGGTCACGTCCGTCGCGTCGCTCTCACCGAGCGCGTCCGCCACCGCGTCGTAGCTCGCTATCTCCGGCACCACGTCGCCGTCGGCGTCGAGCACGCCCGGGACCGTCGAGCACAGCCCCACTCGCTCCGCGTCGAGCGCCCGCGCCAGCGCCACCACGAGTTCGTCGCCGCTCAGGATGGTGACCCCGCGCCCCGTCTGCGTCACCACGTCGCCGTGGAGCACCGGCACGAACTCCTCCCCGAGCATCGCCGCTACCTGCCCCGTCGGCAGGTCGAGGTCGCCGTCCGCGTCCCGGTGGGCCGCCGAGAACGGATGTACCGGCACCGCCCGTACCCCCGCGCCCGCGAGTCGATCCACGACGGCGTCGTTCAGCCGCTTCATCGCGCCGTGGATCTCCCGCGCCGCCGCCGCGTTCCGGCTCCCCTCGGTCGCCGACACCCCGTGCCGGCTCGCGTGATGATGCCCGAAGCTCCCGCCGCCGTGGACGAGGATCAGGTCCGTCACGTCGGCGTCCGAGACTGCCTTCACTGCCGCGTCCAGCGCCTCGTCGTCCACCGTCTCCGGTTCGCTCTTCTCCGTTATCACCGAGCCGCCTAGCTTGAGTACGGTGGTCATGGGGAGTGAATTCCTCCAGTCGAGGTGGGTCTGCTGTTGCTAGCGTCTTGCAAAGCCCTCGCCGTCTCGACTCGCGCGACGCTCGCGGCTCCGCCGCTCGCGCGAACCGCGGTCCTCCCTCCGGTCGGACCGCGCGCTCGCTGCGCGCTTCGCCTCGCTCCGTCGCTCCGCTCCGTCGCTCGGCCGCAGTGCTTGCGTCGTCGGGCTTCGCCGAGGAGCCTCGTCCTTTGCATGTCCGCCAGGGCGTGGAGTGTCGAACCGGCTTTGATGGATGGACGCCCGAACGGGCTGACGGAGCGAGGACGGCGACTCTCTCGGGCGAGGGAGCCGTCCACCGCGTCCGGGGCCGGCCGACCGGCCGTCATCCTGGCGGACTCGGAAAGGGCGAGGTCGCTAAATCCCTCCCGGACGACCCAAGCACCACAACGAGGGAGCGGAGCGACCGAGTGAGGCGCGTAGCGAGTCCCGGAGGGTTTAGCGACCGAGGGCTTTGCAGGACTCCAGCGTCGTAACCGTTCCCGAGCAACTCGCTTCCGACAACCACGACCTCGACTCCACGCCATCACGACTCCTCCACGCGCACGCCTTCGGTGTCCAGTTCGGCCCGGAAGGCGTCCTCACAGCCCGGAGTGAAGCCGAGGGCGGTGAGGGTGGCGTCGGTGTCGTCGAGGGCGACGATGCAGCCGCCGCCACCGGCACCGGTCAGCTTCGCGCCGTCGGCTCCGGCGTCCCTCGCGGCCCACACCATCGCGTCGAGGGAGCGCGAGGAGACGCCGAGCGCGGAGAGCAGGCCGTGGTTGAAGTCCATGAGCCGGCCGATCTCGGCGACGGCGTCGTCGGTTTCGCCGCCGAGTACGCGCTCGCCCTCCCGGACCACGTCGCCGATGGCGGCGACGGTGTCGGCGGCGAAGCCGTACTCCTCCTTGAGGTCGCGGACGCCCGCGACGAGTTCGCCGGTGTCGCCCGCGCCGCCGTCGTAGCCGACGACGAACGGGAGGTT
>CAZYYH010000246.1:0-3615 GCA_964651725.1 uncultured Halobacteriales archaeon | reverse complement strand
CGCCAACGCCGAATCCACGCCGCCGTGGCCGAGCCGCGGCGACACCGGCGCGAGCACCACCCCGAGTCGACGCGCCGCGAACACCCCCAGGAGCGTCTCCACCCGGTTCCGCGCCACCACCGCGACCGTGTCGCCCGACTCGACCCCGAGACCCGCGAGCCGGCCCGCCATCTCCTCCACCCCCTCCGCGAACTCCGGGTACGTCAGCGTCCGGCCCGCCGAGTCGTCTACGATCGCCGTGGCGTTCCGCCGCCCCGCCGCCAGTCGGTCGATGGCGAGCGTCATTCTGTGGCGTGTAGTTTCGGCTTCGAGGTCCGTAGGGATTCGGTCGATGGGGATGGTCGCTCACCCGCAACTGCACTGCTGCTTGCGGGAAGCCCCTGGCGCTACCAGCCGGATTTGGAGCAACTGCCTCCGCGACTGCTGCTCGTTGGAAGCCCCTGGCGCGGACGGCTCGCGCGACTCGCTGTGCTCCTCGGTCGCTCGCGTTGCTCGCTCCCTGCGGTGCTTGTTCCGCTGGACTCGCTTCGCTCGCCCAGCGACGTTCGCCTCACTGCGTTCGGCTCACCGTCGTCGTGCTTCGCTCTCCGCGCCAGCCCCTTCCATTCCCGCCCTGTCAGTTGCTCAATCGGTTGGGACCGCCGGCTTTTCGATGGTCTCAGCCTTATCGACTTTCCAACAGCCTCAGCCTGCCGGACCTCCAGTATGCTATAGGCCTGGAAAAATCCACGAGGCGGGAATGGAAGGGGCTGGCTCGCTCCGGGAAGCCGGACGACGCAAGCACCGCAACGAAGTGAGTGGAGCGAACGGAGTGAGGAGCGCAACGAGCCCCGCGACCGGAGCGAGCCAGGGGCTTCCAGCAAGTAGTAGTGAAGCGAGTGATGACGGACCCAACTCAAAACAGGACGAAGAAACCCTTCAGTCGTCCTCGGAGTGCTCCTCCAGAAACCCGACCAACTCGTCGTTCACGTCGCGGGAGCGCTCGGCCTGGACGAAGTGCGGGCCGGGCAGCTCCACGAACTCCCCTCGCGGCAGCCCGTCGGCCAGTCGCTCACCGGCCTCGACGGGCCACACCGCATCGTCGCTTCCGTGGATTACGAGCGCGGGCTGGGTGACCTCGTAGAGCCAGTCGGTCGCGTCGAAGGCTTCGGCGGCGGCGAGCTGCTGCCGGTGGACGTCGGCGGGCGCGTCGTCCCGTCGCCGCCACTCGACGACGCGCTCGAACCCCTCGTCGGCGAGCGCCTCGTCGCTGAACACGGGTTCGAGCGCGCGGCGGTCGTCGCCGCTCGTCAGCGTCGCCCGCACGCTCTCGGGGACACTCGCGTCCGGGCCGGGTGACGCACCGACGAGCGCGAGCGTTGCGGCGCGGCCGTAGTCGCGGGCGTACCGGAGCGCGACCATCGCGCCGAGGCCGAGGCCGACGAGGTGGGCCGACCGCGCGCCCACCGCGGAGAGCACGGCTTCGAGGTCCGCGGCGAGCGCCCGGACGCCGTAGTCGTCGGCGGGTTCGGAGCGGCCGGTGCCGCGGTGGTCGTACACCACGGTCTCGAACGGCCCCGCGACTGACGGAGCCTGCCAGCTCCACGTCCACGCGCCGAAACCCGCGTCCTCCACGAACGCGACCGTCTCGCCCTCGCCGTCGGTCTCGTAGTAGATGGAGACGCCGCGGTTGGTTGCCGTTGGCACGAGCGGTGATTCGACGGGCGGTGATTTAAGCCCGGCCGTCCGCGGTCGTCGGCGATCCCGCGACCTGCACGGAAGCTATCGGAAGGGGACGCAACCGGTCGTAACGACTCGCGGCACGGTGACGCAGCCGGGTTCCGGAACGATGGGACGTAGCCGACCGTCAGATGACGTCGTCGCGGTCGAGCGCTGCCACCTCGTCGGGTGAGTAGCCGAGTTCCGCGAGCACCTCCGCGGTGTGCTCGCCGAGCAGCGGGGGGTGGCGGCGGACGGACGCCTCCGACCGCGAGAAGTGCATCGGGACGCCCGACATATCGACCGTTCCGGCCTCGGGGTGTTCGACCGACTCGCGCATCCCGCGCGCCAGCACCTGCTCGTTCTCGAAGACGGCTTCGAGGTCCTCCACGGCCGTCGCGGGAACGTCGTGGTCGGTGAGCTGCTCGACCAGCTCCTCCGTCTCGTACGTCGCGAACTCGGCCTCGAGGATGGCGTCGAGCGCGCCGCGGTGCTCGACCCGGTCGGCGTTCGTCCGGAACCGGTCGTCGTCCAGCAGGTCCTCGCGCCCGACGGCGTCACAGAAGTTCCGCCACAGGTTCTCCGACGCGACCGCCACCACGGCGTAGCCGTCCGCGGTCGGCACCGCCTGGTAGGGCGCGATAGTCGGATGCTTGCTACCCATCCGACCGGGCGGCTCGTCGGTGGCGAAGTAGTACGACGCCATGTACGTCATCCACGCGACCTGGCCGTCGAGCAGGCTCACGTCGACTTTCTCCCCGACGCCGTCGCCCAGTTCGCGCGCGAGCAGCGCCGAGAGGATGGCCTGCGTGGCGTACATGCCAGCACCGATGTCGGCGATGGCGACGCCGACCCGGACGGGGGGCCGGCCCTCCTCGCCCGTGATGCTCATCAGGCCGCCTTCCGCCTGGACGACGAGGTCGTACGCGGGGCGGTCGGCGTCCGGCCCCCACTCGCCGTAGCCCGACAGCGAGCAGTAGACCAGGCCCGGGTTCTCCGCCCGGAGGTCGTCGTAGCCGAGGCCCCACTCGTCCATCTTCCCGACGCGGAAGTTCTCGACGAGCACGTCGGCGTCGGCGGCGAGGTCTCGGAAAACCTCGCGGCCGTCCTCGGTGGAGAGGTCGAGCGTGACGGAGCGCTTGTTCCGGTTGACGCTCAGGTAGTACGCGCTCTCCCCGGAGTCGCCGTACGTCGGCGGGTGCCAGCCGCGAGTCTGGTCGCCCACGTCCGGGCGCTCGACTTTGACCACGTCCGCGCCGAGGTCGCCGAGCTGCATCGTGCAGAACGGCCCGGCGAGCACGCGCGACGCGTCGAGGACGGTGACGCCGTCGAGCGGCCCGGCGTCGCTCTCGGAGTGGTGTGCTTCTCCGGTCATACTTCAGCCGTGGTAGGCCGCGAGTCCGGTCAGATCCTCGCCGAGGACGAGCGTGTGGATGTCGTGGGTGCCCTCGTAGGTGTACACCGTCTCCATGTTCGCCATGTGGCGCATCGGCGAGTAGTCCGCCGTGATGCCGTTCCCGCCGAGTATCTCCCGGGCCACGCGCGCTTGATCCCGCGCCATCCGCACGTTGTGCCGTTTCGCCATCGAGACGTGCTGCGGGCGGAGGTCACCGCGCTCCTTGAGCGTTGCCAGTCGATGCGCGAGCAACTGACTCGTGGTGATCTGGGTCGCCATCTCGGCGAGCTTCGCCTGCTGGAGCTGGAACCGCGCGATGGGACCGCCGAACTGCTCGCGCTCCGTGGCGTACTCTCTGGCCGTCTCGAAGCAGTCCCGGGCCGCGCCCACCGCGCCCCACGCGATGCCGAACCGCGCCTGCGTGAGACACGACAGCGGCCCCTTCATCCCCGTCACTCCGGGAAGGACGTTCTCTTTCGGCACCGTGACGTTCTGGAGGCCGATCTCGCCCGTGACGGACG
>CAZYYH010000245.1:1176-3617 GCA_964651725.1 uncultured Halobacteriales archaeon | reverse complement strand
GGGGGACGACGGCGTCGTCGAGTTCGTCGGCGAGTTCGTGCGCGCGGTCGATCGCTCCACCCATGCCGTCCTCGGTCGGAGTGTTGACGACGTTCGCGCCGAGCGCGCGCATGAGCTGTTGTTTCTCGACGCTGAACCGCTCGGGCACGACGAACACGGCGTCGAGATCGAGCTGTCCGGCGGCGACGGCGAGCCCGATGCCGGTGTTGCCGGCGGTCGGCTCGACGACGGTGCCGCCGGGGGAGAGGTCGCCGCGCTCCAGCATCTGCTCCAGCATGTACTTCCCGATTCGGTCCTTGACGCTCGCGCCCGGGTTGAACGTCTCGACCTTGGCGTAGACGGGCACGGCGTCGGGGGACGACTGGACGCGGACGAGCGGCGTCTCGCCGACGGTCTCCAGCACCGACGAGAGCGGCCTCCGGTGGGTGGTCATGCTGCCGGTAATTCTTGCCAGGTCTCTTTAGTCGTTACCATCCGGGGTCTGGGCGTCGGCCGCGTCGGAGCCGTCCTCGTCGACCCCTGCGGCGTCCCCACCGTCGTCGGTCGCGCCCGCGACGACGGCGTCCACGTCGACACCCTGTTCGTCGGCGAGCGCTTCGACGAGCGCGCGCTGCTCCGCGAGTTCGGCGTCGAGCGCGGCGACGTTCTCGTTCGTGTCGGCGACCGTCTCCTCGAGGCCTCCGATGCGGTCGCGGAGGTCGTTCACCTTGCCGTAGAGGTCCTCCGCGATGTCGACCGTCTGTTGGAGCTTCTTCGCGGTGCTTCCGAGTCCCATGGTCGGGTGGTAGAGCGGCCGCCAGTTGACTCTTGCCCTCCCGCGAGGCGCTGACGGGTACGGTGCGTTTACGTCGGGGTGAGTCGAGACGAACTCTAGTCCGAGTTCCGAAAACTCCTATGACGGTCGAGCGACGTTCTTCGAGTATGCGCCGACGCGCATTCCTCGCGACGACGAGTTCGCTCGCGGTGGCCGGCTGTCTCGGGACGGGTGGTGGGATGGACGACGGCGACGGAACGGACGGCGGCGACGAATCGGACGAGAGCGACGGCGATGCGCTCGACTCGCACCCAGGTGCGGCGGGACTCGCCGACCAGCCGACGCTCGGCCCCGCCCCCGCCGACGCGGAGGCGGTCGTCGTCGCGTTCGAGGACCCGTCGTGCCC
This sequence comes from uncultured Halobacteriales archaeon, assembly GCA_964651725.1. Taxonomy (GTDB): domain Archaea; phylum Halobacteriota; class Halobacteria; order Halobacteriales; family Halobacteriaceae; genus CAZYYH01. The sequence continues at coordinate 2,457 of CAZYYH010000245.1, read as the reverse complement.
GAACTGCAAGCGCTTCCACGAGAACACGCTCCCGGAGATCAGGTCGGAGTGGACGGACGCCGGGACGGTGTCGTTCGCGTTCCGGGGCTATCCCGTGATCTACCCGTGGGGCGAGCCGGCGGCGCAGGCGCTGGAGTCGACGTTCGCGCGCTCGGCGGACGCCCACTGGGCGCTCGCCGACCACTACTTCGCCGAGCAGTCGAGCTACGGCGAGAGCGTGCTCGACCGGACGGAGACGTTCCTCGCGGAGAACGCGGACGTGGACGCGGCGGCGGTCGTCGCGGACGCCCGCGAGGAAGCCCACGGCGACGCGGTCCGGGCCGACCTCGACGCGGGCGAGGCGGCGGGCATCTCCTCGACGCCCAGCTTCCTGCTGTTCCAGGACGGCTCGCTCGTCACGACGCTGACCGGCCCGAAGAGCTTCGACACGTTCGAGAGCGCGCTCCAGCTATGATTCCACGAGTGTTCCGTCCATGACGTCGCTCCGCCGCCGCCTCCGGCTGCCGCGCCTGCCGACGCGCGCCGCGGACTGGCGGCTGATGGCGCGCACGCTCCGGCTGGTGCTGTCCGTCCCGGGATACGCCGCGCTCGCCGCGGTCGCGGCCGTCGTCGCGCTGTCGCTGTTCGTGCTCCCGACGAACCTCGCGCTCGTCGGCGACCTCGTCGTCGGCGGCTCGCTGCCGCTCCGGAACCGGCTCGTCATCCTCGCGGACCTCTACCCGTTCGTCGGCACGGACTACGGCCCCGTACAGGGCGTCGTCCTCGTCGCCACCGCCGCGCTCGTCGGCGCGAACGTCGCGCTCGCGGTCTACCACGTCCGCGAGCACCGCGTGTCGGTGGCGAAAGGCGGCGGCAGTGTCGCCGGCGTCGTGCTCGGCACGCTCGGCGCGGGCTGTGCGGCCTGCGGCGGCGCGATCCTCGCCGGCGTGCTCGGCGTGCTCGGCGTCACCGGCGCGCTGACGCTCCTGCCGCTCGACGGCCTGGAGTTCGCGCTGCTCGCGCTCGTCGTCGTCGCGCTCTCCGTGTTCTGGCTCGCGGACGGCATGCGCGGCGGCGAGATCGCCGGCTGTCCCGTGGACGCGTGAGGCCGCCCCCTGTCCCCGTGGTAACGATCCGGTACGTATCCAGTGCCCAACGGTATCACGCTCCGCGTCGTAGCTCCGCCGCCATGAGCGACCACGTCGACACCGTCGCCGATCTCGAACCCGGCCAGCACGTGCGCGTCGAGACCGACACCGCGACCGTCGTCGACGCGCGCGTCACCGGCCGCCCGTACGCCTC
>CAZYYH010000245.1:0-1076 GCA_964651725.1 uncultured Halobacteriales archaeon | reverse complement strand
TCGTCGCTCTCCACGAGGAAGCCGACGCCCGTCAGCCCCACCTCTGCGGCGCGCTCCAGTAGCGCGCCCGTCGGCCCGGTCACGATGCCCGCGTAGCGCGGCGGCACGATGCCCGCCTCGTCGAGCAGGTCGTCGCCGTCGCCCGTCGACAGCCCGTACACCTCCGCCGGGCGGCCGTCGCGGTCCGCCGTCGCCGACCCGTGCACGCCGCTCAGGTACACCGGCGTCACGCCGTTCACCTCCAGCCAGTCCGTGATGCACGCCGCGAACTCGGGTGCGTCCTCCGGCGACACCGGCACGTCGCTCACCAGCGCGAGCGCGTCGCGCTCCGCGTCGGCGTAGAGCTGGAGCGCCGGCCGCACCGACGACTCGTCCGGCCGGTACGCCGCCACCGGCGGCACGCCCTCGCAGTGGACGCCCGCGTAGTACTCCATGTCGAACTCCGCGACGACGTGGTCCGCGACCAGCTTTCCCACCAGCCCCATCCCCGGCAGCCCGTCGAGCAGCACCGGCTCGTCGAGGTCGATCTCCGGCGTCGCTACCGTGACGTGTGCCATGCCGGAGAGTGGGCCGGGACGCGGTTAACGGTTGGCGCGGTAGCGCGCGGTTATCGGGCGACCGGCGAGTCGTCGCGCTCGGACGCGGCGTCCGGGACCCGCGACCCACCCGACTTATAAATGTAATAGTTTGTAATAAATTGTATATCATTGTAATTTTTTGTAATCGTTATATTGCTTATAGGCCGGCGCTCGCCGACCCTCGCCCGCCGGCCGTCAGTCGTCCGTCGCGTCGGTGGCGTCGGTGGCGTCCGCGGCCTCCGCTGGGTCCACGACCTCGCCCGTGTTCGGATAGACGCCCACGCGGTCGCAGTAGTCGTACAGCGGGCAGGCCTCCGGGCCGTCCAGGCACGCCGGCTTTCGCGCCGCGCAGTACTCCCGGCCGAACTGGATCGACGCGGTGTGCCCGAACCCGCACTTCTCCGCCGGCACGTCGCGCTCCAGCACCGCGCGCACGCCCTCGTGGTCGGCGTTCGGCGGCGCGACGCCGAGCCGCCGGTAGATGCGGTGGACGTGCGT
>CAZYYH010000244.1:0-3618 GCA_964651725.1 uncultured Halobacteriales archaeon | reverse complement strand
CCGAGCGTACGTCCCCCCAGTCGCCCGACCCGCGCATCTCCTCCAGTTTGTCGAGGGCGGCGTTCGCGCCGTCCACGTACCCCTGGTGGTGCTTGTCGTGATGGAGTTCCATGATGCGCTGGTCGATGTGCGGTTCGAGCGCGTCGTACCCGTACGGCAGATCTGGTAGCTGATACTGGGCCATCTGTGTCTCCCCAGAACGAACTGTCGCCAGCGGTGGGGTTAAAGATGAATGAGCGCACCCGGACAGGTCGGGCCGGCGAGGGATCCGTCAGGCCGCGAACCGGGCGTCCACCCCTTGTGAGCCTGCTGGAACGCGTCGATTGCGCTCGCGTGGCGCAATCAGCGGTAGCGGCGCGCGCCCGTCACGAACGCCTGCGACGTGGTCGGTTGCGGCGTCGGAAGGCGTCGCGCCGAGTCTCGGGGGTCGGGACCGACAGCCGCGCCCGCAGAAGCCGGCCGTTCGGGGTCGACCCGACGCAGTCCTCGGGTAACGCGGGGTTACCGCGGACGGGCGCGAATAGTTGACGTATAACAAAGACCGGCGCGGGCCGACGTTCGGGGCATGGTCGTTTCGCGTGTGCCGACCGCGTCGAGTCGCGTCGCGGACCTACCGGGCGCGGCCGCCTCGCCGGTGCCCGTCGATGATCGACCCGGAGTGGCGTCGGACGCCACGCGCGCACACACCGGGTGACCACCCATGGGAGACGTTACGCTCGACCACCTCTCGAAGCGGTACGACGACGTGGTGGCGGTCGACGACCTCTCGCTGGAGATCGAGGATGGCGAGTTCGTGACGTTCGTCGGGCCGTCGGGCTGCGGGAAGTCCACGTCGCTGGAGATGATCGCGGGGTTGACGAAGCCCACCGAGGGTCAGGTGTACGTCGCGGGCCGGGAGGTCACCAACCTGCCGCCGAAGGACCGGCAGGTGGCGATGGTGTTCCAGAACATCGCGCTGTTCCCGCACATGGACGTGTTCGACAACGTGAGCTTCGGGCTCCGGCTCCGCAACTACGACGCCGACGAGATCGAGCGCCGCGTCGAGGAGGCGACGCGGGTCGTCCAGATGGAGGGGATGCTCGACCGGATGCCCGACGAACTCTCGGGCGGACAGCGCCAGCGCGTCGCCATCGCGCGCGCCATCGTGCGCGAGCCCGAGGTGTTCCTGATGGACGAACCGCTCGCCAACCTCGACGCGAAGCTCCGCGTCCACATGCGAGCGGAACTCCAGCGGCTCCACAAGCGCCTCGACGCCACCATCGTCTACGTCACGCACGACCAGGAGGAGGCGATGACGATGTCGAATCGCATCGCGGTGATGAACGCGGGCCGGCTCCAGCAGTTCGCGCCGCCGCTCGTCTGCTACAACCAGCCGGCGAACGAGTTCGTCGCGGGATTCATCGGCAGCCCGTCGATGAACTTCTTCCCGGGCGTCTACCGCGACGGCACGGTCGAGACGCCGTACTTCGACGTGGTGGTGCCGCCCGGCCGGTTCGACGTGCACGACGGCGACGAGGTCACGCTCGGCATCCGCCCGGAGGACGTGGTGCCGCTCGAACGCGCGGACGAACTCGCGGAGCCGTCCGGACGCGTGCAGGCGCGCACCGACGTCATCGAGCCGCTGGGCGACGAGATACTCGTCTACCTCCGGTTCGATCGGGACCCGAAGCTGGAGATGGCCGGGGACGCGGACCAGCTGCTGATGCGGGTGCCGCCCGACCCCGAGGAGGCCGAGCGCCCGGAGGACGAGGGGTTGACGGTGGTGTTCGACCGCGACCGCATCCACCTGTTCGACGCGGAGACGGGCGACGCGGTCGCGCACGGCGTCACCGAGGAGGCGACGACGCCCGGCCCGCCGGTCGAGGGCGAGTCGGAAGGCGTCGGACAGGAGGCCGACGGATAGCGACGAACCACCGGTTCTCCGGCGTTTTCACGATGACCCGAGAAACCGATTGCGGTGGCGCGAGGGTCGCCGCCCGAGCGCGGCGACCCGCGAGGGACGAGCACCGTGTGGAGTGAGCGAAGCGAACGGAACACGGTGTGAGTCGGCTGGGGAGGCGTGTGGCTGCGCCTATCGGTTTGCCAGTTGTAGCTAGCGAAGTCCCCGGAGACCAAACAACGAGTTCTGGAGTGCTGGCAACGGGCTAGCTGCTGGCAACATGACACCGCCGCCACGCCCTCCCCAGCCGACTGCGGTGTCGTCGTGAGGGAGCGAACGACGGTGTCCTGCCGAGCGAACGGAGTGAGTGAAGCAGGGCTCGAAAGACGAGCGAAGCGAGTCTGCCGGTGCTCGCTCGGTTCCCTTCGCTCACCTCGTTGCGCACCTCGTCCCTCGCGCGGACGCTCCTTCCCTCCGGTCGGTCGCGCCTCGCGCGCCGCTATCAGCTAATCAGCGCGTTTCCAGCCCTACTCGCTCCGGAACAGCCGGTAGGAGCCGCGACCCTCGGCGACTGGCTTCCGCTCGCCGTCGGGCGTGTCGCTCTCGACGGTGACGGTGGCGACGCCGACCGTGGAGCCGACTCGCACCACCTCGGCGTCCGCGACGAGGTCGCCGACGGCGGGCCGCAGGTAGGAGACGTTGAGGTCGATGGTAGCGGCTCCGCCGCCGACGGGGTCGTCGAGCGCCGTCCGGCACGCGACGCCGCCCGCGGTGTCGACGAGCGTCGACGCGATGCCGCCGTGGACGTGGCCCTCCGCGCCCGGGCTGCGGTTGGCGAGCTTCTCGTCGTAGGGGACGCGCATGACGAGGTGGCCCGGCTCGATGGTCTCGACCGCGAGGTCGAGCCAGGACAGGAAGCCGTGCTCGTCGAGGTGCGCCTGCACGAACGCGCGGGCGTCGCCGTCGAACTCGGTCATCGTCTCGGACGTGGCGTGGCGAGGGTTTAACGGTGGCGAGGCTAGCGTGGTTCGACCGGAGGGAGAACCACGAACAAGCGAACGGCGAACGGAGTGAGCCGTGAGCCGCGCGGTTTGACCGAAGGGAGAACCACGAACAAGCGAGCGGTGAGCGCGAGGCACGACCGAAGGGTGCCTCGGCCTGCGGGGGCGGCGACCGTAGGGAGCCGCGAGCGTGGAGAAGCGGCCCGCAGGCCGCGTGGCCCGCCGGCACATAAACAACTTAAAGGTTACATAGATTACAAAAAATTACAAAATAGTACATTTATAAGGTTTATGAGGGGTGCGCTCGTCTCACGAGTTCTCGTTCGAGCCAGTGCCCCGCACGAGAACACCGCAGCCGGCACTCGCGGCTCCCTTCGGACGCTTCTCGTGCGCCGTTGCTACTTGGTTTCGAGCGGTACCGCCGAACCCCGGTCGGAGATTTAAGTTCGCCGGGGGATACGGCTACGTATGCATCGTTCGCAGATCGCGCCCGGTCAAAGAGAGCGACCATGACCGATTACACGGGCGCGGACCTGTTCGTGGACGCGCTGGAGGAGTACGGCGTCGAGCACGTGTTCGGGAACCCGGGGACGACCGAACTCCCGGTGATGGAGGCGCTGGGGGACAGCGACCTGGAGTACGTGCTCGGGCTCCACGAGGACGTGGCGGTGGGGATGGCGGCGGGCTACGCGCAGACGCGGCGCTACCACGCCCACCACGACGACGGCGTGCTGCCGG
>CAZYYH010000243.1:0-3618 GCA_964651725.1 uncultured Halobacteriales archaeon | reverse complement strand
AACCGCTACTTCGTGCGGTTCGACTTCAACGACGACAACCTCCAGATGTTCCGGTACGAGGACGGCGACTCGACGCGGCTCGCCATCACCGACGGCGGGTTCGACATCCGGGAGGACGAGTGGTACGAGGTGGAGGTGGACTGGGGAACCGACGGCACGCACACCGTCACCGCGTACGACGCCGTCGGCCGGCAAGTCACCGAGATATCGGCGACCGACGCGACGTGGACTGCGGGCGGCGTCGGCTACGACGCGTACGCGGCGTCGGGCGAGACCATCTACTTCGACGCCGTGGAGGTGGACGTGGACGACCGCCGGGCGGACGGCTTCGAGGACGGCGACCTCTCCGAGTGGGACTTCCAGACGGGGAGTTCGGCCGCGAGCGTCGTGTCGTCGCCGACGTACTCGGGGTCGCGGGCGCTGGAGGTCGCCGACGCCACGGCCGAACTGGGCAGCACGTCCGGCCTTCCGACGTATCCGACGGTCGGCGACGCGGTCAGATACCGGGTGCGCGACGCGAACGGCGGCGCGAACGTCAACGTCTCGTACGGCGTCCAGGACCACCGCAACTGCTACTTCGTCCGGGTGGACTTCGCGGACGACGGCCTCCGGCTCTTCCGCCGGCAGGACGGCGACGTGGAACTGCTCGCCCGGCAGGAAGCCGGCTTCACCGCCGCGTCGGGCGAGTGGTACGAGGTCGCGGTCGAGTGGGGGTCGAACGGCGGCCACCGCGTGACGCTGTTCGACGCGAGCGGGACGCAGGTCGCCGAACTTCGGGCGGCCGACCGGACGTGGACGGGTGGCGGCGTCGGCCTCGACGCCTACCTCGCGTCGGGTGGAGCCGTCCAGTTCGACGCTATCGAGGTGGACGCAGGCGACGCTTCGCGGGCCGGCGTCATCGAGGGGTTCGAGGACGGCGACCTCGCCGCGTACAGCCTTCACTCCAATCCCGGCTCCACGAGCACCGTCGCGGGCCCGGCCTTCGACGGCTACCAGGCCCTGGAGATAGCCGGCGACACCACCGAGATGTTCAGCACGTCCGGCCTCCCGGTCTACCCGGAGGCGGGAGACACCATCTACTACCGGCTGCTGGCGACCGGCGAGGCCGACGACGTGCACTGCGTCTACGGCGACCAGGGCGACGAGAGTTCCTACGTCGTCCAGGTGGACTTCACGCACGACAACCTCCAGCTGCACCGGTCGGACGCCGGGTCGTGGACCGCACTCGAGAAGATGAACGGCGGCATGACCGCGAACGACGGCGAGTGGCACGAACTCGCGGTCGACTGGGGAACCGACGGCAGCCACACCGTCACGCTCCGCGACGAGGCGGGGCGGGAGGTGGCCTCCGTCTCCGCGACCGACTCGAGGTACACGTCGGGCGGCGTCGGCTACGAGGCCTTCCTCGACGGGAACGCCGGGTCGGCGTTCTTCGACCGCGTGGAGGTGCTGAAATCGGGCGACGCCTCGCGCACCCTCATCGACGACTTCGAGGACGGCGACCTCTCGGAGTACTCGTTCCGCCAGGGGAGTGCGGGAGCGACCATCAACGACCGCTTCGTCCGCGACGGCGTGTGGATGCTCGAACTCGACGGGACGACGACGGGCGCACACTCCACGTCCGGCATCCGCGCCTACCCCGAGCAGGGCGACACGTTCAGCTACGACGTCTATCCCGAGGACGGGGCGACGGACGTCAGCCTCGACTACGGCGTGCAGGCCGCCGACTCCGAGTACCGGGTGAAAGCGGACCTGGGCAACGACGAACTCGTCCTGGTGGTGGCGGAGAACGGGACGGAGACGGAACTCGCGTCGCAAACCAGCGGCTTCGCCGTCAGCCAGGGGTCGTGGAACGAGGTCGAGGTCGAGTGGGGCGTCGACGGCAGCCACACCGTCACGCTCTACGACCCCGCCGGGAGCGTGCTCGCGCAGGTGAGCGCGACCGACCACACGTACGAACGGGGCGGGATCGGTTACGACGCGGCGCTGGCGACCGGCACGCGAGCGTACGTGGACTCGGTGACGCTGAAGTGACGGCGTAGCCGCCCCGCTACAGAATCCGTTTTCCGAGCGCGCTCGCGGCGAGTTCCGTCGCCACGTCCGCGGTCTCGTTGTGGTGGTCGAGGATCGGATTGACCTCCACGAGCTCCATCGATCTGAGCACTCCCTCGTCGTGGTCGTGCTCCGCGACGGTCTCTAGGGCGGTGTGGGCTTCGCGGTACGTGACGCCGCCGCGGATCGGCGTGCCGACGCCGGGGGCGACGTTCGGGTCGAGCCAGTCGAGGTCGAGGCTGACGTGGATGCCGTCCACGCCCGCGGTCGCCACGTGGAGCGCGTCGCGCACCACGTCGTCCATGCCTCGCTCGTCGATGTCCGACATGGTGAACGCGGTCACGTCGCTCTCGCGGATGGCTTCGCGCTCGGAGCCGTCGAGCGACCGCAGCCCGACCAGCACGACGTTCTCCTCGCGGAGGCCGCGCGCCTGCGCCCACTCCACCCCGTCGAACCCGTCCTGGCCGAGCGCGGCGGCGAGCGGCATGCCGTGGACGTTCCCGCTCGGCGAGGTCTCCGGCGTGTTGAAGTCGCCGTGCGCGTCGAACCAGACCGCGCCGATATCGGCGTCGCGGGCCGAACCCGACAGCGTGCCGATGGCGACCGAGTGGTCGCCGCCGAGCACCAGCGGGAACCGGCCGTTCGCCACGACCTCCGCCACCTCGTCCGCGAGCCGTCGGCAGACGTCCTCGATCTCCGCGAGAAACTTCGCCCTCCCCGAACCCGGCCCCTCGTCGGGGTCGCGCTCCTCCGCGCGCGCCACCAGGAGGTCGCCGGCGTCCACGGACTCCACGCCGGCCTCCGCGAGTGCGTCCGCGAGGCCGGCGTACCGGATCGCCGACGGTCCCATGTCCACCCCGCGTCGATTCGCGCCGAAGTCCACCGGCGCACCGATGATCTGGACCGACCTGCTCATGCCCGATACTTCCCGCCCGCCCGCCTTAGAAGGCCCGGAATCCGGCCTGCCCAAAGATACTTGTCGGATGTATCGACAACTCGACGGTATGTCGGCCGCCCTCCGACGCAGTCGCCTCCGTGATCGCTTCGAGCGTGCTGTCGTCTGGTTCGCGGGCTTCGCCGCGACCGGTTACGTCTTCCACGACGTGGACGCCGCCCAGCTTCGCGACCTCGGCCCGCGCGAGATCGCACGCGTCGTCGGCAGCATCGCCGTCGTCGTGCTCGGCGTCGGCTACTTCGCGCTCGTCGTGCCGCGCACCTACGCCGCCATCATCGTGTTCGCCGCCGTGTATCTCGCCGCGCTCCGCGTCCTCATGCTCGTCGTCCAGTGGACCGGCGTCAGGATCATCGAGGCTCGCCAGTAGCGGCGGCCGGCCGCCTCCGGACCCGTGCCAGCCGCGACGTGTACGGTTTGTTAGGACATTCGAGACATTTAAGGCTCGCAACTCCGAACACCTCGCCATGTCATCGATAGAGCTGACGCCGAGTCAGAAGACGATTCTACGGGCGCTCGTAGACCTCTACTCGGAGCGGGAGGACGCGGTCAAGGGGGAGGACATCGCCGACGAGGTCGACCGCAACCCCGGCACCATCCGCAACCAGATGCAG
>CAZYYH010000242.1:0-3641 GCA_964651725.1 uncultured Halobacteriales archaeon | reverse complement strand
TCGTTGATGGTGCTGACGAGCAGGTCGAACTCGTCGGCGTGCCGGCGCGCGTACCGGCCGAGCAGCGCGTTCTGGAGCACGTAGTACTCGATGCCGTACCGGCGGTGGAGCCACGGCGCGAGTCGGCCCGCACGCCGCACCGTCACGTCGCGCACGTCCGTCCCGAAGTAGTCGTTCAACTCGTCGAACTCGGGATCGGTGAGCGTCAGCAGCGTCACATCGTGGTCGTTCTGGAGCGCCTCCAGGGCGTTCATGCAGACGCTCTCCCCGCCACCCTTCGACCACAGGTCCATGTGAACGACACCGATGTCCGACATCGTCTCGACACGTAGCGACGCCGCCGCCGACAAAAGGCGTGCGTGACGGTTCACCCGAGTTTCCCCGCGGCCTCGGCGGTAACTGTATCCTCGGAGACTCCCTCGGATTGGTGACGCGTACCGGCGGCCGCGAACGGGTTTCGTGACGCTTACCGGGCGAGCGTCGGCTCACCGCCCGGGTAGGCGAATCGTGTGGCGCGCGTTCAGAAGAAGTTACTGTCCGCCAGCGTACCGTACGGGGCGGTCACCGGCGGCGCTCGGAGCCGTGGCCGTGCCGGCTCCCGTACCGACGGTCGCGCTCGCTTCCGCCCTTCTCCCCACCGAACTGCATCCGGCCGTGCGTCTCCGTCTGTCCGGACTGGCGTTCGTTCGGGGAGCCCTGGCGGCCCTGCCGCGTGGAGCGGCCCTGCTCGGCCTGCGGCGTGCCGTGCCGCCGACGGTTCTGGTGGCTGCCCTCGACCCGCCCCTCCGTCCGCGACTGGTTCTCGCGCATCCGGGTCTGCTCGACGGCGTTCGGCTCGTCCTCGAGCGTGCCGCCGTACTGGGTCTGGTCGGTCGAGTTCGCGTACCGGCGGCGCTGCTCGCTCGTGTCCCGCTTGCCGCTGCGGCCCTGCCGTCCGCCGGTGTGCTGTTGGCCGGTGCCCTCGCGGCCGCCGGCCCCCTGCCGCCCGGTGCGCTGCTGGCGACCGCCGGTGTGCTGCTGGTGGCTGCCAGTTCCCTGTCGGCTTCCAGTCGTCCGCGGACCGCCCGTCTCCTGCCGGCTCTCGGTCCCCTGCCGGCCGCCCGTTCGCTGCCCGCCGCGGGTTCCCTGCTGGCCGCCGGCGTCCGACTGCGGCCACCCGCCGCGTGGCTCGTTCGCGTGGCCGTGCGTCGAGCGCGCCTCGCCACCGTAGCGATAGCGCTCGGTGTCGCCGCGCTGCACGTCGCTCGCGCCCTGGTCGGCGGTCATCGGCGTGATGAGCGTCTCGCTACCCTGGAGGTGCTCGCCACCCGCGTGGTGGTGTCCCTGGCTCCGGGACTGCTCCCGGCGACCCCCGGACCGCTGGCCCGTCTGCTCGATACGGTGACCGCCGGCGTTCACCCGCCGGTTCTCGTGCTGCTCGCCCGCGCGTCGCTGTGCCTCGTGGGTCTGCCGGCCGCGACCCGGCTCCATCGACGCGCCCTCCCGGTTCGTTCGCTCGCCCCGCTCGTCGCGTAGCTCGTAGCTGTTGACCATCGTTACACCCGGATGTACTGACGACCGGCAGCGCCTTCCGCGTGGTGCCTAGCTGGTTACCGCCGTCATTGGGCGAACCCGGGTCACGGGTCGCTCCCGCCCGGGTCACGGCTCCATCCACGTCCGTACCGACGCGGTGACGTTCCCGGGGCCCGGCGGGCACACCGCGTGCGCCTGTGCCCGACCGCCGGCCGGGACGTTCGTGAACGACACCGTCACCGGCGGCGACCCGCAGCTCAACTCGACGGTCGACGACACCACGCCCACGTCCTGGTCGTTCACGAGTTCGACCGTGGTCTCGACGCTGCCGTCCGGGAGTTCCGTGGTGGCGACGATTCGCGCCTGCGGGTTCTCCGCGGGCGGCACCGTCCACGCCTGCCACGCCACGAACCCGAGCAGCGCTAGCGTGAATGCGACGCTGAACACCGACACCGCCTTCTCGACCGTGGAGGGCTCCCGGTCGTCGCCGCCGTCGCTCACGATAACACCACCGTCGCGCCGCTCGCGCCGATGGAAGCCGGGAACGCCAGGACGATCACCTCCTGGACGACCACCGCGAACCGGTCCGCGGGCACCTGTCCGAACGCCGCGAGCAGCAGCACCGCCACCACCACGCTGATGAAGTAGAGCGTGAACGTCGTCCCCCACTGCTGTCGCTCCGACTCCCGGCCCACCCGGTGCTCGTGACCCCGGAACTCGAGTTCGAACAGGATGAGGTGCGCGACGAGCACGCTGGCGACGACCGTGGCGAACAGCCGCGGCCACCCCGCGGTGGTGGCGATGAGCGGTATCTCCTCGGTCGGCGCGAACGCCGCCGAGATGAACACCGCGCCCGCCGTGTAGATGACGAGATCGCGGGCGAACGACCGGTTCCGCGTCGCACCGTCGCCCGAGCCGTGACTGGCGCTACCGCCGCTCTCGCCACTGTTACCGCCACCGCCTCGGCCGTCGCCGCTCCCGCCGCCTCCGTCGCTCCCGCCGTTCCCGCCGCCGTCCTGCGTTCCGAGGAGCTGGTTGGCGATGGACGCCCCGAACGCCAGCGGCACGACGAAGATGAGGCCGAGGCGAACCACCACCAGCGGCGGGTCGTCGATTCCGACGAACCCGAACAGGAACAGCACCGCGTACGCCGTCAGGAAGCTCTGCATCAGCAGTTCCGTGAAGTCGGTGACGTAGCTCGCGGTGCTGCGGTCGGTCTCCCAGTCCTCGCTCGCCCGGAACCCCACGTACTTCGTGGCGACCAGCACGAGCCCCATGCCGACCACCGTGTACGAGAGCAGCACGGCCGGCGGGAGCCGTCGGCCGAGCCACGTCATCTCCATCGTGTAGAGCATCGACGTGCCGATCACGAGCAGCGCCCCCGTCACCCCGCGCCCCTGGTCGACGAACTCCCGCCGGACCGCCCCGAGGTCCATGCGGAGTGCTCCGTCGGCGCGGCCGAAAAACCCCAGTTCGGTTTCGCGGCGGTCGGCGGGTAAGCCCTCGATACGGCCAGTTCAGGGAGCGATACCGCGGGCACTGTTTCATCGACTCGGCCGACTCACGGCCCGCCCGGCCCCGGAGCCAGTGGAGATTGCCGGCCGTCGACGCCGCTGCCGCGCCGACAGCGCCACCGACGAGCGCGCCGCGAGAGGCGTCGTCCGGACTCCTCCGTTCTGCTACTCCGATGGACGCGGCCGGAGAAAGCAGAAGTCACCCTTCGGGGTCGGCTGACCCGACGGTCGCAGCGGCCACCTCCCCTCGAATCCGGGAGAGATTCTAGAAAACCCATTTACGGGGACCGTCCGTCGGTCCGGACATGGCACGCCTCGACCCAGCAGACCTCGCAGCCGGCGTCCTGGCGGGCGTCGCCGCCGTCGTCGGGTCGTACGCCGCGGTCGGCACGACGCCGAGGTTCGTCGCCGCTCCGGTCGCCGGCGTCGTCGGCGCGCTCACCCCGGACGCCGTCGTGACGTTCGCCATCCTCGTGCTCGGCGATCTCGGGAGCAGGCTCGCGTTCGCACTCGCACTCGGCGTCACCGCCGTCGTCCTCGGCGTCGGCGCGCTCGCCGGCGTCGTCGCCGGCCGCGTCCGCCTCGGCCGCCCCGCAGGCGCGGCGCTCGCCGGCG
>CAZYYH010000241.1:0-3653 GCA_964651725.1 uncultured Halobacteriales archaeon | reverse complement strand
ACGCCGTGCTGGAGAGCGACCGCTGTCTCGCCTGGGAGCAGGTCGAGAACCGGCTACACGCCCAGAACGCGCTGCTCGTGGAGCTGCTGGGGTAGACGGGCGGGAACGGCGAGTTCGCACTCCTACGCGACCGACGGCGTCGGCGCTCGTCGATCAGTGATAGAAACGGAGGCCATTCGCAGGAACTCATCCACTGGGATGGCCTCCGAGATGATCTCCACCCATTGCACCCCACCCATCGGGAGTGCAAACTACTATCGGGCCCGGCCGGTATTCAGTAGACTGCCTAGTTCGTTAGCCCCACCCTGCTCTCGACCGTGAACGACGACGCAGTCGTGGGAAATGCTGAACGGCTGCCGAGGTGTGAACCGTCCTGAACCATCGTCACCGCCGAAAAACCCGTCAGTGCCGAGAGCGCGGTCGACCGTGCCCGCTACGGCCGGTCGCGCATCGTGCCACGCAGAAGCAGGTTCCCTGCGGGTGGCCACTCGGACAGTTCCCGGGTTGCGTCGTTCACTCACGCGAGGAGTGAATACTACCCGAGAACGCGGCGTTTGGGCCGTCATTCGGCCGATTAAACTCCTTAGGCGTTACGCCTACGGTGGTTTCGGGCGTGGCTACGAATGCCCGTACAGGGGAGGTAGTTCCCGACGCACCCCCTGGACGGCACGCGATGCCGACCGCCAGCACAGCACCCGACCAACGTCGGCGCGACCGCATCTAATGGGCCCGACCACCCATTGACAGATCGAGCACGGTACCCGTGGCCCGCCGCAGGGGGCCACCACCGTCCCGTCTCGGCGAAACCGGAGAGTGCGGCCGGGCAGGTCCACCCGACGATTCCTCCCGAGCAGTGGACTCGCCGAACTCGTTCGACGGCCGTACGGATCGGTCGACACCGCTCCCTGTGGTTATCCGGGTAAACGAGACGGACAAGAGGGTCGGACGCGATTTCTCGGTCGTGTTAACGAACGTCGAGTGCGTAGCGTGCGGCACCGTTCTCCTCACGTCCGAGTCGCTCGGACCGTCGCCGATGGGGCGAGACGAGTGTCCGAACTGCGGCCAGGCGTCCTTCGAGTTCGTGAAGTGAAGCTTCGCTATAAACCACTTGATGATTGCAATTAGTTACATAGAGGTGAAACTAATTACACTTACGTAGTTTACGAGGGCGTCGGAGCTACCCCCGAAGCGACCGCACTCTCACGAAGCGTCGTCCATCGATGCTTGGTCGATGGTGAGGCCGGTCGTCACTATCGCCTCCATGCCCTCCTCGACGGAGAGGTCGACGTCGTGGACGCGCTCCTGCGGGACGTTCAGGAGATGCCCGCCCATGACGGGGTTCGGCGCGAGCGGGACGAACACCGTCAGCAGGTCGTCGCGCTCCACGGCGTCCTCGATGGTGGCCGCCGGGGTGGCCGTCAGGAAGGCGAGCGCGAAGGTGTCATCGCGGGGGAACTCCACCAGCTTCACCTCCCGGAAGCTGTCGGTGTCCCCGTCCACCAGCACGTCGCTCATCCGCTCGACGCTCGTGTAGATGGAGCCCACGCCGGGCACGTCCTCCATGAGCGCGTCGAACCGCCGGCCGAGATGCGTGTTGGGGCCGTGCTGGGCGGCGAGACCGACCGCGAGGATCACGCCGAAGACGAGCGTCGCGGCGAGCCCCTCGACGAGGATCGTGGCCATCCCGTCGGTCGGCCCGAACTCGACCAGGAGCGCCACCAGGGGTGACAGCGCGTTCGACACCATGTCGAGGATCCAGCCCAGGATGAGGAGCGTGATGAACAGCGGGAGGGTCAACACCAGCCCCGAGAGGAGCGTCTGCTGGAGATCGCGTTGCACCGCGCTCCGTTCCTCCATCGCCGTGCGCACCGCGCCCTCGACGTCCGAACGGGACATACCATCGAGGGTGTCGGTAGCCGAGATGTTTGTTAGAAACCGGATACCGGACCGGTCGGGTGGAAGCGGCCGGTCCGTCAGTCGCCGAGGCGGCGGTAGAACGCCACCGAGTAGGTGGCGAACGCGCTGCCGGCGAGCGTCTGGACCACGACGATCAGCACGATTCCGACGGCGACGCCGGCCGTCGACATCCCGGTCGCGGGCAGGCCGTACATCGAGCGGTCGGCCGCCAGGAGGAACGACGAGACGAAGAGGCCGAGGCCAAAGACGGTGCCCGCGACGACGCCGACCACGGAGTAGCCGAGAGTCCGCAGGCGGTTCCGCCGGACGAGCGCCACGCTTCGCTTCAGTCCGGCGACCGCCCCCGTCCCGTCGAGGACGATGGCGTGCCCGTAGAACTGGATCAGGAACATCACCACCAGGTACGCGACCAGGGGGAGCGCCGCGAGCACGCCGAAAATCAGGGGGAGCGTCGACTCGCCACCGGACAGGAGGAGCAGTCCGCCGAACAGGCCCCGAGGAGCGCGACGACGCCGAGCACGGAGGACATCGCCAGCACCAGGAGGTACGCGCCGAGCATCGACGCGTAGTTGGCCTTCGCCGCCCGGACGAACGCGTCGAGCGAGGTGTACTCGTCGAGTGCCTCGTCGGCCATCCCGAGGATCCCCGCGTGGAAGAACGGCGTGACGAAGACGAACAGGGCCGTCCGTCCCGGCGCGAGCGCGCCCGCGAGGGCCGGGTCCACCTCCCGCACCAGCAGTTCCGGCACCTGGACGAACGACCACGCCAGCACCGGGACGAACAGCACGGGGTTCCGCCAGAGCGCCTTCCGGACGACCATACCGACCCGTTATGTGAACATCCCGGATAGTTCGCCTGCCTGGAAGGCCATCGGTTTCGGTCGTACGCGCCCTATGCCAGCGATTCTCTGCGACCCGGACCGACGAGCCGGGCGGTCTCGTCCCGGGCCGGGGAATCGCGGGATGCGACCGGCTACTCGGCGACGTACGGGTAGACGAGGCCGAGCACCGCGCCGTAGACGACGTGCCCGACGAGGCTCTGTGCATCGACGTTCGGGACGGCGGGTGCGTTCGGGAATCCGACGACTCCTCGACGACGGCGGCCACGTCTACCGGTACGAGGCCGAACCGCTGCCCGCCGTCCAGAAGCTGATGCACGACGAACTCGACGAGTGGGCGGCGTTCGTCCACGGCACCATCGATTCGTTCGGGTCGCCCGGCGGATGACCGGCGAGCGTTCGACCGGGTGGCCCGCGTCACGACGGCGTTACCGCGAGGTGTCCTCCTTGATGACCTCGCCGATGGCGAAGTTGTCGGTGATCTTCGTTATCTTGATAGTGACGTCGTCGCCCTCTCGCGCGCCGGGCACGATGACGACGTAGCCGCGCTCGACCTTGGCGATGCCGTCGCCCTGCTTGCCGGTGCCCTCGATGGTGACGTCGCGGACGTCGCCCACGTCGACCGGCGGCTCGGGATGGTCGGAGCGCGAGCGCGACCCAGAGTCGGAGCCACCCGAGTCGTCCGCGTCGGCGTCCGGACGCGACAGGAGTGCGACCCGGTACACGTCGCCGCGGCGCACGTCGCCCTGGCGAACCTCGCGCTCGGGCACCTCGATGACGTAGGAGTCGCCGCGCTTCTCTAGTCGACCGTTGTACAGACATAGCAGACTGTCGGAAACTTCCAATGTGAGACCTCCATGCAGAGAAAAGAACCCCGGAACTTAGATGTTTCGCTCGT
>CAZYYH010000240.1:0-3683 GCA_964651725.1 uncultured Halobacteriales archaeon | reverse complement strand
GCCGGCGAGGTACGCCCGGTCGCGCGTCGACACGTCGCCGGTGTAGAGGTAGCGCGTGCCGTCCCCGTCCTCGATCAGCGCGGCGCGCGACCCCGCGACGTGCCCGGACGGCAGCAGCGTCACGCCCGGCGCGGACTCCACGTGGTCGAGGCTGACGCCACTCCGCGCCGCCACGAGCGCCGCCGTCAGCGCCGAACAGATGACCGTCCCCGCGTCCCCGTTCGCGCTCACGCTCCGACGCGGCGCGTGGTCGCTGTGCGCGTGGCTCACCACGTTCACGTCCCCGACCGCGGACCGCGCGTCCGCGACGACGTGCCGGTCGAGTTCCAGGTGGATGCCGTCTCGCTCGCGTATCACTGTGTGGCGCACCCGTTAGAGGTCACGCTACTTAGCCCGCACGCCGGAGACGTCTGTGCAATCGTGTAGATGGCTGGGCGGAGTGATCTCGCGCAGCTGACCCCGCCGCCCGCGGGCGCGTATCGAAACCCGTTCGTTATGAGGGGGCGATCAGCGCCGGAACGCCGCCGGATCGAGCCGTTCGAATCGACTCGTACAGGGGACGTATCGCTCGTTTCCCCGAACGCGCCGTCGAACCCCGACGATCAGTGGTCTAAACCGAACGCCACTTCGAACGGCGTTACCGGCAGAGCTTGCACGGAAAGGGGACGGGACGGCCGGTGTGGTTCGTCCCTCCTCGCCGTCGGGTGGATGCTCGATGCTGCCGTTCAGCCGAGGCACCCCGTACGCGTCACATCGAAGTTGCGCTGGGTGACGAACGCCTGAATCTGCCCCAGGAAGTCGGTTTCGGCGGTCACCGCGTCGACGGGAGTCGCCGCTTCGACTGCGTCGATGCCGGCGTCCGCTGCAGCGTCGTAGTCACTGCAGAGGGTGAGCGTCCCGCCGTGAGTGCCGGGTATTTCCGCGGCAGCTGCTGGCGTGGCACCGACGAGCGCGATGCTGGCGAGCACGCAGAGCAACTGGACGAGTCGGCGGCTGGTCGATTGGTTTGGCATGTTTGCACCTCCGGTAAACCGATGCGCGACACGCCAATAACCGTTAGCTGAAATACATTTCAATCGGCGCGTGGACTGAAAGCTCGTTGCCTAAGACGGTCGAGAGGACCGATAATTAACAGTCGCCTGAGTCTATCCACCACGCCTGCTTTGAGCAACACTGGGTGGAGTGGCACGCGGAGCCGGTTCGACACGAACAGACACGCCCCCTGGAGGCAGCAGTGAGCGCGACCAGGCTGCGTGCAACCGAGGCTTTCACGTGTGCCCGGCGAGGCGAGAACCGTTGTCCCTCGACGGCTACCGTCTACAGAGACGAGCAGGTCACGTATCGGTTTACACGGTCGAGGGAAATTCAGTACGATGCCGGTCCGCTCGCCGCCGGAATCCGGAACTCGCCGCGTCCTCGCGTCGTAGCCGGAGCCGTCGTCGAGATAGGTCCATATTCGAGTGCGCCCAACAGTGCTCATGATTAACGAAGCCCACGCCAACGAGGGTGCACGCCTCGCCCCGGCGGAGGCGTTCGCTATCATCGGTAACGAGACGCGGCTTAAGATACTGCAGATTCTCTTCGAGGAGAAGTTTCGACCGATGACCTTCGCGGAACTCCGCAAGCGCGTCGGCATGCGGGACGGCTCGCAGTTCAACTACCACCTCAAAAAACTCGAGGGGCCATTCGTCCGAAAGACCGACGAGGGCTACGACCTCCGGCACGCAGGCTTCAACGTAGTTCGGACCATCGTCGAGGGATCGTTCACCGATCACCCGCGCATCCCTCCGTTCGAGACAGGGGGTCCGTGCGTCGAGTGTGGCGCGCCACTCCACGCGCAGTACGAGCACGAAATGGTGTTCGTGAGGTGCTCGTCGTGCGAGGCGATGCATGCAATGGGCATGTTACCGCCCGGCGCGCTCATCGGTCGGACCGACCACGAGATGCTCACCGCCTTCGACCGGTGGCGGCGACAGAACTTCGGACTGGCAGTGAACGGGATCTGCTACATGTGTGGTGGGAAGAACACCGGAACCCTCGTCCGCGACCCGGAGGACGTACGGATCAAAGCCCCGGTATCCCCCATCGACTTCCCGAGTTCCGATTTGGGCATCAAGTACCAGTGCGAGCAGTGTGATGTCTGGGACTTCGGCAGCGCCGGCCAACACATCCTCGACCATCCGGACGTCATTGCGTTCCACCGCGATCACGGCATTGATCTGAACGCCGTGCCGTTCTGGGAACTCGACTGGGTCATCAGCAACGAGCGGACGACTGTCGTTACCGAGGAGCCTCTCCGAGTCCGAGTGACGATTCCGTTGAACAACGAGGAGCTTCGCACGACGCTCGATGAGACGTTTGGGGTCAGCAACGTCGAGTGTACGTCCACCTCGTCCTGATTCGAAGGAAGCGTGGACAACCGTGACGCCGAGAAGCTCGTCGAAGGCTACGTGAGTTCGTACAGCGATGAGTCGGCGGTGACGAGCACTCGGTCCTCGACGAGCGCCAGCCCGCCCATCCGCCTCGTATCGAAGGTACGCGTCCACAGCACCTCGCCGGTGGCGCTGTCGTAGGCGCGGACCGTTCCCCCGACCCGCTCCTGGTTCTCCCGCACCTCGCCGGCGACGACGAGCGTGTCGTCGCCAATCACCGGAGCGAAGGCGTGCCACTCGACCTCGTCGCGCCAGCGGGTCTCGCCGGTCGCCAGATCGAGGGCGGCGACGAGTCCGGCGTCGAGGTCGTCGGTCCCGACCGCCACGTAGCCGCGGTCGCCGACCACGGCGGGAGTGGAGACGTCCACGCCGAGCGGTCTGGGTTCCCAGAGGCGCTCGCCGGAGTCGGCGTCGAAGGCGACGACCGCGCCGCCGTCGAGCGCGTAGGAGCCGTGTACGAGCCGGCCGTCGGCGACGGCGAGCGGGTGAGGGAATCCCTGGATGTAGTCGGTGCCGGTGCTCCAGACTCGCTCCGGGCCGGCTTCGAGGCGTCGGTCACGGCCTGCTCGCTGCGCGTAGGCGACGGTGCCATCCAAGGGGGCTCCCGCGGCGTACAGACGTCCATCGACGAGAGCGGGCATCGTGCCGTCGGCCTGCCAGCTCCGACCGCCGCCGGAGTCGACGGCTCGAACGTCGCCGGCCTCGGTGCCGACGTACACCTCGCGCGACCCGACCGTCATGCTCTTCGGATGGTCGGCGTCGAGGGGGGAGCGGTAGATTTCACGCAGTTCGTCGGGGCCGTACCCGACGACGATCGAGGGCGCGTCGAAGTCGTCCGGTTCTCTACGGATCGCGTTGAGGCGGCCGTCCGGGCCGAAACCGGCGAGCGGGGTGGCCGCGTCACCGGCGCGGACCGCCTCCCCGCCACCGTGCGGATACACCGCAAACCCCGACCCGTACGTGGTGACGTGGTCGGGGCCGGCTATCGGGTGGAAGGACGGTCGTTTGGCGGTGGTCGGGACCGACGCGACCTCGCGGGGCGTCGGCGCCTCGCGGGGCGGACTGGCGTTCGGGTTGTGGGCGGTGTTCGCGGGATCGTACCGGCGGAGCGGCCACGTGCCGGGCGCGGGCGTCCAAGACGCGAACGTCGCGTCCGCCGCACCCCGATCCAGGCGGTAGGCACCGTAGGTGCCGGCTGCGATAGCAGCGCCACCGCCGAGGAGGCGACGGCGCGTGATGGAGGGCATCGAG
>CAZYYH010000239.1:0-3694 GCA_964651725.1 uncultured Halobacteriales archaeon | reverse complement strand
GACTGGACGTGTTCGTGGCGAACACGGTGCGGTCGGGCGCGTGCTCGTCCACCTCCGCGTACACCTCCTTTTTGACGTCCATCCGCTCCGGCACCGCCTCGATGACCACGTCCGCGTCCGCGACGGCGTCCTCGACCGGCACCACCGGCTCCACGCGGTCGAGGGCGGCGTCCGCCTCGTCGTCGCCGAGCTGACCCTTCTCCGCGAGCTTCCCGACGCTCCACTCGATCTTCTCGTAGCCGTCCTGTACGAGTTCCTCGTTTATGTCGCGCATCCGCACGTCGTAGCCGGCGAGCGCGGCGACCTCCGCGATGCCGTGACCCATGTTGCCCGCCCCCAGAACTGCGACGGCGTTGACGTCGTCTATCTCCATGTCCGAACGTGCTACTGGCGCGGGTTTCAAGGTTTCCCTCGCCGATTTCGGCAACCTCGCCCGGGTTTACTTCGGTTGCCGCGCCGGGAGACTTATGCCGGGCCGCCGAGCATCCGAACGTATGTCCGTCCGCCGCAACGTCCTCCTCCCGTCGCTCGTCCTCTCCACGCTCGCCGGCCTCCTCCAGTTCAACGGGTTCCGCATCCTCTACGACGTGCTCGAACTCAACACCGGGGAGACGGCCCTCCAGCTCGCCAACGTCGCCCTCCAGCTCGGCGACTTCGCCCTCGCCGTCGGCCTCCCGGTCGCGCTCGGCTACTGGATCGGCACCCAGGCCGACCTCCGCGAGGACCACCTCGCGCTCGCCGCCGTCGTCACCCTCGCCGCGCTCGTCGGGTACGCCGTCAGCGTCGGCGTCACGTTCGTCGTCTCCGCCGACCAGGTCCGGCTCCCAGTGCTCTTCGTCGTCCCAACGCTCCTCACGAGCGCGCTCCGCTTTGCCGTCGCCGTCGTGGCCGGCGCGGCGTTCGGCTACTTCCGGGCGGTCCGAGACGGCGCCCACCCCGAGGTCGGTCGGCCGGAGTGACAAGGGATTTACCGTCGGCGGCGGCACGGAGCGCTATGCACCTCGACCGCCCCCTCGTCCTCCGCGCCGGCGGCCTCGGCGTCGCCGCCGGTCTCGTCGCCGTCGTCGGCCAGTTCCTGCCCGTCCTCCTCGACGGGTGGTCGGCCACACGGATCGGCCCGGTGACGTTCGCCGTCGGCGTCGCCAGCCTGCTCGTCTCGCCCGTCCTCGTGCTGGTCCTCGGCCACCGCGCCGGCACCCGGCGGAACGTCGCCCGCGAGTACGACACCGTCGCGCTCTCGCTCGCGGTCGGCGGCGCGTTCGGCTACCTCGTGGGGTACGCCGCCGGCTACCTCGGCCTCTCCCCCGGCATCCTCACCAGCCCGCTCGCGTTCATGCTCGCAGGCACTACCTGGAACGCCGTCGTGAAGGGCGGCTGGTTCGCCGTCGCGGGCGTCGCCGGAGCCTCGGTCGCCCACTTCCGGGCCGCCGAGCGCAACCCATAGAAGGCCCGACCGCCTTCTCACGGCCATGCCCGACCCTCACGACCACCTCCGGCAGGATGCCACGCTCGCCAGCCTCGTCGACGAACACGGCGAACTCGCGCTCTCGCCCCATCCCGACCCGTTCCAGCGGCTTGTCACGTCCGTCGTCAACCAGCAGCTCTCAGTGGCGTCGGCGGCCGCCATCCGCGAGCGGCTGTTCGACCGGTTCGACGTGACGCCCGCGGGGATGCTCGCCGCCGAGGAGGCCGCCCTCCGCGACGTCGGCCTCTCCGGTCAGAAGATACGGTACGTCCGGAACGTCGCCGAGACGTTCGAGGACGGCCTCTCCATCGAGCACCTCCACGGTCTCGACGACGAGGAGGTCGTCGCGGAACTCACGGAGATCACGGGCATCGGCACGTGGACGGCGAAGATGTTCCTGATGTTCTGCCTCGGCCGCGAGGACGTGTTCCCCGTCGAGGACCTCGGCATCCGGAACGGCCTCCAGCAGCTCTACGAACTCGACGAACGCGACGAGATGACGGCGAAGGCCGAGGACTGGCGGCCGTACCGGAGCTACGCCTGCCTCTACGTCTGGCATCACTACGAGAACGGCGACACCGACGTGGGAGTGGAGTGAGAATCGGGAACCGTCCAGCCCCGACAGCCTACTCCTCTTTCTCGCACTCGTCGCTACCCGGCCGGTCACTGGCCTCGTGGTGTAGAAATCCCTAAGTATCGGGGTTGTAGATGGGAACTATGCAACGCCGTCATCTCCTCCAGTCGATGGGACTGCTCGGCGGGACGAGTCTCGCCGGCTGCCTCTCGACTGACGGGTCGTCCACCTCGGACGAAACTCCCACCGACACCGACGGCGACGGAGTCCCCGACGAGCACGACTACGCACCGCGCGACGCGAGCGTCCAGAGCAAGAGCGACGTGCAGCGGACGACGACGCGCGAAGGAACCAGCAGCACGACTACGACCACGACGCGAAGCACCACGTCCACGCTGACGACGACCAGCACGACCACGACGACGGCACCCACCGCACGGAACTCGCTCGAAGTCGACACCACGGAGATCGACGGCCGGGTCCATCACTTCGTCGCGTACTCCCTGCGGGAAGCGACCGTACAGATCTACGCTGACCTCCTCGACGCCGACTACCCTGACGGAGCCAAAGTCCTCGTCGCCCTCGGCACGTACCCGTCGCAATTTTCGTCGAGTGAGGTGGTGGCGTACGCCGAGAGCGACGTTATCGGCGACGTCTCGGGGTCGGACACACGCATCACGCTCGACCTGGATTTCGACCCCCCGGACGACCCGTTCTACCTCTGGGCGATGCTGCTCCCTGCCGGGGCAGAGGTCGACGAAGTTGGCTCCGGCGACACCGACTCGCTCTGCCAGACCGACCGCCTCACCGTCTCCGGGAAGACGCCTCAGCGAAGCCCGTACGAGGAACTGGACAGCATCGAGCAGACCAGCTACGAACGGATCAACGCCGAGGGCTGCTACCTGCTGCAGTTCTCGGGGCGGACGTTTGGCAACGCGTGGGACGCCGGATTCGTCGTCAGCAAGTCCGGCTACGTCAAGAAGATGCTCGTCGTCCGGGACTACGACTACGCCGGATACGTGCGGACGGCGCTCTCCGACGGCGGCGCGAACGCACTTGCCTCCATCCTCGACGACGAAGCCGAGCGGAACGGAATCACCGGCGACCGCGAGAAGGTGGAGTTCCTCATCGACTTCGTCCAGAACCTCCCCTACGTGCCAGACGACGTGTCCGCAGGCGTCGACGAGTATCCGAAGTACATGCTGGAGACCGTCACCGAAGCCGGGGGTGACTGCGAGGACTCCTCGATTCTGCTCGCGTCACTGCTCCGCTCCTCCTCCTTCGGATACGGCACCGTGCTGCTGTCGCCGCCCGAGCACATGGCAGTCGGCGTGAAAGGCGGTGACAACGTCGAGGGCTCGTACTACGAGTACGAGGGCGACCGATACTTCTACGTCGAGACGACCGGCGAGGGGTGGAGCGTCGGCGAGATGCCGGAGGAGTACCAGAACCAGAAGGCCACGATCCACTCCATCTAAACCGCGACTCTCCGGCACATCGTTCCGGCCTACTCCTCCTCCTCCTCGCGCTCGCGCTCGTCGCCGTCGTGGCGGCGACCCACGTCGACCTGATACGACTCGAGGATGTCGCGGCCGAGCAGCAGCCCGTGGTCCATGTGGCTGCGGTCCTCCAGGCTCGCCGCGACCGTGTGGCGG
>CAZYYH010000238.1:0-3703 GCA_964651725.1 uncultured Halobacteriales archaeon | reverse complement strand
GCGCGCTCGTCGGTCACAGGTACTTGCTCACGTACGGCCCGTCCTGGTGGTAGCCGAGCTTCTCGCGGTAGTACTCGCGCGCGCCGATGCCGGAGATGACGGCGAGCTTGTCGTAGCCGGCGTCGGCGGCGATGGCCTCCGCCTCCGCCATCAGCCGCCGGCCGTAGCCGCGGTGCTGGTGCTGATCGTCCGCGCCGTCGGTGCCGACGCTGACCTCGCTCCCGTAGACGTGGAGTTCGCGGACGAGCGCGGCGTCCTCGAGTTCGCGTCGGACCGGATTCCCGGGGAACCGCAGCCGGCAGAAGCCGACGAGGAGGCCGTTGTCGGGGTCCTCGAAGCTGATGAACTGTTCCGTCCCCTCGGCGGCCTCGTACTCCAGCACGTCGAGTTCGACGGACTCCGGCTCGGCGTCGTTCATCCCGACCTCGCGGCACCGGATGCAGTCGCAGGTCCGGCCGTGGTCGGCCATGCGCTGGCGGGCGAGCTGTCGCAGGTTCGACTTCCAGACGCCCGCGTCGATGAAGTCCGCAGGGATGTCGCGCTGGACGCGCTGGAGCCGGACGTACTTCGGGAGCATCGACTTGATCTCCGCGACCAGTTCCGCCGCCTCCTCGTTCGTGAGGGGGTCGTACTCCCCCTCGTGCCACCAGTCGTAGGTGGCGGTGCCGCGGACGACGAGGGTGGGGTAGATCTTCAGGTAGTCGGGCCGCCAGTCCGGGTTGTCGAACAGCTCGCGGAAGTCCTGGCGGCACATCTCCGTCGTCATCCCGGGCTGGCCCGGCATCATGTGGAACCCGACCTTGAACGCCGCGTCGCGGAGTCGGCGGTTGGCGTCCAGGCTCGCCTGGACGCCGTGGCCGCGGTGCATCTCGCGGTTGACGCGCTCGTACGTCGTCTGCACGCCGACCTCGACCTTCGTCCCGCCGAGGGCGAGCATCCGGTCGATCTGCTCCGGGTCACACCAGTCCGGCTTCGTCTCGAACGTCGTCCCGACGTTGCGGACGTCGGCCGTCTCGTTCGCCGCGATCACGTCCTCGAGATACCGGAACTCGTACTCGTCGGGATCCTCCGCGAAGCTCTCGTCCTCCGACGGCTCCGGCTCGCCGTCGGTGTCGTAGTCGTTCATCGCCTCCAGCGCGCGCTTCACGAACCACTCCTGGTAGTCGTGGCTCCGCGCCGTCATCGTCCCGCCCATCAGGATTAGCTCCACCTTGTCCACGGGATGGCCGATGTTCCGGAGCTGCTCCAGCCGGAGCGTGACCTGCCCGTACGGGTCGTAGTCGTTCTGGACGCCGCGCGCTGCCGCCGGCTCGTGGCCCGTGTAGCTCTGCGACGACGAGAACTCCGAGTCCGGCCCGCCCGGGCAGTAGAGGCACTTCCCGTGCGGGCACCGGTGCGGGCTCGTCATGATCGCGACCGGCGTCACACCCGACACCGTCCGCACCGGCTTGCGCTGGAGCACCGCTTCGAGGTCCTCCCGGTGCTCCTCGGGCGCGTAGTCGAGGAGTTCCGAGTGCTTCGGCACCTTCGGTGCGGAGTGCGTCGAACAGGCTTCGAGCTTCGCGGACTCCACGTCCTCGCGCTCTATCTCGCCGTCGAGAATGCGGCCCACTATCTCCTCGCACGCCCGCTCGAACGCCTCCGACTCCGTCGATGCCGCGTCCGAACTCATTCGTTACGAGTGTGTGGTCGCGTGCGAGGGTTAAGCGTGTCGTCCCGAGGGGAGTGCTCCCGCCCTCGACCGACAGCAGCGGGGTGGCTGGAGCGGTGCAGCCGACGTCGAGCCGTAACTGGTCTCGACGGGTCGATCCCGCGTAAGCTCACCTTGTCGGTCACTACGCTGTCGATAACTAACACCGACACCGCCGACACCTTCGACCGACGTGAGCTACCCGTGACCGATGCGAGTTCGCCGACGAGACGGACGATCCTCAGGCGTGTGGGGGCGATGGTGTGGGCCGGAGCGCTCGGAAGCGTCGCCGGCTGCGTGGCGGCACAGGAGTCCGACGCCGGCCTGCCGAGCGAGGTCGGCCTCGAAGCGGTCGTGACCGGGCTCGAACAGCCGACTGCGGTCGCGTTCGCGTCCGACGCCGACCTGCGCTACGTCGCGGACCGGCCGGGGCGGATCTACGCGCACGGCCCGGACGGCGTGCTCGACGAGCCGTTCCTCGACCTGCGCGACGCGGTGCAGACCGGTGGCGAGCGCGGTCTGCTCGGTGTCGCGCTCCACCCCGAGTTCGCCGACACCCGCCGGGCGTTCGTGCGGTACAGCGCGCCGCGCCGGGAGGGGACGCCCGCCGAGTACAGCCACACGTTCGTCGTCGCGGAGTTCGAGGCGACCGCGGACGGCCGCCGGGCGAAGCGGGACTCCGAGCGCACGGTGATGGAGATCCCGGAGCCACGAGAGATGCACAACGCGGGTGACCTCGCGTTCGGCCCGGACGGCTACCTCTACGTCGCCGTCGGCGACAGCGCCGCGAACCCCGAGGGCGGCGGCTGGGGCGGCCCGGGTAGCGGCCGCAACGGCCAGGACGTGACCGAGAACCTGCTCGGCAGCATCCTCCGCGTCGACCCCGACGGCCAGGAGACGGTCCACGGTGAGCAGCGCAACTACGCCATCCCGGACGACAACCCGCTCGTCGACGCGGAGGGTCTCGACGAGCACTACGCGTGGGGGTTCCGCAACCCGTGGCGTGTCTCGTGGGACGGCGAGGACTTCTACGTCGCGGACGTGGGGAAGGACCACTACGAGGAGGTGAACCTCGTGGAGAAGGGCGGCAACTACGGCTGGAACGTCCGCGAGGGCACGCACTGCTTCAAGGCCGACGAGTGCCCGGAGCGGACGCCCGACGACGTCCGCGGCGGCGAGCCGCTCCTCGACCCCATCGTCGAGTACTCGCAGTCGGACGGAGCGCTGAGCGGCGCGTCGGTCATCGGCGGCCACGTCTACCGCGGCTCGGCGCTCCCGGCGCTCCGGGGCGCGTACGTCTTCGGCGACTTGCGTGCGCAGGGACGGCTGTTCGCCGCGACGCGCCCCGGCGACGGCGGGGACGACGATGGCGGCAACGGCGGGGGCGGCGGCGGTGGCGACAGCCTCTGGTCCACGACCGCCATCCAGGTCGCCGGCGGCGAGGGAGCGCTCCGGTACCTCCTCGCATTCGGCCGCGACGCCGACGGCGAGGTGTACGCGCTCGGCGCGGGATCGGACGGCACCGGCCTCTATCGGGTCGTGCCGGCGGAGTGACCGAGAGAAGGAACCGAATCTCCTCAGAGCTGCGCGGCGATCTCGCGGATGGCGGACTCCAGCACGCGCTCGCGCTCGCCGACGAGGAACTCGACGCGGCCGTCGCGCGCGCCCTTCGGCTTGACCCCGCCGTCGGTCACGTCCTCGGCGACCGCCTCCGCGACCGCGCGCACGTCCACGGGCACGGTCGAGCGCAGGCGCAACTCGTCCTCGTCCACGCCGAGCGTCACCGTCGGCTCGGGGCCGTCGTCGCGGCGGTGGACGGCGTCGAGCAGGAGGTCGATGGGCGGGAAGTCGAAGCGGTGCGTGAACGCTTCCGTGTCGAGCACGCGGAAGCGCACGCCCGCGACCTCGCGCTCCTCGACGTGGGGCTCCGCGGTGTCGAGTTCGTCGTCGAGCTTCGTGCGGAACTGGCCGGAGACGTGCGCGGCGAGGTCGGCGTTGCCGGCGTCCCACAGC
>CAZYYH010000237.1:0-3707 GCA_964651725.1 uncultured Halobacteriales archaeon | reverse complement strand
GACGTGAGCGACGGCACGTCGATGGGCACGAACATGGGCGTGGTGCGGGGCGGCGTCACGCTCGGGTTCCCGGCGGGTCTGGTGCTCGGCGGCGTCGTCAGCGACGTCTACTCGGTGGGGACGGCGTTCGTCGTCGCGGCCGCGTTCGCCATGTTCGCGGGCGTCCTCGCGTACGCGACCATTCCGGAGACCCACGTCGACACGACGCGGCCGTCGGTGAAGCCGTGGGACGTCGACACGAGTGCGCCGGCCATCACCGTCGGTCTCGTCAACTTCGGGGTGTTCTTCGCGTACCTCGGCGCGCTGTTCGCCACGCTCGTCCTGTTCGTCGACGCGCACGACATCGCGGTCTGGGGCTACGGCCCGCAGGGCATGTCCGGCCTGCTGATGGCGGTGACGGTCGTCGCCGCGGCCGCGTTCATGCTCGGCGGCGGGAAGCTCAGCGACGACTACGGCGAGCGCGTCCCCATCCTCCTCGCCTTCCTCGTCGTGACGTTCGTCGGCTTCGGCCTGCTGGCGATGGCGGACTCGCTTTCCAGCCTCGTCGCCGCGTGCGTCATGATCGGCGCGGGCCAGGGCGGCACCAGCGGCCCGCTGATGGCGCTGCTCGCCGACCTCACGCCGAACGAGCGCGTCGGGCGCGCGATGGCGACGAACAACGTCCTCGGCGACCTCGGCGGCGGCCTCGGCCCGATGGTGTCGCTCCCGCTCGTGGAGACCGTCGGCTTCACGCCCGTCTACGCCGCATGCGCCATCATCCCGCTCGCGGCCGGCCTGCTGCTCGTCGGCGGCGTCTACTCGCAGACCGGCAGCGTCAACCCCCGCACCGAGCACGTCGCCGAGGACTGAACTACGCCGCCAGCGTCTCCGCGGGGCCGGCCACGCGGTCGTCACGTCTACGCAACACACCTTTCCGCGTCACTGCCCAAGCGTCGGGCGTCCACCGGTCGACGGTGGCTGTTCACCATGAACGTGTCACGCCGGACGGTTCTCCGGGGGGTGGCCGGGGTTGGCGGCGTCTCGACGGTCGTCGGGACCGCGGCGGCCCAGAACCGGATAACGCGGCAGGTGGTCATCCCCCGGGTGGACGAGTTCGAGGACAACTACGTCGGGCAGTGGCTGGCGGTCAAGGAGATGACGGACGCCGACGCGGACCCCGTCGAGGACTGCGAGTTCGCGGAGTGGTCGGCGGACCAAACGCAGGCCTATCGCGGCCAACTGCTGGACCGCCGGACCGAGGTACCGGTCGTGGTCGACGTGAACGTCCTCGCGGACGGCACCAAATCACAGCTCGAGGACGACACCGCCTTCATCGTCAACGACGCCGTCGCGTGCACGGACGAGTACGTCGGGCTCGCGGTCGAGTCAGTCCCGCGGCGGGCGGTGGTCGGCGAGCCCATCGGGCCGACGGTCACCGAGTCGGACGGCCAGCCCGGGATGGGCGTGGTCGCCGGCGTCGCCGGCGTCGCGACCGCCGTCGTCGCGCGGGCGCTCCGGGAGCGGGACGGATGACGCGGTAGAAGTAACGCCACGACCGCGGCAGACACTCGACGCCGACCGCCCGCCGCGGCCGCCGCACCCGCTCACGCCTCCAGCGTCTCCGCGAGTTCGCCGCGCTCGTCGAGTTCCGCGAGCACGTCGCTGCCGCCGACGAACTCGCCGTCCACGAACGCCTGCGGGATGGTCTCCCAGCCGCTGTGTTCCTCCAGCGCCGCCCGGTACTCGTCGAGCGCGTCGAGCACGTTCACGGTCGCCACGTCGTCGCGGTGCTGGCCGAGCAGTCCGAGCGCGCGCCGCGAGAACCCGCACTGCGGCATGAGTTCGGTGCCCTTCATGAACAGCACCACGTCGTTCTCGGCGATGGCGGTCTCGACGCGGTCCCGTACTTCGCCGGGCGAGAGGTCGGGCTCGGGATCGAATGGCATGGTGG
Source organism: uncultured Halobacteriales archaeon (assembly GCA_964651725.1). Taxonomy (GTDB): domain Archaea; phylum Halobacteriota; class Halobacteria; order Halobacteriales; family Halobacteriaceae; genus CAZYYH01. The sequence goes on along the minus strand of CAZYYH010000237.1, from coordinate 1,777 downwards.
TTCGTGGTGGCGGCGCGGGCAAATGCCTTCCGCCGCGACCGGGTCGACGAATCCGGACGATTCGACCGACCCGCGTCCCGGGATCGGCCCGACGCCCTTTAAGTCATTACTCTGCGAGACGTAATGACTTAAAGGAACGCGGAGCCAGCGCCGCGCCCCGGGGTCGGTCGGCGGCTACCGAACGCGCGCTCGCCGCCTCACTCGGGCCGCTCGTCGGGCGCGTACGTCTTCAGTTCGAGCGCGTGGATGTCGGTCGTCATGCGGTCGCCGAGCGCGTCGTAGACGAGCTGGTGTTGCGCCACGAGGGGCTCGCCCTCGAACGCGGGCGAGACGACGGTCGCCGCGAGGTGGTCGTCGTCCTCGGGGCCGCGCGCCCGCGTCACCTTGGCGTCCGTGTCCGGTACGTTCGACTCGATGAGCCGCTCGATCTCCGCGAGGTCCATGCCGGAGGCAGGCGTCGAACCCGGAAAACACTTCGCTCCCGCCCACCGGGCACCACCCCGTTACTTGACGCCGTGGCCCGTATCGCCGCCCATGGACCGCCCCTTCGACTACGCCGACCTCGACGAGGGCCGACACGTCGACTACTGGTCGTACGACCCCGTGCTCCGGTACGAGGTCGCGCGCACGTACCCCGAGGACGCCCACGAGTGGGGCCGCGAGCGCCTGTCGTCGTTCGGCGAGGCCGTCGGCCACACCATCGCGGACAACTCGGACGTGGTGGACCGCCACGGTCCGGAACTCCACGCCTACGACGCCGAGGGCGAGGTGGCGAACGAGGTCGAGTACCACCCCGCGCAGTTCGAGAGCGAGCGCCTGGTGTTCGAGCACGGCGTGCTCGCGGACGGCTTCCGCGCCCCACCCGGCCGCGACGAGCCGATGCCGCACGCGCACACGCTCGCGATGCTGTACCTGCTGACGTACGCGGACGTGGGGCTGACGTGCCCGGTCGCGATGACCGCCGGCGTCGCGCTCGTGCTGGAGAAGTTCGACGAGGACGGCGACCTCTCGGAGTTCTTCGACGGCGTCACGGCCCGCGACTACGACGAGTCGATGCAGGGCGCGATGTTCCTCACGGAGAAGCAGGGCGGCAGCGACGTGGGCGCGACCGAGACGACGGCGGAGCGAGCGGACGACGGCACCTGGCGGCTCACCGGCGAGAAGTGGTTCTGCTCGAACGTCGACGCCGAGGCCGCGCTCGCGCTCGCGCGCCGGCCGGACGCCCCGGAGGGCACGGACGGTCTCTCCCTGTTCTTGCTCCCCCGGACGAAGCGCGACGGCTCGATGAACGACGTGCGCTACCGCCGGCTGAAGGACAAGCTCGGCACGATATCCGTACCGACGGGCGAGACGGAGCTGAAGGGGGCGGAGGCGTACCTCGTCGGCGATCCGGAGGACGGCTTCCGGCAGATGGCGGAGATGCTGAACCTGGAGCGCCTGGCGAACGCGATGGGCGCGATGGGGCTGGTCGGCCGCGCGCTCCTCGAAGCGAAGGTCCACGCCGCGAACCGCGAGGCCTTCGGCTCGACCATCGACCAGTACCCGCTGATGCGCGCCGACCTCGTGGACATGGCCGTCGACCACGAGGCCGGCACCGCGTTCGCGTTCGAGGCGGCGCGGCAGTTCGACCGGCGTGAACGAACCGGCGACGAGGACGCCTACAAACTGATGCGCCTGCTCGTCCCCATCGCCAAGCATCGCACCGGCCGGCTCGCCGTCGAGACCGCCTCGTACGCGATGGAGGTGCTCGGCGGCAACGGCTACGTCGCCGACTTCG
>CAZYYH010000236.1:0-3752 GCA_964651725.1 uncultured Halobacteriales archaeon | reverse complement strand
GCGACCTTCCCCATGGTTACGGTCCCGTGAACCCGCAGTCGGGGCACTCGTAGAGATTGCTCTGCTTGCGGCACTTCGCACACCGGTAGATTCCGAAGCCACACTCCGGGCAGTCGAACGACGCGGCGGTCGTGCCGGAGATGTTGATGCCACAGGAGACGCACTTGCGCACCTGCTTCTGGCGGGCGTCACTCATACCTGCGATTCCGGGCCGGTGCGGTTTAACGGTTATGAATAGCGCTTGGTCCCCCTCGAAACGTGGCCGACTGCCGCGGCGGGTCACTCGCCGGCCGTACTGTCGACGGACGGCGGTCAAACGTCCGTTCGAGCGTACCTTACGGATTTATCCGTCGATGTACGATCATAGAGCATGAGCCATACGCGTCGAACGGTCGTGGGCGTGGCCGGTGCTGCGGTCGTGTCGACCGCGGGCTGCCTGCGTGCGTCGATAGGCGACGAGAACTCGAACGGGGAGCCGACGATGGAGTTGCGAAACGAACTGACCGAGGCGGTCACCGCGGAGGTGACAGTCGTCCCGACGGACGCGACCGACCCGGTCGTCGACGACCGGTACGATCTCGACGCTGGCGGGACGCGAACGGTGACCGTCGCGAAGCGAGGCTCGTTTCGGGTCTCGACGAGCATGGTCGATGGACCGGTCGAGTCGATCTTCGAGCACCAGTGGAACGCCGACGCCGACCCGACGCTCACGGTCACCGTCCACGATAGCGGCGTGAGCTACGAGTGATCACGCGGCCGTCCGACGACGGTCAAAGCCTTTCTACCCCCATATATTTACTTTCCCCCAAAGATTAATTTAGTATTTCCATTCCAGTGTTATAACGCGTCTCCTGCCGGATGGACACACATGGTCGACGACGACCATGACAACGGCCGTGAGGCATCGAGCGTCAACCGTCGTGACGTGCTGGGGACGCTGACCACCGCGGGGGTGGCACTGACCGTCCCGCGGTCGGTCCGTGCGGACCCCGGAGACACGGTGGAGATCGTCGTGGAACGGTACGGCGAGACTGGCGTCCGGACGAAGGAGGTGCCCGCGGAGTGGTGGGCACAGATGACCCGGGCGCGCGAGGTCCACCGGACCCTCGACGCACAGTTCGACGCCGACCCGGGGGTGGTCGACGTGCGGTTGGGTACGAGTTCCAACTGGCTCGGCGATCACCGGGATGGCCAGGTGAACGTCTACGTCGATCCGGCAGATGTGGCTCCCGCCGTGCCGTCGTCGGTCGACGGCGTGCCCGTGGAGCGACGGGAGTTCGACCCGGACGGGGAGCCACTGGACACGTGCAATACGGGAACGGAGGACCCGGTGTCGGCCGGCTGGCAGATCGAGTCCGACCCCGACGGCTCCATCTTCACCGGGTCGTCCCGCGTCACCGACTCGAACGGCGTGGAGCGCCTCTCCACCTGCTCCCACGGGTTCGACCCGTGTACCACGGCAGGGACGGGGGACACGGTCACGATGTCCGACGACAGCTACGAGATCGGGGAGGTCGACGTGCTCCGCACGGACCTCGACTACGCCGCCGTCGGCCAGACCTACGGCGACGACATCTCTGGCTACGACGGCTACGTCGACCGGCCCGACGAGTACCCCTCGGAACTCGACATCACGGGCTGGGTCACGGAGAACGGGGTGGCGGACCTCGTGGCGAGCGACGAGACGGTGTACAAGACCGGGCGGACGAGCTGCACCACGAACGGCGTGGTCGACGAGATGTACGTGAGCGACGGCGTCTGTGGGTCGAGTGACAATCACTTCGTCCACGCGACGATGCGGACGGACGGCGGCGACTCGGGGGCCCCGTACTACGTCGAACGGTACAGCCCCGACTTCAGCCAGTACTACGCCGCCATCGTCGTCGCGGCGCACAAGGGTACGAATCGCAGGGGATCTCGGCGTACCGCGTGTACGACGAACTGGGGTACAGGTTCGGGTAGTCGCCACGCCCACGTTCGGCCGATCGCGGTCGGCCGGGCGGCCCCGGCTGCGGGTGTTCTTCCGGGCTAGCTCCCCGGGAGGATGTCGCCGAGCGCCGCGCCGATGGCCATCGGGACGACGGCGACGACGACCTGGCTCGCGGCGAGCCACGGCTCGGCCCAGTCCACGCGTCCCCACGCGGTGAGCAGGGCGACGGCGGTCGCCGCCGACACGCCGAGCACGCCGACGAGTCGCCGCGGCACGACGCCGAGGATGGGCCGGTGGACGCGCACGTCCTGGATGTCGGCGACGTAGAGGAGACCGTAGACGATGGCGACGGTGAACGCGAGCGTGCCGACGAGGTACACCGGACGGGTGGCGACGAATGCGCCGGCGTCGAGCGTGCCGTCCTCGACCGCCATCGGGATGCCGAAGAGCACGCTTCCAAGGAGGGCTTCCGCGAGGTCGCCGCGGTCGTACCCGCGGATGACGCGGCCGAAGACGCCGGGTCGGGTCGCCTCCACCTCCATCGCCACGCGGAGCGTCTCCTCTACCTGCTCGCGTTCGTCGGGATCGTCGACGGCGTCCGCGAGTTCCTCGAGTTCGTCCACGAGTTCGCTCATGGAGGCCTCGTCCGGGTCCTCGCAGTCGTCCATGTGGGGACGCCGCACCGCGACCACTAAACTGTGTGCGTAGGTTTAAACGCGATTGCGCGCAAACCCCGGGTATGACCGAGGACGCCTGGTTCGCGGGGCTTTCCGCTCCGGACGCGGCGGCGGGCGCGCGCGCCGTCCGCGAGGGGAGCGCCGACGAGCCACGCGACTGGCCGGCGCTCGCCGAGGAGTCGGGGTTCGCGGACGACGAGGCCGACTACTACGCCGCCCTCCACGACGCCGCCGTCACCGCGACGCGGGACGCGGCGCGCGAGCGCGAGCGGGCCGACGACCGCCAGCTCGTCCACGCGGTCCACGCGCTGGACGACCTGGACCGCACCGCGAACGAACTCGCGGAGCGGCTCGCGGAGTGGGCGGGCACAGTGTTCGACGACGCCGGCACGGGCGTCGAGTACGCCCGCGAGGTGGCTGGCCGCGACACCGGGGGCGGCACCGAGCGCCGCGTCGTCGGCCTCGCGCGGCAGGTCGCGGGGCTCGCGGACGAGGCCGAGCGCGAGCGCGCGTTCGTGGAGCGCCGCGCGCCCGAGGTCGCGCCGAACCTCTCGGACCTCGCCGGGCCGGTGCTCGCGGCGCGACTGATCGCCCTCGCCGGAGGGCTGGAGGACCTGGCGAAGCTGCCGAGCGGTACCGTGCAGGTGCTCGGCGCGGAGACCGCGCTGTTCGCGCACCTCCGCGGGCACGCGCCGTCGCCGAAGCACGGCGTCATCTTCACGCACGAGTACGTGCGCGGCACCCGGCCGGCGGACCGAGGGTCGGCGGCGCGCGCGCTCGCCGGGAAGCTCACGATCGCGGCGCGCGTCGACCACTACTCGGGCGAGCGGCGGCCGGAACTCCGCGCGGAACTCGACGACCGCATCGCGCGCATCCGGGCGCGGGGTGACGACGAGTGAGTCTTCCCGAGGGCGTCGCGCGCCACGAGTTCGACGGGAGCGAGGCGCTGGCGACCAGGGGGCCGCCGGTGTACGGCGAGCCGACGGACGGCGACTGGCGGCGGTGGAACCCGCACCGGTCGAAGCTCGGCGCGATGCTCGAACTCGGGGTGAACGTGGGGCTGTCGGGTGGGGACGAGGTGCTCTACCTCGGTGCGGCGAGCGGGACGACGGTGAGCCACGTCGCGGACTTCGCGGGGCCGACGT
>CAZYYH010000235.1:0-3760 GCA_964651725.1 uncultured Halobacteriales archaeon | reverse complement strand
ACCAGCCGCATCTGGAGCACGGCCACGACGTGTACGAGGAAGGGCTGCACATGGACTTCCACTTTGTGGATGGGCGTGCTTACCAGCTCACCCTCGGCCGGACGTGGGTGTCCCGCGACCTCGGCGACGTTCTCCACGCCTGCAAGGAGTTCCTGCGGGAGCAGTACTCCGAACTCGTCGCGGACCACCTGGACTGTGAACTGCCGAGTGGACCGTAGCTTTATGGCCGAAGCGTCGGTAATCCTTCAGTACGGATGAGTTCGGACGCCGAAACTGACGACCGCGACCTCGCGGACCTCATCGCGGCGCACACCGGCCGGGACGCCGAGGAGATTCGCCGAGCGTCGGAAGAGATCGAGATCGGCCCGCTCGACGAGGCCGAAGTCGTCGAGCCGGAGTGACGAAACCGACTGCCGTACTCTATCGAGCGAGACTATGCCCGACCGGACGCGATAGCGATGGCCGCGACCTCGCAGACGTCATCGCGGCGCACACCGGTCAGGACGCCGAGGAGATACGACGCGCGGCCGAGGAGCCGGACGTCCAGCCGCTGGACGAGGCGCTCGAAGAAGCAGGCATCCTGCCTACCGAAGAGTAGAATCCGAGTCGCGTCCACTCGCTCACGCGCCCCAGAAGTTCTCGCGGCTGCCGAGTCGGGGGTTCTGCTCCTTCTTCGCGCCGCTCTCGTCGCCCCCGTCGTCGGCCGCCGCGTCGCCCTCGTCCCCGTCGTCGGTCTCGTCGGGGTCGAGAGGGAGCCGCTCGACGACGTCGCCGCGCGCGAAGTTCGACTTCACGGTCGTGATTTCGACGCGGGCGCGGGCGTCCGGCAGGACGCCGTCGACCATCACCACGAAGCCGTCCTCGGTGTGGCCGATGCCCGAGCCGCTCTCGTGGAGGTCGGTGACGTTCACCGTCACTTCCTGGCCGGGGGTGACGGGCGCGGTCTTGAGATCCTCGATCGGCTGGCCGTAGTGGTTGCACCACTCTTTCCCACCCCGGTCGCCGTAGTACTGGCACCCCATCCCCTCGATGCGCTCGGTGAAGCTGGGGCACTCGTCCGCGAGTGGACAGTCCGGCATACGGTTCGGTAGCGGTCCACGGCTCTAAACTGTTGTGTTCGCGCCGCGCGTGCCGCACTGCAGTGCGTTCTGCGTTCGACGCCCCTGGCTCAGTCCCCGTCGCCGATTTCCGCGTCGGGTTCGAGCGGGATGCGTTTCACGTCGCTCTCCTTGTAGGCCCCGTCAGAGGAGAGCACGTCCAGCCCGCGAGTCTCTGCAGTCGCGGCGTGGAACGCGTCGAACGCAGTCATACCCGCCTCGTAGTAGTTGACCGCTTTGAGGACGATCTGCTCCTCGTCGTGACTGCCGACGGGAACGAGTTCGAGGAGGTTGGCGAACAGCGTCGCGTAGTCGAACGCGTACTCGCCGTGGGCCGGCAGTATTTCGAGATACGACAGCTTCGAGGTCCGCACGTCGCGTTCGGCCAGTGCTGCCTCGGCCTCCCCCTGAAGCCAGTCGTCGTCCTTGGCGAGTACGAGCAGGAAGTCGGTCTCGACGTAGACCGTCATCCGTCGTGGTCCTCGCGTGCTTCTCTGCGGGCGTTCCGACGCGCTGCGTCACTGACGTCCTCGGCCGACGCCTCGTGGAGTTCGCCTGCAGCCTCGCGCACGGCCGCGAGCGGGTCATCAGCTATCAATTCTTCCCAGTAGTGGAACCTCAATGGTGGTCAATGGACACCGTTCTATCTAAACCCTCGGCGGCGCGGCGAGTTCCGCCCACTCGCGGTCGGCGAGCCACTCGCAGAGTTCGACGAGCTGCTCCGTGGCGGCCTCGAACAGTCGCTCTCCCTTCTCGGCAGTGGCGTCGGTCTGGTCGCCGAACGCGCCGTTCGGCGAGTTCTCGACGCAGTCGTAGAACGTGCGCGCGCCGCAGTGCCGCGTGAGTTCCGTGGTGATCGTCTCGACGCCGCCCTCGTGCGCCTCGGCGAGCCGGTCCTCGTGGACGAGGTCGGTGAGGTGCATCAGGATCGCCGTCTCCTTCGGGCCGGCGTGCGGGCCGTTGTGTTCGAAAATCTCGGAGACGAGGTCCGGAATCGATTCGTCCCACATCCACTCGATGGCGTACGCGGTGTCGTCGTCGCGCAGCCGCCGCCCGACCTCGCGGAGGTGCTCTATGTTGCCGCCGTGGGCGTTGACGTACACGACGCGGTCGATGCCGTGGTACGTGAGATTGCGCGTCACGCTCTCGACGTAGTCGCGGAACGCGGGCGGGTCCGCCCACATCGTCCCCGGGAACTGGCGGTGGTGGGGGCTGACGCCCACGTCGATGGCGGGCGTGCAGAGGTAGCCCGAGCGCGCCGCCGCCTCCCTGGCGAGCGACTCCGCGATGACGTGGTCGGTGCTCTCCGGCAGATGCGGGCCGTGCTGCTCCGTGGAGCCGACGGGCACCAGCGCGAGCGACTCCGACTCGAAGTAGGCTTCGAGATCCGGCCACGCGTGGTCGGCGAGGTACATATCCGGTCCCGGGTCCCCGAGCTACTAAACGTTCCTGACCTCGAAGGGGGTTCTGGAGACTGTTCCGGGTAGCCGACGGTGACGACTGCGGCGGCGCGCGGGACCCGTCCTCGTTACGCGACCTCGCGTGGCACTAGTGGTGACCTAACGAAGTGTGGGAACCACGAGTCGGCTGGGGAGGCCGTGGTACGGTCTCATATGTGGACACAGCAGCTAACCCGTCCCCGTCGGAAACACTCGCGTCCACGTCGATTGCGACGACATCGGTAACTACAACTGGCAAAACGATACACCGCACCACGGCCTCCCCAGCCGACTGTGGTGCTCGCTCGACTCGCGTTGCTCGCCGCCCTGCGCTCCTCGTCCCTCGCGCGGTCGCTCCTCGCGCGCCACCGCCGTCAATTCACCCCGATTCGAACCGTATCGGATCCCCCCCGAAAGCAGTTAAACCAGGCTATCTTAGAGTCGCGCGATGCTGCTGGTCCTGTGCGTGGACCTCGACGACGACCTCGGCGAGACGGCGAGCGTGGAGACGCCCGTCGTCGGCCGGGACCCGGTCGAGGACGCCGCGGTCGCGCTCGCCACGGCGGACCCCGAGGACTCCGACGTGAACGTACTGTTCGAGGGGGTCCGCATCCACGACGAGACCGCCGAGCGCGTCGAGGTCGCGGCGGTCGCCGGGACCGCGAGCGGCGGGGTCGAGGCGAACCGCGAGGTCGGCCGGCAGGTCGACACGGTGCTGGCGAGCCTCCAGACCGCCGAGCAGGTGAGCGCGCTCGTCGTCACCGACGGCGCACAGGACGAGAGCGTGCTGCCCGTGGTTCGTTCGCGGGTGCCCGTCGACGGCGTGCGCCGCGTCGTCGTCCGCCAGGCGCAGGACCTCGAATCCGTCTACTACACGATGAAGCAGGTGCTGGACGACCCGGAGACCCGCGGCACCATCCTCGTGCCGCTCGGCGTGCTCCTCCTGATCTACCCGCTCGCCATCGTGGCGGACTGGCTCGGGCTTCCGGGCGCGGTGCTCGGCATCACGTCGGGACTGCTCGGCCTCTACGCCCTGTTCCGCGGGCTCGGCCTCGAACAGGCCGTCGACCAGTTCGTCGACCGCGCGCGCCACAGCCTCTACGCGGGTCGCGCCACCCTCCTCACGTACGTCGTCGCCGCCGCACTCCTCGTCGTCGGCGGCGTCGAGGCCAGCCACACGCTCGCCGCCGTCGGCGAGCGCACGGGCGGCGAACTCGCCGCGGT
>CAZYYH010000234.1:0-3763 GCA_964651725.1 uncultured Halobacteriales archaeon | reverse complement strand
GTTGGTCGCGCCGATGAGCAGCACGTCGTCCTGGACGAGGCTGACCTCGTCGATGGACTTGAGGAGGGTGTTGACGGCGCGCTTGATGGCGGCGTGCTCGTCGCTCGCGCGGGTCTTGGCGACGAAGTCGAACTCGTCCATGAACAGCACGCAGGGCGAGAGCCGCTTCGCCACCTCGAACACCTTCTCGACGTTCTTCGCGGTCTCGCCGAGGTACTGGCTGGTGATCATGGAGAGTTTGACCTCGACGAACGGCAGGTCAAGGCTGTGCGCGAGCGCGCGAGCGGTCGAGGTCTTGCCGGTGCCGGGCGGCCCGACGAAGAGCAGCTTCCCGATCTCGCGCAGCCCGATGGAGGCGAGGTACTCGCGGTGCTCGATGGCCTTCGCCACCTTGTGTATCTCGGCCTCCTGGTCGTCGGTGAGCACGAGGTCGTCGAGGCTCATCTCGACCTCCTCGGGCGACCGCACGTCCACGAGGTCGAGCATCTCCTCGTCCTCCTCGTCGAAGTACTCGGTGAGCAGACCGTCGATCCACGCGCGATCGGCCTGGACCGGGCGGTTGGTCTCGCGTGCCGTCTCGTAGTCGACGTCGATGCCGTCGCGGTCCTCGTACGCGTGCGCGAGCACGGGGTTGGCCTGGATGCGGTCGTCGTCGGCGCGGTCGAGGAACCACTCCTCGGCCATCTCGCGGTCGGCGAGCTTGAGCCGGCCGGAGAACGTGTCGCGGTCGGTGAACATCAGGCCCGAGACGGCGTCCCAGGGGCCGTCGACGTCCGTCGCCTCGCGCGCGCCGTCCTCCGTCGGCTGGATCGGTCGCTCGATGCCGCCTTCGCCCCACAGCGCGCCGCGGACGTGTGGCGGCAGATCGCTCTCGTCGAGGGCCGGCGTCTCGTTGTAGATCGTCGTCGTGAGGACGAACTCGATGACGTCGAGCGCTCCGTCGTCCATTGACCGGAAGGTAGCCGTGGAGGCTTCTTAAGGGCGTCGGAGCGTCGCTACGCCTCGTCCTCGCCCGCGCCGTCCCGCACGTAGATCACGAGCGGGCGGCTGTGCTGGTACTGCTGATAGACGTCCCGGTCGTAGTTCGCGGCCATCTCGGGGTCGAGGTCGGCGGACGTTCTATCGCCCTGGTCGGGACCGAGCGCGATCACGACCGGCGGCTGCGTCTCCTGGACGTAGTTCGCGCGCTCGGTGCTGGTGACGTTCGCGCCGTAGCGTTCGAGATACCACGGCAGGGGAAGTCGCTCGAACCAGCCGACCGCGCCGGGCTGGAGGTCGGTGCCGTAGTCGTCGTCGTTGTAGAACTTCTCGCCGTAGAACACGACGTCGACGCCGTCGTTCTCCCGCGCCACGCGGTGGACGCGTTCGAGCGTCGGCTGCATCTCGCCGGCGGGCTGGGCGTACTGGACGAGTTCGTTCTCCTGAGGGCTGGCGTAGCTGGTCTCGACGGCGACGGCACCCGACCAGCCGACGGCGACGACGAGGAGGACGGCGGCGGCCGCGGTCGCCACGTCGTCGCCGTCCGCGTGGGCGTCCCGGCCGTGGCGGTAGAGTAGCGCGAGGCCGACGCCGGCGGGGATGGCGAGCGGGACGAGCGCGTGGACGGTGCTCCACGCCGCGGTGATGTCGACGATGAGCGGGTAGCCGAGCACGCTCGCCGCGCCCCAGTAGAACGCGACGGAGACGATGGGGCGCGGCTCGGCGCGCGCGTACCGGTCGTAGAGGAAGCCGAGGACGGCGAGCGCGGCGAGCGGCGCGCCGCCGTACGCCAGGTCCTTGAGGAAGGAGCCGAGGAACGGGAGGTAGGCGTGGCCCTGCATGTCGGTGTTGAGCCACATGTCGGCGAACGTGTGCCACGAACCGACGGTCGCGGTCCACGCGACGCCGGCGAGCGCGACGGGGTCGCCGAGCGCCGCCCAGAGTTCGGGCTTCGGCGCGTAGAACACGACGACGATGGCGACGAACTCCACGACGCTCACGAGGACGGGCACTTTCCACGCCCAGGCGGTCTTCGCGCCGTGGACGACGCCGTCCCACGCCACCGACAGCCAGTCGTCGTCGCGGGTGCGCGCGAGGAACAGTCGGTGGTCGGCGACGAGCGCGAGCGCGCCGAGCCACGCCACGGGGTAGACGAGCGCGTTCTCCTTCATCGTGAACCCGAGCGCGAACGCCGCGACGGCGGCGTACAGGTGGCGGGCCTTTCCGGTGTCGCTGGCGCGCACGGCGAACGCGACGGCGAACAGCATCGCGGCGGCGAGCGGGAGGTCGTTGCGCATGAACCGCGAGTAGTAGAGCAGGACGGGGTTGAGCGCGAGCAGGACGCCGAGCGCGACCACCTCGGTGTCGCGGAGTCGGTCGCGGAGCAGCCACGCGGCGAGCGGCAGGACGCCGCCGGCGAGCGCGACGACGAGGCGCGCGGTGAAATCGGAGGGGCCGAACGCGGAGAACACGACGTTGTTGACGTGCGGGAGGAACGGGCCGTGGACGATGGGGCGGTACTCCCACGCGCCCGTCTCCACGAAGTGGAGCATCCAGTGGGCGACCCGGGCCTCGTCCTGGTGCATCACCCGCCAGCCGAGCGCGTAGACGCGGGCGGCGAGCGCGAGTGCCGTCACCAGCAGGAGGGCGGGACCGGGACGCCGGAGGGCGTGGAGGACGGAGGAGCCGCTACCGGGGCGGAAGCGGCGGGGGAGCGCGTCGCGCATAGGGCCGTGTAGCGAGGACGGGGATAAACGCTTTCTGAACTCCGGCGGGTGACCGGGCCGTGGTCGGTCGACGCGACCGTGTGCCGGTCAGGTCCACGACTCGACCGACTCCAGCAGCGTCTCGACCGGGACGCTCACGGCGAAGGAGTCGAACTCGGGGTACTCCTCGAACACGGTCGTCGGCCGCGAGTAGTCGGGGAGTTCGCCGGCGACGGTGCCGCCGCTCGTCACGCCCACCACCTCGCCGTCCAGGGTGGTCAGCGGCGAGCCGCTGTTACCCTGAGCCTCGGGCACCGTGGAGAGCAGCCAGTCCACGCCCTCCTCGGACCGGACGAACCGGCCGAGGCCGATTATCCACGTTCCGACCGACGCCGGATGGCCGACCTGGACGAGGGGGTCGTCCGTCGAGAGCGATTCCGAGGAGCCGAGGTCGAGCGCGGGCACGTCGGACACGTCGGCTTCGAGCAGCGCCACGTCGGGCTGGAGGTCCCGGTGGAAGCCGACGCGCTCGGCGGTAACGGTCGCGCCGTCGAACGTCTCGACCTCGTAATCGGTTCGCTCGGCGACGACGTGGGAGTTCGTGACGATGTGCCGGTCGTCGAGCACCCACCCGGTTCCCCCGGGACCACCGCCCGGCGTCCCGACGATCACGACCGACTCACGCACCCGGAGACCGGTTTCGTGAGCCTGCTCGCGGACCTCCTCGACGAACTCGGATTCGTCGGGTCGGGGCGGCTCCGTGCCGGCCTGCTGCGTCCGGGTCCGACCCGCCGCCTGTCCGGGCTGCTCGCCGTCCGGCAACCCTGTGATCTCCGCACATCCGGCCAGGCTCGCGGCCGCCGCCGCTCCGAGGAACGCCCGTCGCGTCGTCCACCGCTCGCCGTCCGCGTCGTCTTCCGGTTTCCCGACTGCCATTGGCGACTGCGCACACCCTACCCACGTAACACTCGCGGCTGCGGTAAACTCCCGGCGCGTGGCTGGCCGTTCGCGGGCCTTTATGCCCGTCGCGCGACTACGCTCTCGCATGGCAAGCGACACCACGCCCGTCGTGGCGAAGG
>CAZYYH010000233.1:0-3764 GCA_964651725.1 uncultured Halobacteriales archaeon | reverse complement strand
CGGGGAGTTCCTCGCGGTGGAGCATGTGGACCTTGCGCTGGTCGAGGCCGCCGACCGCCAGGTCGAGGTCGAGGTACTCGACGTCGAGCGCCTGCATCAGGGGGTAGACGACGTGCGAGACCTTCGCGGTGTCGCCGGACTGGAGTTCCGCCATCGCGCGCTGCGCACGGTTCAGCGTCGTCTCCAGTTCGAGCGCGTGGAGGTCGAGCACGTAGTCCTCGTCTAACTGGTACCCCGAGCCGTAGACGAACTCCGTGTTCGCCTCGTCCAGTCCGTACGCGACGAACTGGGCTTTCATGCGCTCGGCGGTCTCCCTGATCTCCTCGAACGTCCCCTTGTCGTTGAGGTAGGCGTGCACGTCCGCGAGCAGGATGACGACCTCGAAGCCCGCATTCTGGAGGTCGATGAGCTTGTTTGCGGTGAGCATGTGGCCGACGTGGAGCACGCCCGACGGCTCGTAGCCGACGTACACCCGTTTCCCGTCGGGGTCGTCGGCGAGTGCGCGTATCTCCTCGTCGGTTACGACCTCCTCGGCGTTCCGGGTGATCAGGTCGTAGGCGTCCATACGCACAGCCAGTAGGAGAACGGAATTAGGGCTTCCGGATGCGTGTCACGCCACCCCAGAGACCGATCGCCCGGTTTCAGAACGTGAAACCGGTGACCGCGGTTTATGTTCGCCCCGCTGGATATTCTCACGTGAGCGTGTTAGATACGATCAAGCAGGCGGTTGGGCTGGGCGACTCCGGTGTCGAGTCCACCGTCTACGAGTGCACGGAGTGTAACAACACGTTCGAGTCGGCGAAGGACCCGCGGCGCGCACAGTGCATGGAGTGCATGTCCACCGCCGTGGAGCCCGCGAACGCCGACTGACCGGGACGACTCGGCTGCAATCGACCCGCGGCGACGACTCGGTCGGGGTGTCGCGGAGTCGGAACGGGATGGGTAACCGAAGCGGGGAAGACCGGGCGGAGTGGGGATCGGAGGAGAGTGGAGCGACCTGATGGGCGTGGGTGCCGAACGCCATTTTTCGGCTAAGTGCCAGGCTGCGTCGGGGTGCTGCGAGAACGAACCGTCGCCATCCCGCGATCCGAAGGCGCCGACTACGGCGGGTTGAGCCTCTGGTTGTTTCCAGTTTGTAGCCGCATAACAATGGGTGCACTCGGCGTCCATCCTGCGAGACCAGCATGACTGAGGACGAAACGAACCGACGCACGTTCCTGGCCGCGACGGCTGCCGGCGCGACCGGGCTGGGCGTCCAGCGCGCCGCACTCGGCGGATCGGCCCCGCGCAGCCAGGCGGCGTCCGGTTTGCTCGTGTTCACGTACGACGACGGCCCGAACGAGGACTACACGCAAGCGTACGAGCAGGCTCACAAGCCCGAGGGCGTGCCGGGCTGCTCGGGCGTGCCGTCGGCGCGCGTCGGTGGCGAGCACGACGACGCCGATCTCTCGCACGGCCAGATACAGGAGATGGCGGGGGACGGTTGGGAGTTTATGACGCACGGCGTCATCCACCGCGCGCTCGCGCCGATCGAACTCACCGAGAACGCTAACCAGGACGACAGGAAGCTCTACACGAAGTACAACTTCCACGGCAAGGAGCCGGGCGACACCATCGAGATCGTCGACGCCAACGCGTCGGAGGTCGCCACCATCACCGGCCGCGGCTCGGACGACACCGGGGAGTACATCATCGTCGACGAGGGCATCGAGAACGCCTACGCGGTCGCCGACGGCGCGTACGAGCGGTACACCAAGGACGTCGTCCGCAGCGCACTCGCCGATTCGCAGGCCGAACTGGAGAGCGAGAACGGCGTCGAGGTGAACAACGTCGTCATGCCGTACTCCGGCTACGGCGAGTACGCTCGCGAACTTGCTGGCGAGTACTACGACGCGGTCGCCAACGCCGGCGAGTACGCGAACACGGTCGGAAACGGTCTCAACCCCGTGGACGGCATCGAGCTACCCAACCTCTCCCGCCGGATGTTCGAGTCGGACCAGATGACCGACCAGCAGAGAGAGGAGTTCCTCGACCGCGTGGCGAGCGAGGACGTGCTCGGCATCCTCGGCGGGCACACGTGGCGAACCGACCTGCTTCCGCCCGAGCGCATCCGGGACACGATCCAGATGGCGAGGGACCGGAACATCGAGATAGTCACGCTCAGCGAGGCGCTCGCCAGGCTCGGGTACACCGACGGCGGGACGACTACTACCACGACCACGACGACCAACACGACCTCCACGACGACGCCGACCACGACTTCGACCACGTCGACTACGACCCCGACGACCTCCACGACCACGACGCCAACCACGTCGACGACCACGACCACCTCGACCACGTCGACCACGACATCGACACCGACCACGTCGACGACGACCTCCACGACGACGCCGACGACGACCTCGACCACCTCGACCACGACGCCGTCGCCAACCACGACCACTACTCCGTCGCCGACGACGACGCAGCGGACCACGAGTTCGAACGGCGGAGGCGGCGGAGGCGGCGGTGGCTCCGGAAACAACGGAGGGAACGGCGACGACGAAGACGACGAGTCGTTCGACCCGGGGACCGGACAGTCGAGTGACAGGACCAGGGTGACCATCGACTCCTCGAAACCGTCGCCCAGTCAGTCGACCCAGACCACCACGGAGACACCCATTCCGTCCACCACGACGGTCCCGGACACCTCGACCACCACGACCACGACCACGACGCCGACCACGACGTCGACGACGGCCACGCCGGCCACGTCGAGCACGAGTCGAACGTCGACCACGCCGGCATCGACGGCGTCCGACGGCCAGCCCGGGTTCGGCTGGCTCGCATCGCTCGGCGGGCTCGCGGGCGCGGCCGCCTACGCCCTCAAACGGGCGACCGACGACGAGGAGGAGTGACGGCGGGCGGCGACCTACCGGCCGCTCGACCCGTCCGAGGCGCTCGACACCTCGCGGTCACCGGCCCGGTGCTCGCTGATCAACCGATCCACCATCTCCGCGCTCCGCTCGCGCTCGCGGTCCTCCGCGCGCTCCTCCCAGTCCGTGATCGCGGCCTCGACGTCGCTCTCGCGGGCGACCGCGAGTTCGTCCACCTCCTGCGTCGCCACGTCGTCCGCCGGACCGACCGGCACCCCGGCGTCGAACAGCACGTCGTCGGCGACCTCGGAGAGACCGCCGGTCTCCTTGAGCACGACGCGCGGCTCCAGGTCGGCGAGGCGCTCGGCGGTGCTCCGACCTGCGCCCGACGCGTCGCGGAGCAACACTACGTCTCCGGGCGCGATACCGAACTGCTCGACGGCGCGGTCGATGGCGTCGCGCGTGAACTGCTCCACGACCTTCACCGACACGAGGTCGCGGCCGTCCGCCACGTCCGCGAAGTCCGAGTGGTCGAGCTTCCAGAGCGCCTTCAGCCGCTCCAGCTTGTCCGCGAGTTCGTCGGCGCGCTCATCGGCCTCGTCGCGCTCGCGCTCCAGCCGCCGGTTCTTCCGCTGGAGGCGCGTCACCTCGCGGTTCTGCTTCACCTCCCGGCGCTCCTCCCGGCGGGCCTCCGATAACTGCTCCTCGTACGACTCGATCTCGCCCTCGCGCTCGTCGAGCGTCGACTGGAGGTCGGCGACATGGGATTCGAGGCGCTCGACCTGGGATTCGAGCTGCTTGATGCGTTGCTCCTCCTCCGTGAGTTCGCGAGGCGAGTGCTCGGGCTCCTCCTCCTCGGGCTCGTCGTCGTCGGTGAGGTCGGCGACGACCGCCTCCACCGTCTCG
>CAZYYH010000232.1:0-3768 GCA_964651725.1 uncultured Halobacteriales archaeon | reverse complement strand
GAGAAGGAGGCGGAGGACGTGGAGGACACGTTCATGCTCGCGTGCTTCCCGGACGCGTTCGGCATCCCGAGTCCGGTGTCGTACTACACCGCCGAACTCCTGCCGTACCTCACCGACGAGTTCGAGGCGTGGGAGCGCCGGCTCTGGGACCGCGAGACGCTCATCGAGCGCAAGGGCCAGCAGTACCACTTCTGACATGCGCAAGTACGTGTTCTTCGGCGGCAAGGGCGGCGTCGGGAAGACGACGGCGTCGAGCGCCTACGCGGTGAAGTGCGCGCGGCAGGGCGTGCGGACGCTGCTGGTGTCGACCGACCCCGCACACTCCACGCGGGACCTGTTCGACCAAGCGTTCGACGACGACCCGCAGCCGGTCGAGGGGTACGACGACCTCGACGTGATGGAGATCGACCCGGAGGCGGAGGTGGAAGAGCACCTGATGGAGATCAAGCGGTCGCTCGGCGACCAGGTGAGCGCGGGGCTGGTGAACGAGATCGACGTGCAGATCGAGATGGCCCACCAGACGCCGGGCGCGTACGAGGCGGCGCTGTTCGACCGGTTCATCGACGTGATGCGGGAGTCCGACGGGTACGACCACGTGGTGTTCGACACGTCGCCGACCGGCGGGACGCTCCGGCTGCTGGCGCTCCCGGAACTCCTGGAGAGCTGGATCGACCGGCTGCTCTACAAGCGGAAGAAGAGCATCGACCTGTTCGAGAAGGCCGCCATCGGCAAACAGGAGCCGCGCCGGGTGATGGAGGGCGACCCAATCGTCGACCGGCTCCGGACCCGGAAGGAGCGCTTCGAGTTCGCGGGGAGCGCGCTCCGCGACGACGCGACGTTCTTCCTCGTGCTCAACCCGGACGAACTCTCCATCCGGGAGACCGAGCGCACCATCGGCCAGCTCGCGGAGGCGGAACTCGCGGTGGGCGGGCTGGTGGTGAACCGGCTGACGCCGGCCCCCGACGACGACGAGGACGGCCGCGGGGCGCAGTACCTCCGGGAGCGCGTGGCGACGGAGCGCGAGCGGCTCGCGGAGATCGAGGAGACGCTGTCGCCGCCGGTGGTGGCGTCCATCGAGACGCGGGTGTCCGAGGTGAAGGGTAGTCTGCTCGACGAGGTGGCGGACGAACTCGACATCGAGGTGTCGCCGCCACGGACCGCGTAGGCGTCCTCCCAGTCCGGATACACAGAAAGTATTTATCGAGTGTGATGGGGCAGTCAGCTTATGTCTATTTCACACACATCCGTCTCACCGCCCCTATCGCCCGATTCGGGCAGTTTCGGGAGATCAAGTTCTCGAACCCGGTCTATCACGATTGAAAACAAGATTTAAGTCACTCTATCGCAACGGTTGCCTTGAGGGTCCATACCATGGTAGCAGCAATCTGGCTGGTGATCGCGGTGCTGATACTGTTCAGTGCCGGGTACCTGGGGTACTCGAAGTACCTCGCCCGGTTCGTCGAACTGGACGAGGACCGCGAGACGCCAGCGCACAAGTACGAAGACGGACAGGAGTACGTACCGTCGAAGAAGCCGGTACTACTGGGGCATCACTACTCGAGCATCGCGGGCGGCGCACCCATCGTCGGCCCGATCACCGCCGCCGTCTGGTGGGGATGGATACCCGCGTTCCTGTGGGTAGCCATCGGCAACCCGCTGTTCGGATCGGTGCACGACTTCATGGCGCTGTCGTCGAGCGTGCGCCACGAAGGCAAGTCCATCGGGTACATCATCGGCGAGTACGTGGGCGAACAGGGCAAGAGCATGATCCTGTGGTTCGCGTTCCTCACGATCATCCTCGTCGTCGCCGTGTTCGCGCTCGTCGTCGCGCTGGTGTTCAACGCGTACCCCGAGACGGCGACCGCGAGCTTCATCTACATCGCGCTCGCGCTGGTGTTCGGCGTCTACCTCTACCAGCTCGACCTGCCGTTCCTGCCGGGTGCCGTCGCGTTCATCGCGGCAGTGTTCGGCGGCGTGTGGGTCGGCGTCCAGTTCCCGGTCGCGCTCGTGCCGGGCGAGTACGCCCGCGGCGCTATCGTCCTCTTCGAGGGCGGACTCCCGTTCCCGGAGCTGCTGGGGAGTGCAAACATCGGCGCGTGGGTGCCCGTGGTCGTCCTCTACGGGTTCGTCGCCAGCGTGCTCCCGGTGTGGGTGCTGCTCCAGCCGCGTGACTTCCTGACGTCGAACCTGCTGTACGTCGGGGTCGGCGGCACGCTGCTCGCCGTCGTCGTCGGCACCATCCTGGGTGCGGGCGAGACGCTCACAATCGGCCTCAACGGCTACAACGGCTTCTGGGGCGACCCCAACCTCCCCGTGGCCGCGCCGTTGTTCCCCATCCTGTTCGTCACCATCGCGTGTGGCACCATCAGCGGGTTCCACTCGCTGGTGTCGTCGGGCACCACCGCGAAACAGCTCGACAAGGAGACCGACGCGCGGCTCATCGGCTACGGCGGCATGCTCGGCGAGGGACTGCTCGCCGCGACCGCGCTCATAACCGTCGGCGTCGCCGCGACGATCCCCGAGGGGACCTACAGCGGCATCGGGCTCGCGCTGCCGAACTTCGCCACCGGCGGCGGCATCATCCTCAACGCCGGCTTCGGCATCACCGAAGTGCTCGGCGCGACGTTCATGGGTCTCGTGCTCGTGAGCTTCCTGCTGACGAGCACCGACACCGCGGTCCGCCTCGGACGCTACATGCTCGAGGAGGCCGTCGGCACGCCCGAGACGCAGGTGCAGGAGTACGCCGCGAACCGCTACGTCAACGCCGCGGTCCAGTGCATCCCGGCGTACGTCCTCGTCGCCAGCGGCCGGTGGGAGGACCTCTGGCCGCTGTTCGGCGGCGCGAACCAGACGCTCGCGGCGCTCGCGCTGCTCATCGCCACCATCTGGCTCGCCAACTGGAAGGAGGACAAGCAGCTCATCTCCACGGGCGGCCCGATGGCGGTGATGTTCGTGACGACGACGCTCGCGCTGCTGTACCTCGCGCTCTACCAGAACCTCTGGCAGAAGTTCGTCCAGGGTAACTGGGGGCCGGGCGGCGCGACGACGCTGGCGATGGCGGCGTCCGCACTACAGATCGTCATCGCGCTCGTGCTCGTCGGACTCGCCGTACAGCTGTTCAGACTGGGCTGGTCGAACATCCAGGAGGCGAGACGCGGACCCGCGGTCACGGCGGACGGCGGCGAAGCGACCGACGACGACTAAAGCTGTAGTCGTCGGGTTATCAGCCCGAACCATCCCGGTTCTTCCCGCTCGATAGGCTCCCAGAGCCGGAAGGCTTCCTCGATGCCGGCTTCGGGGCTGGCGACGATCTCCGTCTCGTCGGGCGCGACAGCGAGCAGGTTGATCTCGTAGTGGCCGCTGAAGCCGTAGCTCATGAGCGTGCGGTCCCGGAACGACGAGACGAACGACCGCACGTCCTCCGGCACCTCGGGGCCGACGAGCACGAACGTGAAGTCCGTGCTGTAATGCTCCTCGTCGGCTTCGACCCACTCGTCGCTCGCGTCGTGTGCGAGGTCGACCAGCCGCTCGAACTCGCCGACGGAGAGGTGCTCGACGCGCCGCACGAACAGGTGCTCGTAGAGGTCGTGGTGCGCGAACGACAGCGCGGGATGGAAGAAGTGCTTCTCGTTGTGGACGTTCATCTCCCCGTAGAGGTCGAAGCGCTCGCCGTGGACGCGGCGGTCCTTCTCCAGGTCGTAGTTGAACATCAGCCGGTCGCTGACGCGGTCGAGGTACTCGTCGTCCCAGTCGGGAACCTCGGCGTCG
>CAZYYH010000231.1:0-3774 GCA_964651725.1 uncultured Halobacteriales archaeon | reverse complement strand
CGAGGTCGGCGTCGAACAGCGCCTCGGCGAGCGCCGCGACCGCGGGCGCGAACTCGCCGTCCGGGCGGGCGAGTGCGGTCGGCGTCTCCGGCACGCCGTCGTCGGCCGCGGGCACCGCCACGTCGGCGTCCGCGAGCGGGTCGTCGCCCGCGCGGTTCGCGGCGACGACGTCGACCGGAACGTCGAGGTCGGCGAGCCGTCCGCGGGCGCGCTGGAGCGAGTCCGCGCCGCGCGCCGAGTCCGGCGCGACGAGCGCGACGCGCTCCGCGGCGTTCACCGCCGCGACCGCCTGGTTCGCCGCGACCGGCGGCGCGTCCACGACGACGTGGTCGAACCGCTCCGCGGCGCGCGCGACGCGCTCCTCGAACCGTCGCGCGGCCTCGGGCGTCTTCGCCCGCGCGAGTCGCTCGAACGGCGCGAACGCCGGAGCGAGCGCGAGTCGCCCCTCGGCGTCCGCCGGGTGGTCGAGCAGCGCGGCGTCGAGCGGGCGGTCGTCCGTGACGACCGCGGTGAGGTCGGGGTCGATGCGGTCGGCGACGTGCTGGGAGAGGCCCTGCGTGGCGAACGCGGCGTCGAGCACGGCGGCGTCGCGGCCGTCGCGCGCGAGCGTCGCCGCGACCTCGACCGAGAGCCGGGTTGCACCCGCGCCGCCGGCGACGCCGACGAGCGCGGCGGTTGGATTCGTCGTCATCTACAACGGATTCAATCGGCTTCGGTTAAAAAATCTCGGCTCTTCCGCCGGGTCACTCCGACGCGGCGCGGATGTCGTCGGCGACCGCGTCGAGTTCGTCGTCGGAGAGGCTCGGCCGCTTCCCCGCCACGGCGTGGATGGGGCGGCCGCCGTCGCCCTCGAATCGGGGGATGACGTGACCGTGGACGTGCGGCACCTCCTGGCCGGCGGCCGCGCCGTTGTTGAACGCGACGTTGGAGGCGTCCGCGTCCACCGCGTCCTCGATGGCGGGCGCGAGCCGGTGGAGCGCGCGGAACACGCCTACGGCGGTGTCCTCCGGCACGTCGCCGAGGGTCTCGTAGTGCTCCTTCGGGATGACGAGCGTGTGCCCGCGCGCGAGCGGGTTCGCGTCGAGGAACGCCAGCACGTCGTCGTCCTCGTAGACTGTGCGGCTCGGGATGTCACCGGCGACGATCTGGCAGAAGATGCAGTCCTCGGGCATACGTGGGGGTGCGGTCGCCGGGGGCATGAAGGTTTCCGCGCGAATCATACTTCGTCGATCTGTGCCCGCATCTCGGCGACGTACCCCTCGTAGTCGTACCCGAGCCGGGACAGCCACACCTCCAGGTAGGATGGGTGCAGAACGGGCAGCACCGTCACCCCGAACGCCGCGCTCTCGACGGGGTCCAGCACGGCGTCGAGGAAGCCGCCGTCGAGCGCGTCGTCGCCGAGGACGGCGAGCGTGGCGTGCTTCCCGGTCGCCAGCACCACCGCGGGTTCGACCTGCCCGATCTCGGTTTCGAGGTGGGCGCGGCAGTTCCGGCGCTCGGCGGGCGTCGGCTCGCGGTTGCCGCCGTCGCCGTCGCCGCTCGCGGGCTCCGCCCGCTCGCCATTGGCGGCTGAAGCCGCCCGGGGAAAACATTTCACGGCGTTCGTGAAGTAGCACTCTTCCGGCTGGAACCCGAGGTCGGCGACGAGTTCGCGTACCCGCCGGCCGGAGTGCCGGGAGGTGTACGCCATCCCCGTCCAGTTGCCGCCCTGCCAGCGGTCGGCGGCGGGGTCGCCTGCGGCCGGAGCCTCACCGACCACCATCACGTCCGCGTCCATCGAGCCGTTTCCCCACGAGATGCGCTCGCGGCACTCCGCGAGCGTCGGGCAGCGCTCGCAGCCGGGTTCGAGGACGTTGCGGGAGTCGGGAGCCGGGAACTCGGACATCCAGGTCGTCGGTCGGTTGCGGCCGCGGGCGCAAAAGCCCGCCGGACCCTGTCCCTTATAAACTACTTGAAGGTTACATGGAATCACAAAAACTTATATAGAATTACAAACTATTACATTTATAAAGGGCGGGTGGAGCGACCGCTCGACCGGCCCCCAGGCTTATTCCGCGACGCGGCAGTTCGCGGGTATGTCGGGGCTCGTCCCGCGGCTGAACCGGCCGCTCGTCGTCGGTCTCGTGCCGTAGTACGGCCCGACCGACTCGATCTCGGTCGCCAGGTCGAGCAGGCGGCACGCTTTCTGTATCCGGACTTCGCCATCGCTGGCGTCGGGCGACGAGTTCAGTCCGGGTTCGAACGTCGGTCGTCCGTGCGCGTGGGAGAAGGCGTCCTCGACTGCTTCTATCAGTTCGGACAGCTCGGTCGGTTCACTCATCGCCGACGACCTCCAGCTTGACTCGTTCGAGTAGCTCCGTGGACAGGAGGGTAATACCCTCCTCGAACAGTTTGTCGGTATCGACCCTGTTCGCCTGGTTGAGGATGGATTCGGGTGTCTCCACGACGATCTGGAACGAATGTCGCTGGGGAGCCGCCCAGTCCTGCTCGTCGGCTTCGAGCGTCTCCCTGATCTCCTCCCAGTTCGCCTCGAAGTCGGCGTTCCTGGCGTCGTCCATCGCGACCGACGGTGGAATCTGGAGTCCGTCGAGTCGCTGAGCGAGTTCGTTGGCGTCGTGACGCTGCTGGAGGCGGTCGCCGCCGACGAGTACCCAGAGGTCGATGTCGGACTGCCGGTCTGCCTCGCCACGGGCGACGCTCCCGAAGAGGATAATCCCTTTACGTCGGTGAGTTCGTCCGCGACGTAGTGCCGGCCGACGCGAACGGGTGTCTGGAACTCCGTTTGCGGGATGCTACGTATCGGGTCGTCGGGTCTGTCGAGCCGTGCTCTGTTGACGTGGACGCGGCGTGCGTTCCCCCTATGAAACGTCTCGACGAGGTCGTTGGCTTCGAGGGTGTTGACCGCTTCGCGCGTCGCTCGCTCGCTTACCGGAGTGACCCTCGATAGCTGCCGTAGAGACACGTTCACGTCCGGATTGTCGCTGAGGAAGTTGAGTACGGACGAACTGGCGCTGTGCTTGAAAAGCTCGCTGTCTCGAATCGGGAGTGCAAGCCCGATAGACGCTCCCGACTCCGGCTGATCGCCTCCGCCTGACGAACTGTCACTCCGCATTCGGAGTGATAGTTCGGGATGCAGTTATAATCTAAGTATAAGCCACTCTTCCGAGGCCGGCTTTCCGAGCCCTGTTTCCGGGCTGCCCGACGGCACCGTCTGCCATACCGATTATCCTTTTAAGACGGAGGCAGTGAATCCGGGTATGGACCGATTCGCCGAGGTCGCGGACCAGTACGACCCGCACGCGGTGGAGGAGCGGGTGTTCGAGTACTGGGACGAGGTGGACGCCTACGAGAAGGCGAAGGAGCATCGCTCGGACGGCGAGGAGTTCTTCTTCGTGGACGGCCCGCCGTACACGTCCGGTGCGGCGCACATGGGAACGACGTGGAACAAGACGCTGAAGGACGTCTACATCCGGTTCCTCCGGATGCAGGGCTACGACGTGACGGACCGCCCGGGCTACGACATGCACGGGCTGCCCATCGAGACGCGCGTCGAGGAGCGGCTGGGCTTCGAGAACAAGAAGGACATCGAGGAGTACGGCGAGGAGGCGTTCATCGAGGAGTGCAAGGCGTACGCCGAGGAGCAACTGGCGGGGCTCCAGGAGGACTTCCAGTCCTTCGGCGTGTGGATGGACTGGGAGAACCCCTACCGGACCGTCGATCCGTCGTACATGGAGGCGGCGTGGTGGGGTTTCTCGCGCGCGCACGACCGCGGGC
>CAZYYH010000230.1:0-3786 GCA_964651725.1 uncultured Halobacteriales archaeon | reverse complement strand
GTACGCGCCGACCGGCCACCGCCACGAGGCCGAGATCGAGCGGTTCCTCGGCCGGAGCGTCGGCTTCACCGTCCACGCCGTCGACATGGTGCGCGGCGCGTCCGCGACCTCGCACGTGCTGTTCGACGGTGGCGTGCCGGCGAAGGCCGACCTCTGGAATGCATACAGGAATGCATACGACGACGAGCCGTTCGTCCGCACGGTCGCGGGCGGAAGCGGCGTCTACCGCTACCCCGAACCGAAGGCGGTCGCGGGCACGAACTACGCCGAGATCGGGTTCGAGGTGGACGAGGCGAACGACCGGCTGGTCGTCTTCTCCGCCATCGACAACGTGATGAAGGGCTCGGCGGGCCAGGCGATCCACGCCGCGAACGTCGCGCTCGGCTTCGAGGAGACCGCGGGGCTGGCGTTCCAGGGGCTGCACCCCGTGGGGTCGCCATGACGGGCGACGTAGACGCGCCCGTCGTCGTGAAGGTCGGCGGTGCGAAGGCCGTCGAGCCGGCGGGCGCGCTGACGGACGTCGCCCACCTCACGGCGAACGGCGAGGACGTGGTGGTGGTCCACGGCGGCTCGACTGCAGTTGACGACCTGCTCGCCGACCTCGGCCGGGAGCCGGAGTACGTCGAGACGCCCTCGGGCGTCGTCGGCCGGTTCACGGACGACGAGACGATGGCGGCGTTCACGATGGCGATGGGGAAGGTCAACGCCGACCTCGTCGTCGGTCTCCGCGACGTGGGCGTCTCCGCGGTCGGCCTGTCGGGCGTCGACGGCGGCCTGCTCGCGGGACCGCGGAAGTCCGCGGTGCGCGTCGTCGAGGACGGGAAGAAGAAGATACGCCGGGGCGACCACTCCGGGAAGATCGAGTCGGTGAACGCCGACCTCCTCGAGACGCTGCTCGCGGACGGCTACACGCCCGTGGTGTCGGTGCCGATGCTCGCGGATGACGGTGTCGCCGTCAACGCCGACGCCGACCGGGCGGCGGCGGCGGTCGCCGCCGCGCTCGACGGCGAACTCGTCGTGCTGACGGACGTGGCGGGCGTCTACGCCGACCCGGACGACCCCGACTCGCTCGTCGAGCGGGTGGCGTCGCCCGCCGACCTCGACGCGGCGAGATCGGCCGCCGAGGGGTTCATGACGCGGAAGGTGATGGCGGCGGTGGAGGCGCTCTCGGGCGGCGCGGCGTCGGTGACCGTGAGCGACGCCAACCTCGGCGACCCGGTGCTCGCGGCGCGCGGCGGTCGCGGCACCCGGTTCGAGCCGTCTGCAGTCGAAACGAAGGGGGTCGAGCCGGAGCCGTGACGGGGTTCGTCTTCTCCGAGAAGCCCATCGGAATCGAGCGCGGCGCGGGCGTCCACCTCTACGACGACGACGGCACCGCGTACCTCGACGCGGGCGCGTCGTACGGCGTCGCCGCCGTCGGGCACTGCCACCCCGAGGTGGTGGCGGCCGTCCGCGAGCAGGCGGGCGATCTGCTCTACGTCCAGGGGTCGTACCCCACGGCGGCCCGCGACGGCCTCTACGAGACGCTGGCGGAGGTCGCGCCCGGTGATCTCTCGAACGTCTGGCTCTGCAACTCCGGCACGGAGGCCAACGAGGCCGCGCTCAAGTTCGCGCGCCACGCGACCGGCCGGTCGAAGATAGTGGCGGCGAAGCGCGGCTTCCACGGGCGGACGATGGGCGCGCTCGCCGCGACCTGGAAGCCGACGTACCGCGAGGGGTTCGAACCCCTGGCCGGCGGCGTCGAGTTCGTGGACTACGGCGACGAGGCCGCGCTCGCCGACGCCGTGGACGAGGAGACTGCAGCAGTGATCCTCGAACCCGTGCAGGGCGAGGGCGGCGTCCGCCCGGCTCCGGCCGGCTACCTCCGGGCCGCCCGCGAGGCGACGGCGGACGCGGGCGCGGCGCTCGTCCTCGACGAGATACAGACCGGCCTCGGCAGGACGGGGAGCCTGTGGGCGTGCGAGCGGGCGGGCGTCGTCCCCGACGTGCTCACGACCGGGAAGGGGCTGGCGTCCGGACTCCCGGCCGCCGCCACGCTCTGCGCGGACTGGGTCGCGGAGGACGCGGGCGACCACGGCTCGACGTTCTCCGGCGGGCCGGTCGTCTGCGCTGCCGCCGACGCCACGCTCTCGGCACTGGTCGAGCAGGACCTCGCCGCGAACGCCGCCGCCGTCGGCGGCCACCTCCGGGAGCGCCTGGACGCCGAGTTGACGAACGCCCGCGACGTGCGCGGCGCGGGCCTCGTGCTCGGCGTCGAGGTGAAGCGCGGCGCGAACCGCGTGCTCCGCGACCTCGCGCTCGACCATCGGGTGCTCGCGCTCCCGGCGGGCCGGTCGGTCGTGCGCCTGCTCCCGCCGCTGACGTTCGAGGAGTCGCACGCGGACCGCGTCGCCGACGGCCTCCTGGAGGTGGTGGGGTGAGCGACGCGGCGGACGGCGAGGCGACCGACGCCGACCGCGCCGTCTCGACCGCCGAGGCGCGCCGCCTCCTCTACGACCTCGTCGCCATCCCGTCGCCGACGGGCGACGAGCGCGAGTGCGCCGAGCGCCTCGTCGCGTTCTTCGAGTCCCGCGGCCGAGAGGCGTGGCTCGACGACGTGGGCAACGTCCGCGCGCCCGGCGACGACGGCGTGCTGTTGACCTCGCACGTGGACACCGTGCCGGGCGACGTTCCAGTCGAAACGGAGGGGTCCGAGCGGGTCGAGACCGCCAGCACGCTGTGGGGTCGCGGGAGCGTGGACGCCAAGGGACCGCTCGCGGCGATGGCCGCCGCGGCGGTCGAGACCGGCGCGAGCTTCGTCGGCGTCGTCGGCGAGGAGACCGACTCACGGGGCGCACGATTCCTCCTCGCCGACCGCGACGAGCCGGACGCCGTGGTGAACGGCGAGCCGTCGGGCTGGGACGCCGTGACGCTCGGCTACCGCGGCTTCCTCGCCGGCACGTACCGCGTGGCGACCGACTCGGTGCACACCTCGCGGCCCGAGCCGAACGCCGTCGAGACGGCGATGGCGTGGTGGCGGCGCGTCGAGGACGCGTTCGCCGCCGACTCCGACGCGCCCGTCTTCGAGCAGGTGACGGCGAAGCCCGTCGCGTTCGACGGTGGGACGGCCGACGACGGCCTCTCGGTCGAGGCCGAGATCGACGCGGAGTTCCGCGTCCCGCCCGGCACGACCGCAGGGGAGGTGCAGGAGACAGTAGAGACCGAGCTAGACGGCGGCTCCGTCGAGTGGGACGACCCCATCCCGCCGGTGATGGCGAGCGCCCGGACCGCGGTGGGGCGCGCGTTCCGCGTCGCCATCCGCGACGCGGGCGGCGACCCGCGACTGCTCCGGAAGACCGGCACCGCCGACGCGAACCTCTACGCCGAGGCCTGGAACTGCCCGACGGCGACCTACGGCCCCGGCGACTCCGCGCTCGACCACGCGCCTGACGAGCGCGTCGACCTCACCGAGTTCGACCGGAGCGTCGCCGTCCTCGAATCCGTCTGCAGGAGGCTGCTATGAGCGCAACGATCACCGACGCCGACGCACCGGCCGTCCAGCACGTGCTGGACGTGGACGACCTCTCCGTGGACCGGCTCCACGCCGTGCTCGACCGAGCGGCGGAGCACCGGGCGGGTGGCGTCGGCCGGCCGCTCGACGGGCGGAGCCTGGGGATGCTGTTCGAGAAGCCGAGCACGCGCACCCGCGTCTCCTTCGAGACGGGGATGACGCGGCTCGGCGGGCACGCCGTCTTCCTCGGGGAGGCGGACCTCCAGCTCGGGCGCGGCGAACCCATCCGGGACACC
>CAZYYH010000229.1:0-3797 GCA_964651725.1 uncultured Halobacteriales archaeon | reverse complement strand
CCGCACCGACCGGCCCCTTCCGGAGTCCCGCCCGACGGCGGCTGTCGAGTCGAGCGAAGCAGACGGCGGAAAGACTTCGCTCTCCCGGCAGGTGGTCGACCAGTTATCGCTGGCGGCTGTCCAGCTGATCCGAGCAGTGACCTCACGGTGCGCGAGTGATCAGAGGCGGGCGTCCCAGTCGATCCAGTCGTGCTCCCAACCCTTCCGCGACTCGGCCTCGCGGACGGCGCGCTGGCGCTCCTCGCGAGCGGTGCGATTGCGCTCGACCGCACCCGTCTGCTCGCCGTCGACGAGCAGCGGCCGGAACCCCACCGGACAGCACTCCTCGACGACCTCGCCGTCCTCGACGGCGACGAGCCGCTGGTCGGTCGCGCCCATCGGCATCACCAGCCGACCGTCGTCGTCGAGCTGGTCGCGGAGTGCCGCAGGTGGTCGGACCGCCGCCGCCTCGACGAGCACGCGGTCGAACGGTGCGTACTCGGGGAGGCCGTCCGCGCCGTCGCGGCGGTCCACGAGCACGCCCTCGTAGCCCGCGTCCGCGAGGTTGCGGCGGGCGTCGAGCACGAGATCGCGCGAGATGTCGACGGCGTGGACGTTCGCATGGCCGGCGATCTCCGCGACGACCGCGGCGGTGTAGCCGACGCCCGCGCCCACCACCAACACCGAGGAGTCGGGCCGCACGTCGAGCGCCTCCACGAGCCGCGCGGCGAGGCTGGGCGCGAGCACCGTCGAGCCGCGGTGGTCGAACGACTGGTCGAGGTAGGCGCGCTCCGCCGCGTCGGCGTCCACGAACTCGTGGCGCGGCACCTCGCGCATCGCCAGGGTCACGCGCTCCGAGCGGAGCGCTCCCTTCGCGGGGTGGAGCAGCCCCTCGACCATGTCGTCGCGCAGCGCCGCGTAGTCCATACCCGTGGTCCGCGCCGGACGTTATTCAATTGCGCGGCCCGTCCCGTACACGGCGTAGAGTTCCGTGCCGGGGATGGCGTCGACGTTTACGTCCGCGAAGCCCGCCTCCGCGAGCCACTCGCGGTAGTCCGCCCGCCGGTGGACGTCGCCGTTCTCGGTCTGTGCGAGCATGTGCGCGGCGAAGACCGCCGCGCCCTCGGACTCGCCGCGGAGGTACTCCACGAGGACGACGGTGCCGTCGGGTGCGAGCGCGTCGCGGGCGTTCCGGAGCAGCCGCCGGACCTCGCCGGGGCCGAGCGCCTGCGCGACCCGCGACACGAACACCACGTCGTCGCCGCCGGGGAGCGATTCGAGCGCGTCGCCCGCGGCGAGGTCGACGGGCGTGGCGGCGAGTAGCCCCTCGACGGTCTCGATCGCCTCCGGCCGGTCGAACAGCGTCACGTCGAAGCCACGGCGCGCGAACTCCTCGGCGAACGTACCCGGGCCGCCGCCCACGTCCAGCACCCGCTCGGCGTCCGGGGCGGCGTGGACCGCCGCCGTCACCGCCGCGCGCACCGTCGCGTCGTCCGTGCTCCGCATCGACCCCATGTAATGGGCGGTCCAGTTCTCGGGCGGCTCCGGTGGCTCGCCGGTCCGCATCGTCTCCGGCAGGTCGATCCACCGCTCCAGGCAGTCGAGCCGGAACGGCAGCGACCCGATGGAGCGCACGTCCGTCGTCGTGAGGAACCCGAGCAGCCGGTTCGTCGGCTCGTACGCGTCGCCGACCTCCGCGAGGAACCCGAGGTCGACGAGCGCGCGCACCGTCACGTCCGCGGCGCGCTCCGTCACGCCCGTCTCCGCCGCGACCGCCTCGGGCGTGTCCGCCGACGACACGAGCGCGTCGAGGACGCCGGTCTCCCGGGCGGCGCGCAGCAGCATGAGTTCGCGGTAGTCCATGCCGGCGGAACGACCGGGCCGCGTATAAATCCGGGCGTGGTCAGTCGGGGATTGTTCAGATCGGATGGGAGTTGCAGGCGGTGGCGCGGGTCGCGGCCCCGGCCGCGACCGTGCGAGGGACGAGGCGCGTCCGAACGCAGTGAGGGCGCGGTGAGTCGGCTGGGGAGGCGTGTGGCTGCCGGTTCAGATGTGGAAGCAGCAGCTAACCCGTTCCTGTCTGCACCGAAAATCGACGGAGGGCTCGACGCGGGAGTCGCTAGCGAAACCTTGACAACCGATAGACCGCAGCCACACACCGCCCCAACCGCCTCGGCGCGCGCTTGCGGCGCGCCTCGCCCCTCGCGCGGTCGCTCACTGCGTTCGCTCCGCACGCGCCACCGCCAACCAATCTGTCCATTGCCGTCAGTCGGACAGTGTCGAGAACTGCTGGTCAGCCGAAAGCGATGGTCGGCCGGTCACCCGGTGCGTGGTGGGACTTCGAAAGCCGCTGTCACGTCCCAGGCCACGGTAGGCGCGACCAAGCAGCGATTCAATTCTCGTCCATGCCCGCGAGCCGGTCGAGGCTGAGCGTCGCCAGGAACAGCAGCCCGCCCGCGTAGAGCAGCGAGACGGGGTCGGTGACGAGCCGGAGCACGAGTTCGTTGCCGTAGCCGACGAGCGTGGTCGCGAAGCCGAGCACGGACGCGGTCCAGCCGAGGCCGGTCACGCCGGCGAGCTGGTCGAGGGCGTCCCGGTCCGGGGACAGAGCGTCCCGGTCCACGGGGAGTCGATTGCGGAGGGCCATAGCCGGGCACTCGCCCGGTCCTTTGAGTACTTTCTCATCCCTCCAACCGCCGACGCGTCGGCCGCGCGACACGGGTCGTCCCGTCCCGCCGCGCCCCTCATCCCTGCATCGGCACGAACCGCACGCGGCCGTGGCGCTCGCGGTCGAGCGAGCCGTCCTCGCGCTTCCGTGCGAACACCAGCCACTGGGTGCCCGTACCGACGGGCGCGAGCACGCGACCGCCCGCCCGAACCTGCGCGACGACCGCGTCCGGCAGGTCGGCCGCGGCGCACGTCAGGTACGCCGCGTCGTACGGCGCGTGCTCCGGCCAGCCGTCGTGGCCGTCGCCGACGCGGACGTGTATGTCGCCGTAGCCCAGCCGCTCGAACCGCTCGCGCGCCCGCTCCGCCAGCGCCTCGTGGTACTCCACCGAGTAGACGTTCTTCGCGCCGACGAGTTCGGCGGTGACCGCGGCGTGGTAGCCACAGCCCGTCCCGATCTCCAGCACGCGCTCGCCCTCGCGGAGGTCGAGCAGGTCCGCCATCGCCGCGACCATGTGCGGCGCGCTGATCGTCTGCCCCTCGCCGATAGGGAGCGGCCGGTCCTCGTACGCGCTCGCCTGCTTCTCCGCCGGCACGAACTCGTGGCGCGGGACCGCCCGCATCGCCGCCACGACGCGGTCGTCGAGGCTCCGGCGTCGCGCCAGCCGGTCCGCGAGGTCGTCGCGGGCCGCGTCGAAATCGTCCGCGCCGTTACCGCCGGGCGACGGGAACATCGCTACCAGGCCGACCACGCCGACGAGGTCTCGTCGTCGGCGTACACCCGCTTCAGGTCCTTGGCGAGCGCGGCGTCCCCGCGATGGTCCAGCTTCTCGAAGTCGTAACCCGACAGGGCGTCGTCGCGCACGTGGAGCGCCTTCACCGAGAACTCCTCCTCGCCGAACGACTCCGTCTCCCCGACCGCGAACTCGTAGTCGCCCGGCACGTACACCGTCAGGCCCCGCGTGTCCTCGCGGCCGCCGTCCTTCGGATTCAGCGTCACGTTCACGCTCACGTTGTCCACCGCGCGCGTCCAGATGGTCTCGACCTCCTCCGCGTCCGCGACGGCGGTGCGACGCTCGTCGCCCACCTGGAGGTCCGTGATCCGCACCTCCATGATGGCCTCCTCCGTGTCCAGCACGAACTCCTCGCCC
>CAZYYH010000228.1:0-3807 GCA_964651725.1 uncultured Halobacteriales archaeon | reverse complement strand
CCGCGTCCTCGAACGCCATCACGTACGCCGCGATGGGCATCAGCCTCAAGGAGTGGGTCGCGGAGTACTCGCAGACGACGGGGTGACGGGGATGAGCGAGGCGGGCCGGGCCGGTCGAGACCGGCCCGCGATACTTATAAAGTTTATAGGTGTAATAAGTTGTAATTCTTTGTAAGAAATTGTAACCTTCAAGTCCTTTATGAGCGGTGCGCCGAACGGGGGCGAGGCGCGAGCGCTCGTGCCGTCGTATCCGCCGGCGGACGACGGCTCGTCGCGTTCGAGTGACCTACGCCGTCTCGGGCTCCGGGCGCTCGCCGAGCGTCACGTTCACCTGCTGGCGCTCGCCGTCGCGGACGACGGTGAGCGTGACGGTGTCGCCGGGCCGGGTTTGCGTGACGAGATAGGTGCTCAGGTCCTCGGAGGTCCGGATGCTCCGGTCGTCGATGGCGACGATGACGTCGCCGCCGATGGGCACCGGGACGCCGGAGACGTTCTCGATCCGCGTCGCGCCCTGGAGCGTGCCGGCGGACGGACCTCCCTCGACGACCGACGCGACGACGACGCCTCGAGTGGCGTCGAGGTCGTTCGCCTGGGCGACGGGCGGCGTGACTTCGCGCGTGGAGACGCCGAGGAACGGATACTCGTAGTCGCCGGTCTCGACGAGCCGGGGGACGACGCGCTCGACGAGCGTGGGCGAGATGGCGAACCCGATGTTCTCGGCTCCCTGGGCCACGATGCCCGCGGCGTTGACGCCGACGACCGTGCCGTCGCAGGTGACGAGCGGGCCGCCGGAGCTACCGGGACTGATGGCGGCGTCGGTCTGGACGACGTTCGGGATGGTGAAGCCGAACTGGGTCGGCATCGACCGGTTCACGCCGCTCACGATGCCCTGCGTGATGGTCTCCTCGAGGCCGAGTGGGTTGCCGAGCGCGGCGACCCGCTCGCCGCGCACCGGATCGGAGCCGGCCACCGGGAGCGCGGAGACGTAGTCGGGCGTCCGGTCGACGCGCACCACCGCCAGGTCGCTGAACACGTCCCGGCCGACGACGGTGCCGTTGCGGTACTCGTCCCGGTCGAACTGGACGATGACGCTGCTCGCGTTGCCGACGACGTGCGCGTTCGTCACGACGTGACTCGTCCCGTTCTCTGCCTGGTAGACGAAACCCGACCCCTGGCCGGCCTGGGTGCGTACGGAGACCACCGACTCGATGGTCCGGTTGAACAGCGCCGCGTAGTCGCACGCCGTCTCCTGGGCCGTCGCCGTCGGCGGGGTCGCGGTCGGCTCGTCGCCGCCCGAGTCCGCCGCGACGCCGCCGACCGCCGCCCCGCCGACGGCGGCCACGACCAGTACCACGACCGTCCATGCTACGTGATAGCTCGCACGCATCGTCCCCCAGTACCACGACCAGCCGGAAGTGCTGGCGGATAGTTTCGCCGGTATGGAGACGACGGACCGTAACAGGCCGGCTGCGCCCCGTTTCCGAACGCTCACCGTCGTAGGTAAGCCGCCCGTACTCCCGAACCGCTCCGTCGAGTCCGGCGTTACCGGCCGACGTAGACGATATACCACGCCGCGCCGAGGAGCGAGAGCACGACGCCGCCGCCGACCACCACCGGGTTCATCTGGGTCATGACGCCGAGCGTGGCGGCGACGCCGACGACGGGCGCGGCCGGGTACAGTGGCTCCGGAATGCGGAAGGAGGGGTCGTAGTCGTCGGCGTCGCGGCGCAGCTTCACGACGGAGACGTGGACCAGCCCGTACGTGAGCAGGAACATGAAACTCGCCACCTCCGCGAGCAGCTGCACGCCGACGCGGACGGCCACGAGCGCGACCACACCCACGCCGGTTATCACCACTGCCCGGAACGGCGTCCCGAACCGGTCGTGGAGCGCCGCGAACCAGTCCGCGAGCACCCGCTCGGTGCCCATGGCGAAGCTCACGCGGCCCGCCGACAGGATGGAGGCGTTCGCGCTCGACACCGTGGCCAGCGCCGCTCCGACCACCATCGCGGCCGCGCCGACGCCGCCGAGGTACACCCTGGCGACGTCCGCGACCGGAACGCGCGACCCTTCGAGTTCGGAGACCGGGAGGACCCCCGTGCTCACGAACATCACCAGCACGTACAGCACCGTCGGGACGACGACCGACGCCAGCATCGACAGCGGCAGCACGCGCTCGGGTCGCTCGATCTCCGCGGCGGCGGTGGCGACGACGCCGAAGCCGATGAACGTCACGTAGACCGTGCCGGTGGTGGCCACGACCGCACCCCAGCCGTTGGGGTTGAGCGGCGCGAGCGTCTCCCGGCTCACGTTCGGGACGCCCGTGGCGACGAACGCGACGACGAGCACGAGCAGCGTGGCGACGATGGCGTCCTGGAGCCAGCCGGCCTCCGCCGCCCCGTAGTAGTTGAGCGCGGTGAGCGCGACCGCGAGCGCCGTCGCAAGCACCGGGATCGGCAGGTCGCCGGCGAAGAACGTGAGATACCGTGCGAACCCGACCGCGTAGAACGCGGTGGCGAAGACCAGCCCCGCCCACATCCCCCAGCCGACGACGCTGCCGAGGAGCGGTCCGAGCGCGCGGTGGACGTACTCGAACCCGCCGCCCTCCGAGCCCTGCATGTCCGTGGCGATTTCGGCGTGCGAGAGCGCGGCGAGCAGCGAGATGCCGCCACCGATGGCGAAGGACACCATGCTCGCGGGGCCTGCCTCGGCGGCGGCGATGCTCGGCAGTATGAAGATGCCGCCGCCGATCATCGTCCCGAGACCTATCGACGTCGCTTCCAGGACGCCGAGTTCGCGGCTGGGCTGATCTTCGCTTGACATCGTGAGTCGAACGGACCGGCCGTCCCACCGTCGAATACGGCGCTAACGCTTACAAGCCTGAGGTGGGACGACGGCCATCCGAAGGCTTCATCGACCCTCGGCCGAACGTTCCGGGCGTGACCGACTACGACGTTGCGGTGGTTGGCGGGGGCTGCGTCGGCCTCTCCGTCGCCCGCCACCTCGCCGACGCCGGACTGGCGGTCGCGGTGCTGGAGAAGGAGTACCACCTGGCCGCCCACCAGAGCGGCCGGAACTCGGGCGTGCTCCACCCCGGCTTCAACTACCCGCCGGGGTCGCGGAAGGCGCGCTTCGCCACCGAGGGGACGCGCCGGATGAAGGCGTTCTGCCGCGAGCACGGCGTCCCGCTCGACGAGGTGGGCGTCGTCGTCGCCGCGGTGTCCGACGCGGAGGAGGCGCGGCTCCACGACCTCGCGGACAACGCGGACGCGAACGGCGTCGACGTGGAGCTGCTGGACGGCGACGGCCTCCGCGAGCGCGAGCCGCACGCCGCCGGCCAGGCCGCGCTGTTCTGCCCGGAGGCGGCGTCCGTCGACTCGCAGGCGTACGTGTACGCGCTCGCCGCGGACGCCCGCGACGCCGGCGTCGACCTCCACCTCGGCTACGAGGTCGAGGGAGCGTCCCGGACGGCGGGCGGCCTCCGCGTCCACGCCGACAAGGGCGACGTGGCCGCGGACTACCTGGTGAACGCCGCCGGCCTCCAAGCCGACCGGCTCGCCGCCGAACTCGGCATCGACGACGGCCACCGCATCGTCCCGTTCCGCGGCGAGTACTACGAGGTCGTGCCGGGCCGGCGCGACCTCTGCCGGTCGATGATCTACCCCGCGCCCGACCCCGAACTCCCCTTCCTCGGCGTCCACTTCACGCGCCGGGCGGACGGCAAGGTCATCGTCGGGCCGAACGCCGTCCTCGCCTTCGGCCGCGAGGCCTACCGCAACACCGAGTTCGACCTCGGCGACCTCGCCG
>CAZYYH010000227.1:0-3810 GCA_964651725.1 uncultured Halobacteriales archaeon | reverse complement strand
TCCTCGACGAGGAGGAGTGGGCGGCGTACCGGGAGGGCGAGGACCTCGTGGACCTCCTCGACGGGTCGGAGATACACGCGCTGCTCGCGGCGGAGGACGGCGAGGGAAGCGCCGGCGATGAGAACGACGGATAGCGCGTCTGGAAACGGGATGGAGAATCGTGCAGGAAGCGGCGCGTTCCTGCTGCTTTCGGGCGGTTTCCCGGTACTGTTAAGCCGGACGCCGCCGTACAGTAGCGGACGGCGGTTTCCATGGGGACGGCCCGGCTCGCCGGGCCTGGCAGTTCCGGCGGACCCGGCGGTCCCGGAGGGGGTTACATGGTTCAGGTACTTTACGCGATCGAGAACGCGTTCATGCGGAAGACGTTCGAGGCCATCGACGAGCACGTGGGCACGGCGTCGGCGTACGTCCCGCTCCAGCCCGAGACCCGGAGGTGTACGGACGCCATCCGGGAGATCGAGGTGGCGGAGCCACGGGACGTCGACGCGAACGTGCGGGCGGTCGACCCGGAGGTGGTGGTGTACAACACCAGGTTCCGGCTGGACGAGGTCGATTTCTACGAGAAGTACCCGCTGGTACACGTGCGTCACGGCGCGTCGGTGGGTCGCGGCGAGGCGGTGGAGACGGTGCGAGCTATCGAGGGGCGGGTGGCAGCGGCGTTCGCGCCCGGCGAGCGATGGGCGCGGCGCTACCGCGCCGGCCTCGGCGAGGAGACGCGCGTGAGCGTGGTCGGCGTCCCGGAGGCGGACGGCCTCGTGGCGTCGGACGCGCCGCGCGAGAGCCGGGTGCTGTACGCGCCGACGAACCACCGGTTCGGCGGCGGGTCGTACTGCGCGACCGCGGAGGCGGTACTGGACGCGTTCGAGGACTCCGACTACTACCTGATGTTCCGTCCGCACCCGCACGACCGCCGGCTGGAGCCGGCGCGGTCGGTGACCGAGCGGTGCCGCGAGCGCATCGCGGACATGCCGAACGTCACGTTCGACGAGCGCGAAACGCCGCGAGAGAGCATGCGCGAGGCCGACGTGCTCGTCTCGGACTGCTCGGGTCTGGTCGTCGAGTGGCTCCACACGGGCCGACCGCTCGTCCAGCTCACGGACGTCGCCGACTCCGAGACGACGGTGCCCGAGATCGGCCACGTCACCCCCGTCTCGGAGTTCGACACCGCGACCGTCGACCGACTCTACCGCGACGGCTACGACGAGGCGGAGGCGAGCCGGTGCAGCGAGTTCGTGGCTGACCTCGGGGTGCCGATGGACGGTCGGGCGGGCGAGCGCGCCGCCCGGGAGGTGGTGGCGTGCGCGCAGTGATCCTCGCGGCGGGCGAGGGGAGCCGGCTCTCCGAGTACACGGAGCGCGTGCCGAAGGCGTTCGTGGAGATCGCCGGGCGCACGCTCTACGACCGCCAGCTCGACGCCGTCTCCGAATACGTGGACGACGTGACGCTCGTGCTCGGCTACTGCTCGGAGAACGTCCGCGAGCGCGCGGACCCCGCGGACGTCGTGGTGTTCGAGGAGTGGGCGGAGTACGAGAACGCGGCGTCGCTGTACCTCGCGCTCGGCGAGGTCGACGACGACGTGCTCGTGCTGAACGGCGACGTCGTCGTCGCGGAGCGCGTCGTCGCCGACCTCGTCGAGGCTCACGAAGCCGCGAGCGACGGCTGGAGCGTTGTCGGCTGTCTCCCAGGCATGCAGACCGAGCACACCGCCATCCGTACCGCGCGCGACGGCTCGGTCGTCGACTACGGGATGGTTCCCGGGAACCGCCACGCGGGTATCGGGGTGCTCGACGCGCACCGCGTCGACGAGGCCGCGGCGGTGCTTCGAGAGCGCGCCGACGACTGGTACCCGCACGTCTACACGGAGATCCCGACGAAGGCCGTGACCGTGCCGGAGCGATGGCACGTCGAGGTGAACCACCCGTCGGACCTCACGGCCGCGGAACGCACGCTCCCGTTCGAGTCCGGCGTCGAGACTGGCGCGTCGGACTGACGGGTCGGGGCGGCCGGCACGACGCCGACCGCAACGGTGGCTCGCCGGAACCACCACGTTCATACTACGGGAGTGCACGCTGACCCGTAGATGCGGCTCATCGGGCATCGTGGCTGCGGCGAACAGTACCCCGAGAACACCCTCTACGCCGTCGAACAGTCCGTCCAGTACCTCGACACCGTCGAACTCGACGTGCGGCGGTGCGCGTCCGGCGAACTCGTCGTGTTCCACGACGAGACCGTCGACCGCGTCACCGACGGCACCGGCGCGGTCGCCGACCTCGACTGGGCGGAGCTGTGCGACCTCGAAGTAGAGGCCTCGGGCGAATCCATCCCCCGCCTCGACGACGCGCTCGCCGTGATCCCGTCCGAGGTCACCGCCCAGCTCGAACTCAAGGAGACCGGACTCGTCGCGGACGTTCGCGAGCACGTCGCCGACCGCGACGTGACCGTCCAGGTCTCCTCGTTCCTGCCGGAGGCCCTCGACGAGGTCGCCGCGTCCGGCTGGGACGTTCCCGCCGGACTCCTGTTCGAGGACGCACCGCTCGCCAACCTCGCGCGCGCCCTGTCGCTGGACTGCGAGTACGTCCACCCCCACTTCGACCTCTGCGTGGACACCGACGTCGTGGACGTCGCGCACGCCGCCGGCCTCCGCGTCGTCGCGTGGAAGGCCGCGCGCACCCCCGAGGACGTGCAGGAACTCCGCGACGCCGGCGTCGACGGCGTCACCGCCGACCGCTGGGACATCGCGTAGCCCGACCGGGCGATTCAGGGGCTTCGACGCCGTACCCCGGGCATGGCCGACGCATCGGCACGGACCGGACCCGACCTCCCCTCGTGGCGACTGCTCCTCGCCGTCGCCGCCGTCGGCGTCGTCGTTCCAGGCGTCCTCCACTACTGGCTGGCACGAGCCGGGTTCGAACTCGCCGCAGACGCCGTCTGGGTCGGCGGCTACGGCCTCGCCGTCGTCGCGGTCTGGTACTGGTGGATCCGGCCGCTCGACCTCGGCGGGCCGTCGCGCTGACCGCCAGTTCGCGCCGCATCGGTCGAATCCATCCCGGAAGGTTAAAGGACGAATCGGGCCGAATGTCGGACGATGACGCTCGCACCGCTACCCCTCATCGACGACTTCCTGCTCCCGTACAACGTCGGGCAGGCTCTGCTCGTCGTGTTCCTCCTGTCGGTGCTCGGGGTCCTGCCGCTGAAATCGCGGAAGGTACTGTCGCTGAATCTCGCCGTGTTCGGCCTCGTCTTCCTCCTGACGCCGAGTCAGCTCGCACCGATTCACTACAAGTTCCTCGGCCTCGCGCTGGTCGTCGTCGGCCCGATGCTGTACGTGACCGGGCGGTAGTAGCGATGACCCCGCGGCTCCTTCGGCAGTGTTTTCCGGCGGCAACCCCTCGGTTCGAGCATGAGCGACCTGACCGCGACGCTCCACACCAGCGAGGGCGACGTCGAGATCGAACTCTACCCGGAGAAGGTGCCGAACACCGTCGAGAACTTCGTCGGACTCGCCACCGGCGAGACCGAGTGGGAGGATCCCGCGTCCGGCGAGACGGTCGAGGGCGAACCGCTCTACGACGACGTGCCCTTCCATCGCGTCATCGAGGAGTTCATGATCCAGACCGGCGACCCGAAGGGCGACGGCACGGGCGGCCCGGGCTACACGTTCGACGACGAGTTCCACGACGACCTCACGCACGACGGCCCGGGCGTCGTGTCGATGGCGAACCGCGGCCCGAACACGAACGGCTCCCAGTTCTTCATCACGCTCGACGCCACCCCGCACCTCGACGGCAAGCACGCCGTCTTCGGCGAGGT
>CAZYYH010000226.1:0-3820 GCA_964651725.1 uncultured Halobacteriales archaeon | reverse complement strand
GTCTCTCTCGGGGCGGATTAAGCTTTGGGCTGAGGTGCTTTAGACGGGCTGAACGAGGGTTTGGCTGTTGTTGGACTGGTACCAGTGGGACCGTCAACGCTGAGTCCGGAAGCCCCCGGCCGGTCGCCTCCCGGGGCTCGCTGCGCGCCTCGGCTCGCTTCGCTCGCCTGCGGTGCTTGCGTCGCCCGGGTTCGGCGACCGGCCGGCCCCTTCCGAAGTCCCACCCCGGGTCGGTTGGCCCGCCTGCACTCGCCGTCGGTAGGCCGGTCCCTCCAAAGACCGGCAGGTAAGCTTCGACAGAACAGGGATCGGTCAGTCTGGGCCGTCACCGGTGACCTCGTCGGCGTCCACCTCAGGGTCGTCCTCGGCGGGGCGGAGCTTCGACTCCGCGGGCGCGCCCTCCTCGACGAGCGCCTCCAGGTCCTCGAAGAAGTCGTTGACGAGCTTCCCGGAGACGCTGCCGAGCGCGCGCTCGCCCATGCTAGCGACGAGGCCGGAGACGTTCGCGGCCGCCTCCCACGAGGCGGTGGTCGTGCCGTCGCCGTTCTCCGCGAGTTCGAGGAGGGCGGTGACGGAGAAGGAGTTGCGGCTGGCCTCGCCGGTCGCCTCCAGGCCGAGCCGGTTCGGCCGGTCGTACTCCGTGACGGTCGCGGTCACGTCGAAGGAGGGCTTCACGCTCCCGACGCCGACCGCGAGCGTCGCGTCGAGCCGCGACGGCGACACCAGCGTCATCGACTCGCAGCCCGGCGCGCACTCCCGTAGCACGTCGGGATCGGTGAAGTAGCTCCACAGCTCCTCTGCGTCGTGGTCGGACGTGAACTCGCCACTGAACTCCATCATGATTCGATAGCGCGGTCGCGTGCAGTTCGGAGGGAGCGACGGGCGTACTCGCCCGCGAGTTCCCGCTTGTACTCCTCGTCGGCGTGGAACTCGCCCTGCGGCCGGGCCGCGTCCATCGCGGCGTTCGCGGCGGCGTCGAGCGCGTCGTCGGTGAGCGGCCCGCCCTCGACCGCCGCCTCGGCGTCGGGGACGTGGAGCGGCACGTCGGCGGCGTTCGCCAGCGCGAGCCGCGCCTCCTCGACGGTCGGCTCGTCGGCGGTCGGGTCGTCTACCCGCACCGCGGCGGCGGCGCTGATCGTCGGCCACGTCTGCGGCGCGGGCTTCTGCACGACGAACGCCATCCCGGTGCGCTCCGGCGGGAACGGGTCGCGCGAGACGGAGATGCTCCGGACGAGTTCGTCATCGCCGAGGTCGGTGAACATGTACGCGACGAAGAACTCGCGTGCGGGGACCGTGCGCTCGCCGTCCGCGGAGACGAGGTAGAGGTCGGCGTCGAGCGCCACCGCGACGCACGGGTAGTTGCCGGCGGGGTCGGCCTCCGCGATGCTGCCGCCGAGCGTCCCCCGGTTCCGGACGACGGGGCCGGCGATGTGCTTCGCCGACTCCGGCAGGAGCGGCAGCGCGTCCGCGAGCGCCTCCGACCGCTCCACGTCGCGGTGGCGGGTCGTCGCCCCGACCGCTACCTCCTCCTCGGTCACCTCGACGTACGACAGGTCGTCGAGGCCGTTCACGTCCACCAGGTGGTCCGGGGTCGCCAGCCGGTTCGCCATCACGATGCCGAGCGACTGGTTGCCCGCCAGCACCTCCGCCTCCGGCAGGTCCGCCAGCAGTTCCGTCGCCTCCTCGACGGTCGCCGGGCTGTGGTACTCGAACGGAGCCGGCTTCATGCTCCCCCGGAGTCCCCGTCGAGCGCCCGAGGCGGCCGATTGACCGACTGTTCGTCAGTCACACGCATAGACAGGAAAACGGGTTGCGCGGTGATATAAAGCTTTGCCGGCGTCGTGGAGGCACCGTTCAGATTGCGTGGTCGGCTGGACTGGAACGGACACCGTAGTCCCCGAAAGCCCTCGCCCTTTCGAAGTCCGCCAGGACGGGGGATAGTCGGCCGGCAATCGGTAGTGGCTGACCGTCTACTCCGAACAGTGCCTGTCGTGGAGGTAGTTCAGAGTAGACGGTTAGATGACGGCGACGGCTGTCTGACCATCCGGCGGGGTGGGATTTCGAAGGGGTCGTGGCTTCCGGCACCGCCCCTATAAAACTTATAAACGTAATATAATGTAATAGGGTGTAATAGAATGTAATAAAATGTAAGCTTTAAGTCATTTATAAGTAGCGTGTCGGCCGCCCACCGATCGAACATCTCCGCCACCGTTCGATGGCGATTCTCCTCCCACTGCTCCACTCGACGCTACTCCGCGGGCTGCACGGGCAACTCGACGTGCGTCGGATGCTCGCTGGAGTGATGCACCGCGTTCGTCGCCACTTCGTAGTCGTCGCCACCGAACAGCGGGCCGCCGGTGTTGTGGTTCACGTCGAAGCGCGGGAAGTTCGAGGAGGACACGTCGAGCCGGATGCGGTGGCCCTCCCGGAAGGTGTTCGCGGTCGGGTACGGCTCCATGTAGTACTCGTGGACGGCTCCCGGCTCGACGGGGTCCGGGGTCTCGCGGTAGCCGCGATACCGCCCGCGACAGATGGCGTCGGAGAGGTTGAGCGCGTAGCCGTCGGAGTGCTCGTCGCTGGGCGGGTGCTCGTCGATCAGCTTCGCGGTGAAGTCGGTGTCGGCGGCGTCGGTCTCGCCGTAGACGCGGACGCGGATCGGGCCGGCGATGCGAACCGGTTCCTCCAGGGGCGGCGTCCTGAACGCGAGCACGTCGTCGCGGTCGGCGAGCGGGCCGTACGGCGGCTCCGCGCCGAACGTGTCGGCGTCGGTCCGCTGGTCGAACCCGCCCCAGCCCGTGACGTTCTCCAGCAGCCGGTCGCCCAGGGGGTAGGCGGTGACCGGCTCGTCGCGCTGCTCGTAGGTGATGTACGACGAGCAGTTCCCGCCGATCGTGGGCACGGGGTCGGTCGGGTCGAACTCGTAGCTGGTGGCTGACTCGTCGGCGGTCGGCTCCTCGGTCGAGAGCGTGCCGTCGCCGTGCGCGAAGAAGTGCGTCCACTCCGTCCCCTCGGGCGGCCACTCCGCCGCCTCGTGCCACTCGCCGCCGTGGAACAACTCCCCGCCGTCGGTACGGTGGCCGTCGCCCGTCCCCATGCCGAAGTACTGGACGGTCGGCTCGTCCCAGGTGTCCGCACCCTTGAGGTAGTGGTCGAAGAAGCGGAGCCTGGTCTCGCGGTAGTTCCGGACGGCCGCCTCGCCGAACGCGAGATCGCCGGAGACGGGCACCTCCCACGACGGCCGGGGGTAGAGCAGTGCGTCGCTGTGGTCGTGGAGGCCGGGGAGCCGCGCGAGGTGGGTCCACGGTCCCACGAGCAGGTAGTGGTCGCTGTCCTTCAGGTCGGCGAGCGCCTCGAAGTTGTCGCAGGTCGCCTTCGTGTAGGAGTCGTACCAGCCGCCCGAGTACACCGTCGGCACGTCCGCGCTCGCCTCGTAGTGGGCCTCGAAGTTGATCCCGGGGTTCGTCCAGAGGTCCTCGGCGGCGCTCCCGGACTCCATCACGTCGAACGCCCACTCCTCGTACTCGGGCAGGTGCCGGAGCACCGTCTCGCCGCGCCGGGGCGGCCAGTCGGCCAGCACCTCGCGTACGTCCGTGTCCGCGAACAGCTGCTGGACCTCTGGGTCCGCCAGGGACTCGTGGGCGAAGCCCGCGCCGAGCGTGTACGCCCAGCAGAGCCACCGCAGCTCGAACGCGCCGTTGTGCCGGAACGTCGCTTTCCGGCCGTTCGCCGCGCCCATGTTCACGAACATCGCCGCGAGACCGTCGGGGTCCTGGGTCGCCAGCGCGTTCTGCACCCACGCGCCGTAGGAGGTGCCGAGCGT
>CAZYYH010000225.1:0-3843 GCA_964651725.1 uncultured Halobacteriales archaeon | reverse complement strand
AGAACCACGCCCACCGGTTCACGTACCCCGCGCCCGGCAAGACCACCGGCGAGATCCACGACCGGAAGGTCGAGGAGACCCAGGAGCCCGTCATCACCGTCGGCTACGGCCCGGACTTCGCCGTGCTCCGCTCCGACGGCGTCCGCCTCGACATCCCGAACATGGTCGAGGAACTCAACGACGAGATTACGGGCGGCGGCGTCTCCGGCGGCGGCCACCTCGTCGTCGGCTCCATCAAGTTCGTCCAGGGCATGCGCGAGGAAGTGCTGGACGCTCTCGTCGAGAAGATGGCCGACGCCGAGATCGACGAGGAACTCGGTAGTTCGACCGCGCCCTAGTCGGTAAAGCGCACCTCCGTTCTCGCGTACGCGATTGCGCCAGCGACGGTGATGGCGAGCGCCCCGAGTACACCGGCGGTGACCCGCCACGCTCCGCCGCGCCAGTC
Source organism: uncultured Halobacteriales archaeon (assembly GCA_964651725.1). GTDB lineage: Archaea > Halobacteriota > Halobacteria > Halobacteriales > Halobacteriaceae > CAZYYH01. The sequence goes on along the minus strand of CAZYYH010000225.1, from coordinate 3,398 downwards.
CGCCCGGAACACTCGGGCGTAGTACCGACCCACCTCGTCGCCCTCCAGTATCACCCCGATCTCCCGGTTCTCGCGCGCGGAGTGGTTGTTCCAGTTGAGGCTCCCGACGTACACGCGCTGCTCGTCCACGACGACGCCCTTGGCGTGCACCTTCTCGAAGCGCGACCGCGGCTCTATCAGCTTCGCGTCAAGCGCCAGACCCTCTCTGGCGGAGAGGTTGTCCAGCCGGTTCACGAGCTTCCGGTTGTCCTCCCGGACGTACCACGCGCCGGAGAGCAGAATGCGGACGCGGACGCCACGCCGGGCGGCGGCGATCGCGGCGCGGAGGAACGGCGACCCCGGCTCTATGCTCATCTGCTCGACGCGAATCGAGCGGTTCGCGGACCGGACGAGCGACGCGACCTCGGATTCGGCGTTGTCGGGCGCGACGACGAGTCGGACGTTGTCCGCTTCGACGGTCCGCGGACGGAACCGCCGGGGAAACGACCCGTTCGAAGCGTTCGCGGACTCGAAGGAGCGGTTCGCGCGGTAGCGTCGCCACTCGACGGCCGCGCGCCACCCGGCGTCGGCGCGGAACAGGCGGGCGAGGCGGTCCGCGAGCGCGGCGTCGCGGACGACGACGCCCCAGCCGCGGTTGGCGTGGCCGCCGGTGCCCGACGGCTTCCAGTTCTCCGTCGTGACGAGCGCGCGGTCGTCCACGACGGCGTACTTCGAGTGGTGGAACTGATAGCGGGCGTACGGGCCGGCGACGACGCGGACGGCGACGCCCGCGCGGGCGAGGCGGTCGAGCAGCCGGGCTTCGCGTGCCGTCGTGCCGCCGACCGGGCCGCCCTCCACGAGCACGCGCACGTCGACGCCGCGGTCGGCGGCTGCGACTAGCGCGTCCGCGGCGCGCTCGGACGTGAACGTGTAGCCGGCGAGCAGGAGGCGGCGGTCGGCGGGCCGGAGTGCGCGGACGGGAGAGCGCGCGGCGTCCGGGAGTGCGAACGCGCGGACGCTCGCGTCGCGGACGGCGGCCGGCGCGAGGTCGGTCGCGCCGAGCGGCCGCCAGCCGTCCGGCGTCCAGCGTTCCGCCTCCGGAGCGTTCTCGTACGTGACGGCGTCCACGACGACTCCCCTTCGCCGGAGTTCGATGCGCTCCCCACCGTTCGCCAGTTCGAGGTCGGCGTCGAGCGCGAGGACGGGATGGGGCGTGATGTTGCGGACGGCCGCGGGCTCGGCAGCGAACGCGACGCGTCCCGAGACGGTTCGGTTCGGGAGCGACGCGTTCGCCTCGCCGTCGGCGAGCGTCCACTCCGCGAGGCCCGTCGGCTCCGGGAACCGGACGACGACGAACTCTCCGCGGTCGCCGTCGAGGACGGGATTCGGGTAGACCGCGACGACGCTCGGTCGCTCCCAGGCGGTCGCCTGGCCGGCCGTCGGTCCGGCAGCCGCGACGGTGGCGACGAGGAGAGCGAGCGCGAGCAGGGCGGAGCGGGAGGGCACGGGCAGCCTTCGCCGCCCTCTCGGATTTAAATCTTCGTGCGGAGGGTTTTTGCTCCAGCGGCGAGCGAAGCCGGTATGGTCGAGTACGTCACGTCGCTCCGACTCGCCGGCTACGCCGTCGGCGCGCTCGGCGGCGTCCTGCTGTTCGCGGAGTTCTTCCAGCAGCCAAGCTACGTCGAGTACGAACCCGAGTTCGACAGCTACTCGCTCGACATCTCGCCGACGGAACTCGGACAGTACACGTGGCTCGGGCGCTCCGGCGCGCTCCTCGTCTCGCTCGCGTTCGCGCTCGAGTTCGTGGCGACGATGCTCGGCTAAGCCGAGGGAGCCGAGGCGAGCGCGCGCTCCGCGGCCGCCGCCTCCGCCTCGACGAGATACGAGCGGTCGTCCGCGTACTCCGCGGCCGCTTCGAGCGCGGACTGCGTCCCGATCTGGACGAGCGCCCACGCCGCGCTCGCGCGCACCGTCCCGGAGTCGTCCTCGTCGAGCATCACCGAGAGCGGCTCGACCGCGCGCGCGTCGCCGATGAGGCCGAGCGTGCGCGCCGCCTGGCTCCGCACCGTCTCGCTCTCCGAGACGAGCTTGTTCGCCACCGCCTGCGTCGCCTCCTCGCTCCCGATCTCGCCGAGCGCGCGGAGCGTCACGGACTGGAGCCGGCGGTCGGAGTCCGCGTCCACGTACTCCAGGATGGTGTCGAGCGCGCGCTCGTCGCCGATCTTCCCGAGGATGGTGACGGCGTCCTTGTCGCGCTTGCCCGCGCGACGCTCCATCTCGTCGAACGCCGCCGGGTGGCCCGTGCGCTCCAGCGCGTCGAGGCAGTGGCCCTCCATGAACCCGGAGTCCCCGAGATGGTCGAGCGCGAGCAGGATCATCTCGCCCTCGTCGCGCTGCTCCCACTCCTTGAGCGCGCTCAGCTCCGGCGGGTAGTCCTTGTGCTTCTGGCCGAGCACGTCGTAGAACCCCTCCGCCTGGAGCTTCTCGCGCACCGAGAGATCGTCCCACGCCTCGGCGTCCTCGACGCCCGCCACGAGGTCGTCCGCCGCCGCCACGAGGTCGGCGACGGTGTCGGCGTCCTCGTCGGGGTCGAGACCCGCGGACGCCACCGCGTCCGCCACGTCGTCTAGCGTCGCCGCGAGCGCGTCCGTGTCCTCCGTCCGGACCTCGACGTCCACGTCGAGCGTCCGCGCTACCGTCTCCGCGAACGCGTCCACGACGTTCACGAGTTCGGTCTCGCCCGTCTCCGTCCACCGCGTGTCCGCGATCTCCGACCCGACGTCCTCTACCTCCGCGACCACGTCCTCGGCGTAGGGGCCACGCTGCTCCTCGAGCTGATCGCGGAGGTCCGAGAGCCGCGATTCGAACTCCTCGGCCGGGTCCTCCTCGTCCTCGTCGTCCGGCTCCGGGAGGTCCGCAGCCTCCAGGTCCTCCGCGATGGCGTCGAGTTCGGCTTCCACCGCATCCAGGTCCGACTCGGTCTCCGCCGCCGCCAGGTCCGCCTCCGCGGCGTCCAGCCGCTCGCCGAAGCCGACCTCGGGGAGGTCCTCGTCGCCCGACGCGTCCGTCTCCTCGGCCGGTTCCTCGTCCCCGTCGCTCATACCCGCGAGTACCCGCGGTGTTCGTAAGAGCGTTTCCCTTTCAGCGCCAGTAGAACCGGGGCGCGAGCAGGAGGTACGCGAGCGCGGCGACGAGCAGCAGCTTCGGGAGGACCGCGTCGAACGCCCCCGGCGCGAGCACCGCGCCCGCCTGCACGACGCCCATTGCCAGCGCGTCCCGCGCGTAGAGGTCCGGGTACTCGACCGTGGACACCATCAGGAACGCGAACGCCGCCGTCGCCGCGAGCGCCAGCGTCGCGTCCGCGCCCGCGAGCACCGCCGCCGCGAGTATCGTCGCCGCGAGCGTCGTCTGCACGCCCT
>CAZYYH010000224.1:0-3844 GCA_964651725.1 uncultured Halobacteriales archaeon | reverse complement strand
GCGGCAGCGCCGCGGACGGCGGCGCGAGCGCACGCGGCCGGTACGCGCCCCAGGGCGAGCGCGTCGGCCCGACGCGCGACGAGGCGCTTTCGGTCCTCGGGCTGGAGCCGGGCGCGAGCCGCGCGGAGGTCAGGGCGGCGTACCGCGAGCGCGCCAAGCACCTGCATCCCGACCGCGGCGGCGACGAGGACGCGTTCAAGCGCCTGAACCGGGCGTACGACCGGCTGCAGGAGTGACTGGACTCCCGTCCGTTCGTCGGCCGGCTTCCCGGATTCCGACCGACGAGCTACACCAGAACGCGCTCCAGGCGCACCACCTCACCCCGGTCGGCCGCCGGATCACCGACGAGCCGACCGAGACAGACCGCGGAGCCGTCGGGCGTGTAGCACGCGACGAGCGCGTCCGGCGCCGCGTCGTCCGCGTCCAGCACGCCCGGTGCGTACACCTGCGCGCCCTCTGCGATCTCGCGCGCGGCGCTCGGCGCGACGGTGATCGCGGGGAGATGCTCGACGGCGCGCTCCCCGGGCGAGACGACCTCGCGGAACCAGTCCTCGTCGCCCTCCTCCCGCCACTCCGCGAGGGCGTCCGCGAGGCCGTGGAGCGTGACGAGGCCGATGTCGTCGAACGGCTCCATCGTCGTCCGCCGAAGGTCGCCCATGTGCGCGCCGGTGCCGAGCGCCAGTCCGAGGTCGTGACAGAGCTTCCGGACGTACGTCCCGCTCTCGCAGCGAACGCGGAGCAGCGCCTGCCGACCCCGCTGCTCCAGCACGTCGAGGTCGTAGATCTCCCGCACGCGGAGCGTCCGCGACACTGCGCTCTTCCGTGGCGGCTTCTGGTAGAGCGGTCCCTCGAACTCCGCGACGACCGTGTCCAGATCGGCGGGCGGGTCGGCGTGGAGTTCGAGCACGGCGACGTACTCCTTCGCGGAGTCCTGGAGCGCCATCGCCAGCCGCGTGGCAGTGCCCGTCAGCACGGGGAGACAGCCCGTGACCTTCGGGTCGAGCGTCCCGGCGTGCGCCGCCTTCGCCACGCCCGCCATCTCGCGCACCCACGCCGACACCTCGTGCGCCGACGGCCCCGGCGGCTTGTCGAGGTTCACGACGCCGAAGGCGAGGAGGTCGGCCGGGTCGCGCTCGTCGGGCGGGTCGCGGAGCATCTTAGAACTCGTAGCGCACGCCCTCGACGGGGAACGCGCCCTCGTCGGCGGCCGGGTCGTAGCGTTCGACCGCCGTGGCGACGACGCCGAGCACGTCCGCCGCGCTCCAGCGCGCCGTGTTCACGTCGAGGTCGTAGATGGAGCGGTCGTCGAACTCGATGCCGTAGTACTCGCGGTAGCGCTCCGACTCGCTTCGCTCGCGCCCCACGGTCTCCACGCGCGCCTCGGCGACGGACTTGCCCTCGCGGTCCGCGATGCGCTCGGCGCGCACGGAGAGCGGCGCGTCGAGCCACACCCTCAGGTCGGCGTACTCGCCGGCCATCCAGCCTGCCAGCCGCGACTCCAGTACGAGGTCGTCGCGGTCGCGCGCCGTCTCGCGCAGCCGGCGGTCGAGATCGCGGTCTATCTCGTCCTCCTCCTCCGCGAGTTCGTTGAACTCGGCGAGCGTCATGCCGCGCTCGTCGGCCAGCGCCCGGAAGATGTCGCCGCCGCTCACGTGCTCGAACCCGAAGCGCTCCGCGAGGCCGGCGGCGAGCGTGCTCTTGCCGACGCCCGGCGGGCCGGAGACGGTGACCAACATACGCCCTCTCGGCCGTGCCGAGTCAAAGAGGTTTTGACTTCGGTGGACGCTCTCGTGTAGATTAGCGGTGTTCTTCGCGGTTGCTGGCGCGCGAGGAGCGAACGAAGTGAGTGACCGCGCGAGGGACGAGCAGCACAGTGGAGCGACCGGAGGGAGCGGAACGAGCACCGCAGCCGGCTCGGGAGGGCGTGGTGCGGTCCTCATGTTTGGAAACAACAGCTAGCCCGTTCACGTCGCCGACGACATCGCAGTGATGCTCAACCGGGGTTACGCTAGCTAAACCTGGGCCACCGATAGACCGCACCACGTCCACCCCAGCAGACTCGGCGCTTGGTCGCTTCGCTCCCGCGCGCCTCGTCCCTCGCGCGAGGTCGCGGCCCTCCCTCCGGTCGGACCCGCGACCCGCGCGCCGACGCCAGTAGTCGAATCCTTCGACGTTCAACCGAACTGCCGGAACCTGCCACGACCACCAACCGTAAGTAGGGACGGCGAGCAACTACGACCCGAACGAGACGATAGTCGATGAAGGGTAGTGCGGAGGCCCCGGGTGCGGGGACGGTACTGAACGCGCTCGCCACGGGCACGGGATCGGCGTTCGCCATCGACCGGTGCGTGACGGCGGAGGTCGCGCTGGACGCGGACGCCGACGGGGTGCGCGGCGAGGTCGCGGGCCAGCCGGACGCGGACACCCGGCTCGTGGAGCGGTGCGTGGAGCGCGTCGTCGAGGAGTACGCCGACGGGGCGCTCGGCGGCACCGTCCGGACGGACGCCGACCTCCCGATGGCGTCCGGGCTGAAGAGTTCGAGCGCGGCGGCGAACGCGACGGTGCTGGCGACGCTCGACGCGCTCGACGCCGTGGAGGACGTGACGCGGGAGGACGCGGCGCGCGTCGGCGTCGCGGCCGCCCGGGACGTCGGCGTGACGGTGACGGGCGCGTTCGACGACGCGAGCGCGAGCATGCTCGGCGGCCTCACCGTGACCGACAACGAGCGCGACGCGCTCGTGCTCCGCGACGATGTGGACTGGGACGTGGCGGTGTGGACGCCGCCGGAGCGCGCGCTCTCCGCGGACGCCGACGCCGAGCGGTGCCGGCGGGTCGCGCCGATGGCGACGCTCGCGGAGGAACTCGCGCTCGCCGGCCGGTACGCGACCGCGATGACGGTGAACGGGCTGGCGTTCTGCGCCGCGCTCGACCGGCCGACCGCGCCCGCTGTCACCGCGATGGACCGGGCGGCGGGCGTGTCGCTCTCCGGGACCGGGCCGAGCTACGTCGCGGTCGGCGACCGCGCCGCCGTCGAGTCGGTGCGCGCGGACTGGCGCGACCTGGCGGGAACCACGTGGACGACGACGACCAGAACCGAGGGGGCGAGCGTACTGTGACCGAGGAATCCAGACGACCCGACGACATGAGCCTCGACGAACTCCGCGAGGAGATTCAGGAGATCGACCACGACCTCGTGGACCTCATCGCGCGCCGCACGTACGTCGCGGACACCATCGCGCGCGTGAAAGCGGAGGAGGGACTGCCCGTCACGGACGAGGTCCAGGAGGAGCGCGTGATGGAGCGCGCGGGCGAGTACGCCGAGGCGTTCGACGTGGACGCGAATCTGGTGAAGGCGATCTTCCGGCTGCTCATCGAGTTGAACAAGGTCGAGCAGCGCGAGAAGCGGTAGCGTCACCCGGGACGGGCCGACGCGAATCCCGACGGAACGTTCCCGCCCATCAACGCTATTACCACCGGGACGTAACGAGGTAGCAGATGCTCCGCGCGAAGCTCTACATCGAGCTGGAGACCGACTGCGTGGTCAGCGATCTCACCGACAGGTGGGAGGAGCCGTTCGCGGTCTCCGAGCAGGAACTCATAGAAGACGGACTGATCCGGTTCGTCATCGATCCGGGTGAGCGGCGCGCGGAGTTCGAGCGCGTACTGGGCGAGTCGGACGAGATCGCCGATCTGGAACGGGTCGGGGACACCCGGCTGCTCGTGACGAAGGAGCCGTGTGGCGCGATGCCGGTCATCCGGGCGAACCACGGGATGCTCCAGGGCACGGATCGCGTGAAGGGGAACCAGCGCATCTACGACATCGCGGTGTTCCGGCGCGAGGACC
>CAZYYH010000223.1:0-3854 GCA_964651725.1 uncultured Halobacteriales archaeon | reverse complement strand
GTTGTAGAGCCGGACGCCGTGGACGGTGGCGCGGCGGAGCGTGGCGTGCTCCCACCGGCCGTCGTCGCGCCAGCCGGTGGGCGTCTGCCCCTCGGGCGGCGGCGCGACCGACGGGTCGCGGGTGTGGTCGTCCATCCGGGCGGAGGTTAGGCCGAGAGCGGCGTGAATCCATCGGTGCCCGACGTACTTTCTTCACCCGTCGCCTCGAACCGTCGTGCCGATGGGGGAGTGGTCGTGGGAGCGCGGGCCGGCCGGCCCGGGTGTACTGGCGGCCATGCCGCCCCGGATTAACAACCCACGTCGGGAATTATGTTAATGACTGCCGCCTCTACGCGCTCTATTAGCAGTGGAATTAATAAATCGGGGGTTTCTCCCGACACACGATGTCGGAGACGGACGGATGCGCCGACGGGCGCGACGACCACGGCGGGAGCGACGGACGCGGTCGCGGTGAAGGTAACGATCACGACGGACACGGTCACGCGCACGGCGGCAGCGACGCGAGCACGCGCAAGCTCGCAGTCGTAGCGTCCATCAACCTAGTCGGCTTCGTCGCCGAGTTCGCGGGCGGGCTGCTGTTCGGTTCCGTCGCGCTGCTGAGCGACGCGGTCCACATGCTGTTCGACGCGCTCGCGTACGTGATGGCGTTCGCGGCGTCGGCGCTCGCGGAGCGCTACGAGGTGTCCGACCGGTGGTCGTACGGCCTCCACCGGCTCGAACCGCTGTCGGCGTTCCTCAACGGCGTGCTGCTCTTCCCGATGGTCGGGTTCATCCTCTACGAGTCCTACCACCGGTTCCTCGACCCGGTCGCCGTCGGGACGGGGCCGACGCTCGCGCTTGCGAGCGCGGGGCTCGTCGTCAACGTCGCGTCGGTGTTCGTGTTGGAAGGAGACGACCTGAGCCTCAACGAGAAGGGCGCGTTCTACCACCTCGTCGGTGACGCCGGCGCGTCCGTCGCGGTCATCGTCTCCACCGTCGTCGTGGACGTGACCGGCGTCGCGGTCGTGGACCCCGTCACGGCAGTGCTCATCGCGGGCATCGTGGTATGGTCGGCGCTGAAACTCCTGAAGGGCAGCGGCGAGATATTCCTGCACACGTCCGCCGTCTCGGGGCCCGACGCCAGGGAGTGCCTCCGCGACCTCGACGGCGTGGACCGCGTCGTCGACTTCCACTCCTGGCAGATCTGCAGCGAGATAACGGTCGTGACGACCCACATCCACGCGTCCGTGGACAGCGCCGACGAGGCCGAGACGGTCACGCACGAGATTCACGACGAACTCGACGCGCTCGGGGCCGACCACGCCACCGTGGAGCTGTGCCTGGGCGACAACTGCCGGGGAGTCCACCTCGACGCCCACTCCCACTGAACCGCGGCGTTGCTACTGACCCGCCTGGTGGCGTCCGCAGGCGAACCACTGATAGGCGCTCCGGACCGAGCGTAACGTATGACCACGGCCTGCACCTACTGCGGCTGCGACGTGGCGCGCCACGACCCCGTCTACGTCTCCGAACGCGAGGGCGGCAAGCGCGTCGAGACCGGCCAGTTCTGCAACTATGGCTGCCTCGCGGCGCACGTCGAGGCGGCGGACCTCGCGGTCGGGACGACGTGCGAACTCCCGCGCGACGGGTAGCTTCTTGGCGTCGGCGCGCGGAGTCCGAGGCGAGCGATGACGGAGGACTACGACGCCATCGTCGTCGGCGTCGGTGCGATGGGGAGTGCGGCGACGTACCACCTCGCGCGCCGGGGCGCGGACGTGCTCGGACTGGAGCGCTTCGACGTGCCGCACGCCCGCGGGTCGTCGCACGGCGTGACGCGCATCATCCGGAAGGCGTACTACGAGCATCCCGACTACGTGCCGCTGCTGGAGCGCGCGTACGACAACTGGCGCGACCTCGACGCTGGCCACCCGACTGACCTCCTGCACACCTCGGGCTGCGTCATCGCGGGACCGCCCGGCAGCGAGAAGGTCGCGGGCGCGCTGGAGTCCTGCCGCGAGCACGACCTCGCACACGAGGTGGTGTCAGGAGCGGAACTCGGCGACCGCTACCCGGGCTACGACCTGCCCGACGACTACCGCGCGGTCGTGGAGCCCGAGGGCGGCTTCCTCCACTGCGAGCAGTGCGTCGTCGCGCACGTCGAGGCGGCGCACGCCGAGGGCGCGACCGTCCGCGCCCGCGAACCCGTCGTGGACTGGGAGTCGACGCCGGACGGCGGCGTGCGCGTCGAGACGGAGACGGACACCTACACTGCCGACAGGCTCGTCGTCGCCGCCGGGGCGTGGGCGCGCGAACTCGTCGCCGAACTCCGGGGGGTCGCGGAGCCGGAGCGCCAGGTGCTCGGCTGGTTCCAGCCCGCCGACCCCGCCCGGTTCGACCCAGACGCGTTCCCCGTGTTCGGGCTGGACTCCCCCGAGGGCTTCTTCTACGGCTTCCCGCGATACGGCGTCCCTGGCTTCAAGATCGGGAAGTACAACCACCGGGGCGAAGCGGTGGACCCCGACGCGGTCGCGGAGCCGTCGGTGGTCGACGAGCGCGTGCTCCGCGAGTGCGTGGAGCGCTACTTCCCGGACACCGACGGTCCGACGATGCGCCTGGAGACCTGCCTGTTCACCAACTCGCCGGACGAGGATTTCGTCGTGGACTTCCATCCCGAGCACTCCCAGGTCGTGCTCGCCGCCGGCTTCTCCGGTCACGGCTTCAAGCTCTCCAGTGCCGTCGGCGAACTTCTCGCCGACCTCGCCATCGACGGCGACAGCGACCTCCCCCGTGACCTCTTCGGGATCGACCGGTTCTGACTCGTAATGTCGCCAGCCACGGCATTCAGCTCTGCATAGCTCCTGGTTGGGAGTGCCGATACTACGGTGGCACGACCCGGGCAGGGTTCAACCTCGCCAGCCCCGTCCCGCAGACCCGTCTGCCGGCGGGCCTCTGGCATCCTTCCGCGTCGCTGGTTCACGTCGCCACGGTGGCTTCATCCCTTCACAGCCGTTCCGGGTCGCGCCCGTGACGGGGCGATAGAAGCGTTCCTCTTCACGTTCGATGCCGCGGTCTACGGCCCGATATCGCGCTCGAGGGAACGGGGGACGAAGGTTGGAGAGGGAGGTGGGGAATGGGGTGGGAGTGGGTGTCTCTCCCACCAGTGCGTACCGGCGCGCTCCGCTTAACCCCATCGAACGTTGGACCGAGTGTCACGTGAGTCCTTGCGGACCTGTCCGTGAAAGTGGATCCTTCGCTGACCGTGTTCACCGTCCGTCAATCGATGGTCAGAAACTCGAGAACTCCTGGCCTCAGTCCCGTCGCGTAACCACGGGAATACTTCCAGTAGGCGTCTACCATACGCGGCACGTTCGACGGTTGGCGTCCTGTTACCTCTCTGTGCCCGTGATGGAGACATCGGCCGTGCGAACGATGCACGTACGGAACGCCGTTCTGCCCCGTGTGAGACTCACACGGGGCCCTTTCAGGACGGAGTCCACGAGACACCGTTTCGCCGCCGCGCGGCGTTTGTCCTTCGACTATTCGTACACAAGACCGACCTACACCTTTGCACTGCGTTATCTATACGATGCAAACACCCGACTACTCGGGAACGCAGGCGACGTATCGACGGCTCCCGTGTCACGAAGCAGGAGTAGGGCGGGTAGGCGTTCGGCGGCGGCCCGTCCCTCCGGTCTCGTCGCGGGAACCCGTACGGCGGACGCGCCGTCTCGACGCTCGACGATCTGCCGGTCCGAGCCGCGATCACGAGCGCCGGGAACGAGAACCGGAGCCTTGAACCCGTACGGGGGCCTACGTCCCGACTGCGTGCGAGGGTAGCCAAGCCCGGAAACGGCGGCGGACTCAAGATCCGCTCC
>CAZYYH010000222.1:0-3854 GCA_964651725.1 uncultured Halobacteriales archaeon | reverse complement strand
GTCGGCTCGACGAGGCCCGCGAGCATCTTCAGCGTCGTCGTCTTGCCCGCGCCGTTCGGGCCGACCAGTCCGAACACCTCGCCGGGCTCCACCGAGAACGTCGATCCGGCGACCGCCTCGAAGCCCGCGTACTCCTTCCGCAGCCCCTCGACGCGAATCATGTCGGCTGTCTCACGCCGGCCGGGATTTATCTTACGGCCCCGGCGACCGGTACGCTCCGCCCGGTTTATGGATTCTCCATATAAACTACGTACGCGGGTTTGGGGGTCATCCACATGGGGGAGAACGACGGCTGCAGCGCCGACCGATCCGGCGAGGACACCGAATCCGACGACGACACACCGAATCTCGACGCCAGCATCGTGGACGTGTTCGACCGCGTCGTCGGCGTCGGCGTCGTCGTCCTCGACGCCGACTTCGACGTCGTCTGGATTAACGACGCGTTCGAGGCGTTCTTCGGCGTCACCCGCGACGACATCGTCGGCCACGCCAAGCACGCCGTCGTCCGCGAGCACGTCGCGCCCGCGACCGGCGACCCCGACCGGTTCGCCGACGCCGTGCTCGCGGCCTACGACGACAACTCGTACGTCCAGCAGTTCGTGCTCCGGGTCACGCCCGACGACGGCCGCGACGAGCGCTGGCTCGAGCACTGGAGCCGGCCCATCGAGGACGGCCGGTACGCCGGCGGCCGCGTCGAACTCTACTACGACGTCACCGAGCGCGTCGAGCGCGAGCGCGAGATCGAGCGCCAGCGCGGCGAACTCGCCCGGCTCGACCACGTCAACTCCGTCGTCCGTGGCGTGAACCGGGCGCTCGTCCACGCGACCTCGCGCGACGAGGTCGAGACCGCGGTCGTCGAGCGACTCGCCGCCGCCGAGCCGTTCGCGTTCGCCGCGTTCGGCGAGTTCGAGCACGGCGACGGGCTCACCACTCGCGCGTCGGCCGGCCTCGACGACCCCGACGACCTCCTCGCCGCCACTCCGACGGAGCTGCACGCCGAGGCCGCCAGGAACGGCACGGTGTCCGTGACGGAACTCGACTCCGAGGCCGCGCGCCGCGCCGGCGTCCGAGCGGTAGCGTCCGTCCCCGTCGCGTACCGGAACCAGGTGTACGGTGCCGTCTGCGTGTACGCAAAGAGCGAGGACGCGTTCGACGACCGCGAGGTCGCCGTGCTCGCCGAACTCGGCGACTGCATCGGGCACGCCGTGAACGCCATGGAGCGCAGGGACGCGCTCCTCGGCGAGCAGGTCGTCGAAGTGGGGCTGGGGTCGCACGCGGCCGCCGAGCCGTTCGCCGCACTCGGCGACTCGACCGCCACCATCGTCGTCGAACACGTCATCCCGCTCGCCGACGGCCGGTTCGTCCAGTACGTCGAGGTCGACGGCCTCGACCCCGACGAGTTCGCGGCTGCAGTCGAGCGCATCCCCCGGTACGAGCGGACCCGGCACATGGGCGACAGCGACGGCAGCCACCGCTTCGAGATCACCGCGACCGAGCCGCCGATCGCCGGTCCCGTCGCCGACCACGGCGGCCGCGTCGAGCGCGTCATCGTCGAGGAGGGCGAACTCCTCGTGGAGGCCGTCCTGCCGCAGTCAGCGAACGTGCGCGGCGTCCTCGACGCGCTCCGGCACGAGATCCCGGACGTGAGCCTCGTCTACCATCGCACGACGCCGCGCAACCGGACCACCGCCGCTGACGTCGACGCCGCGCTCGCCGATCTCACCGACCGCCAGCGCATCGTCTTCGAAGCGGCGTACTTCGGCGGCTACTTCGACTGGCCGCGGGAGAGCACCGCCGAGGAGATCGCGGAATCGCTCGGCATCGCGTCACCGACGTTCCACCAGCACCTCCGGCGTGCGCTCCAGAAGCTACTGGCGACGTTCGTGGAGGAGTCCTAGAACGACGCGAGTTCCGCCCGGCTTCGCCACTGCTCGAACTCGCGGTCGGCCCACGTCACGGCTCCGGGCGCGTCGTTGCTAACGAACCCGCGGACGCCCGACTCGTCGGCGACGAGAACGCCGGCGCGGGTGGCGTCACCGTCCTCGGCGACGACGAGGCTGTACGGTGCGGTGGCGTCGAGCCGGTACGCGGAGAGCGAGCCGGCGGTCGCCCGCCGCAGCGCCGCTTCGACGTCCTGCGTCAGCGACGACAGCACCGGCTCCGCGAACACGACAGCCGCGTCGAGGTCGTGGTCGGCGGCGCGCTCGCAGCACGCGGTGACGTGCTCGGGGACGAACGCGGCGAGGACACAGTGGACGGCGTCCGCGTCCAGCACGAGCGACGTGAACTCCTCGACGGGGCGCTGGGGTGCGTGCTGCTCGGTGCCGACGACGCGTGCGCCGTCGAGCATCGCGGGGTCGAAGCTGATGCCCGACGGGAGCGCGTCGAGGATCGGGGCGGCCGCCACGAGGCCGGCGGTGACGTCGAGGCACTCGCGGTACTTGTCGAGGGCGAGCCGACCCGGGAGCGTGAGTACGACGCCGTCGGGCGTGCGTTCGATCAGTCGGAACTCCTCGAGTTCGCGGACGGCACGGTCCACGGTCGACCGCGAGACGTCGAGCTGTTCGACCAGATCCCGCTTCGCCATCGGACCCGCGGTGAGACACGCCATAAGGGTCGCTCGCCGGAGCAGCAGGCGCACGAAGTCGGCCGGCTCGGGGCGGTCCATCGAGTGTGATTGCGGGACTGACATGAGATAAAAACTCTGGAATCATTTCACTAAGAGTCGAAGGTTTTAAATATTATTTCCCACCGGATGACGAGTCACGCAACAGGTGATGTAAAGACGGTGGACGCGTTACGAACGAGTGCTGGTGTACCAACACCGGCTGTGCCTCTGACATCAGGCGGCTCCGGGCCCCGCCCGAACCGCCTCTCGAACGAGCACGGTGAACTGTCCGCCTACCCCGTTACCGCGGCTTCGACGTACCCCAGAACTCCAGCGCCGCGGCGAGTTCCTCGTGGTCCTCGGCGTACTCCGACAGCGATGTGTCCGCCACGTACGCGTCGATGGCCTGCCGGAGCGCGCGCGCGCCCGCCGCCGTGCCGTCCGGATGACCGTGGACGCCGCCGCCCGCCTGCACCGCGACGTTCGTCCCGAGCGCGTCGAGTAACTGATCGACGATGCCGGGATGCAGACCGCCCGACGCCACCGGCAGCACGTCGTTCAGCCCGTAGAGGTCCGAGTACAGCCACTCGTTGATGCCCGCCGTGTCCTCGTTCTCCAGCTTCCCGAGGCCCGCCGTCCCCGTGTGGATGTGGTCGACGCCGCAGAGCCGTGCGACCTGCGCGAGCACGCGCATCGACACGCCGTGCGTCGACAGCCGGTCGAACGCCGCGTGCATCGCCCGGTGCGCGTGGATGGCGAGGCCGAGGTCCTCGCAGTGCTTCCGCACCGTCTGCACCGACGACCAGCCCGCCGTCACCACGTCCACCATCACGAACTCGCCGCCCTGGCGCTCCACGAGCTCCGCGCGCCGCAGCATCTCCTCCGTCTCCGCGGTGACGTTCACGAGGTAGCTCTTCGTCTCCCCCGTCTCCACCTCCGCCCGGTCCCGCAGCTCGAACGACCGCTTCACGCGCTCGTCGAAGCTGTTGAACGACTGGTCCGTGAGGTTCTCGTCGTCCTTCAGCAGGTCGATGCCACCCGTCCACGCATCGTAGCCGACCTCCGCGTGCTGGGCCGCCGTCAGCCCGACCTTCGGCTTCGGCACCGTCGCCGTCACCGGCCGGTCGGCCGCGTCGAGGAGTTCGCTCCTCACCGACGTACCGTACTGCGGCCCCGGGAACGAGGTCGCCAGCGGCTCCGGCCACTCGCAGTCCCGCAGCCGGATGCGGTCCACCGCCTTCATCCC
>CAZYYH010000221.1:0-3879 GCA_964651725.1 uncultured Halobacteriales archaeon | reverse complement strand
GCTCGTCGGCCCACTCGGCGCGCACCGTCTTCCCGACGCCCTTCACGCCGAGGCGGTCGCGGAACTCGGGTTCACGGTCCGCGGCGTCGCCGCGCATCATGAGGTCCTTCGTGAGGTAGATATCGACGCGCTCCACGGGGTCGAGGCCGAGCGCCACGTCGCCGTACACCCACACCTGGCGCACCGGCACCGGCATCGTGTCGGACTCCACGGTGTCGAGCACGCGCTCCACCACGTCCGTCGCGGCCTCGCGGTCCATCGGCAGGGGGTAGCCGGCGGGCGCGGAAAACGGTTGCTACTGGGCGACACTTCCGGAATGGCGCGTTCCGTACCGCAAGCCCCGCTCGTCCTGTAAACGCTTATGTCCGCGAGCGCTCTCGTCCCCGACATGAGCCGGACGACGATCCGGGACCTCCACCAGTCCTACGAGACGGGCGAGCCGCTGACGATGCTGACGGCGTACGACGCGCCGATGGCGCGGCTCGTGGACGAGAGCGGTGTCGATCTCATCCTCGTCGGCGACAGTGCCGGCCACAACCACCTCGGCTACGACACCACGCTCCCGGTGACGATGGACGAGGCGCTCTCGAACACGGGGGCGGTCGCTCGCGGGACGGAGCAGGCGTTCGTCGTCGCGGATCTGCCGTTCGGGAGCTACGGCGCGTCGATGGAGCAGTCGGTGGAGAATGCCAGCCGCTTCCTGAAGGAGGAGGGCGCGGACGCGGTGAAGTTCGAGACGCCGCCGGGCGGCGAGTTCACGGTCGAACTCACGGAGCGCCTCACCGAACTCGGCGTCCCCGTGCAGGGGCACGTCGGCCTCACCCCGCAGCGCATGAAGGAGATGGGCGGCCCCGTCATCCAGGGCCGCGAGGGGCCGGACTCGGCTTTCGCGGACGAGATCGTGGACACGGCGGAGCGCCTCGCGGACGCCGGCGTCTTCACGCTCGTCATCGAGGGCACCGCCGAGGGCGTCGCCAGGCGCATCACGGAGGCGGTGGACGTGCCGACCATCGGCATCGGCGCGGGCCGGTACGTCGACGGCCAGGTGCTCGTCGTGAACGACGTGATCGGTCTCGACCCCGCGCCGTACAAGCTCTCAAAGCAGTACGGCGACGCGGACGCCGTCATCCGGGACGCTACCTCGGAGTTCGTGCAGGAGGTCCGCGACGGCGAGTTCCCGACGCGCGAGAACGCCTACGAGCCGGTGGACGAGGAGTAGGCTATCTCGACTCGCTCCGGTTCTTCGCCTCGTCTAACCAGTCGGGCTTCTCCACCGTCGTCTCGCCGAGTTCCCTGTACTCGACGACAGCCGTGTACGAGGTCGTCGCGCCGAACACCGAGACCGTGCGGTGCTCCTCGATGCGGTGTACCAGGCCGTCGGGACCGACGAGCACGACCGTCGTCGCGTTCTCGACCGACGTGTGGTTCGTCTCTGGGAGCGTGTGGTTGGAGACGCCGCGAGCCACGAGCCGGGTCACTCGCGTTCCACGGTACTCCTCGACGCCTGCGACGGTGAAGTTCGCCCTGGCGAGGCGTCGCTGCGTGCGCTTCTCGACGCTTGCGAGGAGGTCGTCCTCGGACGCCGCGGTCAGCGACCGCTCCGAGACGTTCATCACGACGTAGGTCGGCTGCGAGCCGTTTCCGCCGCCTACTCGACGGTACGTCTTCCCCGCGTCGAAGCTCACGTACTCCGAAGTGGTGACGAACCCCGCGTCGGCGCTCGCCCGCACCCGCGCTTGTTCGAAATCGACGGCCATCCGCGCCGGCAGCGAACTGTCGAGGCCGAAGGAGTCGGACGCATTCCCGGTTCCGTTACCGCCCCGGGCCTCCGTCTCCGTCGCCACGGTCATCGTGAAGCTCCCCGCGTCCTGGAGCGCGTCGGCGTGCGCCTGCGCCATCTGCTCGGCGTTGACCGGGCCGCTCTTAACGAACGGAGCCGGCGTCGTGGTCGTTGAGGCAGTCGATTCGTCGTCGGTCGGTGCGGTCGTGGTCGGGTCGGTGCTCGTGGAGGTCGAGCCGAGACAGCCCGCCGTCACGAGCAGCAGGGCGATTGCGACCGCCAGTACGCGGCGTGTCATGACTGCCGCATCGAACGTAACTTGTTTTGTAATGTCTCCGCTACGAAACTGGCCGGGTCGGTCTGGCTGACTGTATGGTACCGTAGTTGGAGGCTACGCCGCTATCACTGCAATGAATCCGTTCACCGTTCCTGCGCCTCCAGTCGTTCGACGCGCTTCTCGGGCGGCGGCCTGGTCCACAGGTTGTGGTACACCCAGTCCGGCACTCGCTCCGGGTCCTCCTTCGCCTCGCGGTTCTTCGTGATTGTACCGGTCATCGCCTCGACCGATGTTTGCTCTGTCGCGATTCGGTCCGCGCGATACACCATCCGTCGCGCAATCCAGATTCCGATTGCAGTCAGCAAACCGAGCCCGACCACGTGGACCAGCCAGGACACCGCTAGTTCGCCGCCGAACAGCCACCGTTCCATCACCTCCCACCCCACGAAATAGGCCAGCGGTACGAGCAGCAGGACCGATGCGCTGTAGAACCAGAACTGCTCCGCGGCGAGCATCGCCGCATTGATGATCGCCGCCCGCTGCTCGTCAGCGTCGTACAGCTCGAAGAACTCCTCGTCGACGAACAACTGGCGCTCCGGGGGGAGGGCCCCGTGAATCTCGGCGAGGTCGTAGGTGAGTCCCTCCTTGTCCTCCGTCATCCAGACGCCGTTCACGGACACGTCCGTCTCCCGGAGTACTCGTTCGAGTATCTGCTCGAATCCGGTGGGAACGGAGCGAACGTCGTTCCACTGTGCTATCTGATATGGGCGCGTCACGAACCCCCACGTCCTCCCCAACAGTCCGAGCAGCAAGATGGTGGCGATGATTCCCCAACTGAGGCCGAATATGTCGGCCAAAGGGAAAAACAAAAATAGTATCGTAAAAAATGCTATCGCTGCAAGGGAGTAATTTCGGATTTTTCTCATTTTATCAGGGGTCTTCACTCTTGTTTTCATCACTGCTTAAGCTGGGCGCACTACATTTCTCAGCAGACGGTATAATGCTCTAGCTATCTTTGCAAATACACCGACCCTAGTTAAAACCACAGATATTCCTACTGCCATTATAGATATTAGTATAAATTGGGTTATTATACCGATGAATATAACTTCCGACTGAGCCTCCGTTTCAGTCTCGTTCTCAACCCATTGTGCTATAATATCTGCAACATTTCCTAGTTCATCAAGGGCTTTCAAAGGAGCGAGATCATATAGGACCTCTTTTATTCTCTGACCTTCTTCACAGAATTTCTTACAATGTGTCCATTCTTGGCCTGTTGAAGTTGTTTCTGTGACTCCGACATACAAAGGACACCCCGGACTGATATTTGTTAGTGATTTTAAACCAACTCCTAACCACACAGTTACGTTATAAAGCCCAACCTGATGTCCGTCGCAGTTATAGGCAATCATCTTGTCATGGACAGGGGCTTTAAGTAGAATAGGTTCTCCATCATAACACTGCTCCGTAAAATCGAAATTAGCTAAATCCTTTAAATTTCGGTAAGCGTCCATCGCATTGGGAATATAAACGCTTAAGAACTACCCGGACGCGTTCCCAGCCGTCGCGTTTGTCGCGTTGGTCTCGTTCGTCGCGCCGATCTCTATCGTCGCGTTGCCGCTGGCGTTCGCCGGTCCGGTCGCGTTCACGCCCGTCACGTCAACCTCGGAGTGCACCTCCGGTAGCTCCTCGACGGTCGGCGCGTTCACGATGGTGACGTTCGTCCCCTCGACGGTGACGTGGAACGCGTCGGCGAAGCCGCCCTGCTCGATCACCCAGGTTCCCTGGCCGACCTGCTCGCCGCCCCAGTACCGGAGCAGTC
>CAZYYH010000220.1:0-3895 GCA_964651725.1 uncultured Halobacteriales archaeon | reverse complement strand
GCCGGAGAGCGCGTGGAACGTCAGGTCGAGCTGGACGGTGGCGGCCCGGTCCTCCTTCGCCTCGGCGAGGTTGACGGCCTCGCGCAGCACCGACTCGAACTCGAGGTCGGTGTCCGTGGTCGCCCGGTAGAGGAAGGCGACGGCGGACACCAGCGCGTCGAACGCCTCGGTGCCGTCCACGGCCTCGAACCGCTTCTCGAACACGAGTTCGCGGTCCCGCTCGGAGAGGCACTCGACGAGGAGTTCGAAGTCGAGCACCGACTGGTAGATGCGCTCCCGGATCCGTGCGCGAGTGTTCCGCTCCGACTGGACGCTGGCGAGGTCGGTCTCGCCGCGGAGGTACGCTCGATCCGCCGGACTCAGTACGCCGCGTTCCCTGTCGTTGCCGACCATAACCTATTCTAGGTTATCTACTGCACTACAGGCATATAGTAGTAATCCATTTCCGGTTATCTACCAGTTCCCTTTGAGAAACGCTTATGGGCCACATAGTCCACGAATGGACGAGAGACATGAGCGGCTCAACCCCGAGCGTCGACGCGGAGGACGCATCGAGCCAGGCGTTCCGGGCGGCGGTGGACGCCGACACCATCCAGACGGCCGTCGAACTCGTCCACGCGCTCGTCGACGAGTGCCACGTCCACGTCGACCCCGACGAACTCCGGATACGGGCCGTCGACCCCGCGACCGTGGCGATGGTCGACCTCTCGCTCGACGCCGCCGCGTTCGACGCATACGAGGGCGACGGCAGCCACCTCGGCGTCAACGTCGCGCGACTCCGCGACATCGTCGGCATGGCCGACCGCGGCGGGCGCGTCGAGTTCGCACTCGACCCCGCGACCCGGAAGCTCGACATCGCCATCGGGCACCTCGACTACACGCTCGCGCTCATCGACCCCGACGCCATCCGGTCGCCACCCGACCACGACGACCTCGGCCTCCCCGCACGCGCCGTCGCCCACGCCGACGACGTCGACCGCGCCGTCGAAGCCGCCGACATGGTCTCCGACCACGTCGCGCTCGGGGTCGACCCGGACGAAGAAGCGTTCTACGTCGAAGCCGAGGGCGACACCGACGACGTGTCCCTCGACCTGCCCGCCGACGACCTCGTGGAACTCGACCCCGCCGACGCCTACTCCCTGTTCTCCATCGACTACCTCAAGGACGTCAACCGCGCCATGCCCGGCGGCCACGACACCACGCTGCGGCTCGGCGAGGAAGCCCCGCTCGAACTCGCCTTCGAGTTCGCCGAGGGGTCCGGGTCGGTGGAGTACTTCCTCGCGCCTCGGATCTCTGCGCACTGAGACGACGGGTGCGCGAGGGAGTTCTGCGAAGTTCTGCCGCCGACCGACCCGCTTTTGGCCGTTCGCGCACTGCCTCCGCCAATGACCCACCTCGACCTCGCCGACGAATCCGAACCCAGGATAGCCCAGGACGGCGCGTGGCTCACTTGCATCGAGTGCGGTGAGCAGCACGCGCCGTTCGACGCCGTGGTCTACCGGTGTTCGGACTGCGGCGGCCTGCTCGAAGCCCGGTACGCCGAGTATCCGACGTGGGACGAGTTCTCGGGCCGGGGCGTGTGGCGCTACGCGTCGGCGCTCCCGTTCGAGTCGGGCGTCACCATCGCGGAGGGCGACACGCCGCTGTACGAGGTGCCGGGTCTCCGCGACGAGGTCGGGGTGGCGGACCTCCGAATCAAGCACGAGGGCGCGAACCCGACGGGGAGCTTCAAGGACCGGGGGATGACGGTCGGGGTGCGGGTCGCGGAGCGGCTGGGCGTCGGCCGGCTGGCGTGCGCGAGTACGGGCAACACGAGCGCGGCGCTGGCGTGCTACGGCGCGCGAGCGGGAATGCCGGTGCTCGTGTTGCTGCCGGCGGGGAAGGTCGCGGCGGGGAAGGTGGCGCAGGCGAGCCTCCACGGCGCGCACGTCCTCGAGGTGGACGGCGACTTCGACCGGTGTCTGGAACTCGTCTCGGAACTCGCCGACCGCGGCGACGCCTACCTCCTCAACTCGCTCAACCCGTTCCGGCTGGAGGGCCAGAAGACCATCGGCCTCGAGATCCTGGAGCAGTCGCGCGACGCGACCGGCCGCTATCCGGACCGGATCGTGTTGCCGGTCGGGAACGCCGGCAACACCGCCGCGCTCTACAAATCTTTCCGCGAACTCGTCGCGGCGGGAGCCATCGACGAGGGCGACGTGCCGACGCTGACGGGCGTGCAGGCGGCGGGCGCGGCACCCCTGGTCGAGGCCGTCGAGAACGGCTGGGAGGAGGTCGAGCCGTGGGAGGGCGTGGAGACGCGCGCGACCGCCATCCGCATCGGCAACCCGGTGAACGCGCCGAAGGCGCTGCCCGGCGTCCGCGAGACCGGCGGGACGGCCGTCGCGGTGTCGGACGACGAGATCACGGCCGCGCAGCGCGCGCTCGCCGGGGCCGGCGTCGGCGTCGAGCCGGCGAGCGCCGCCTCCCTCGCCGGCCTCCGCGCGCTCCGCGAGACGGACGAAGTGGGGACCGACGAGCGCGTGGTCTGTCTCACCACCGGCCACCTGCTCAAGGATCCGGACGCCGCCGCCGACGCGGGGAGCGACCCCGTTCCGGTGCCGGCGGCGGTCGAGGGCGTGCTCGGCGCGCTCTAACCCGCGCGCCACGCCACCAGCCCCGCGCTGACCGCGAGGCAGCCGACGAGCCCGGCGAACGCGACGTCGTAGCTCGCGGCGGACGCGACGCCGCCGACGTACGTCGGCCCGAGCGCGCCGATGCCGATGTAGATCGTGCGCGTCGCGCCGAGGTCGCCGCCCGCACTGTCGTCGGGGAACGCGTCCATGAGGTACGCCTGCATCACCGGCGGGAACGCCATGAGGCCGGCGGCGAACGCCACCACGCCCGCCGTCACGGCGACCGGCGTGGTCGAGACGACGACCGCGACCAGGCCGAGCGCGGCGAGGCCGAGCGCGGCCGGCGCAACCTTGCTCCGCGGCACCCGGTCGCTCAGCCCGCCCGCGAGGTTCTTCACCACGACGCCGACCACGAACAGCGCCGCGAAGCCCGCGTTGGCGACGCCCGCCGAGAACGCCTTCCCGACCTGGAGGTACGTCGGGAGGAAGCCGGTCGCGGCCTGCCACGAGAACGCGTAGAGCGTGTACGCGACGAGCAGCCACCGCAGGTCGCCGCTGCCGAGCAGCCGGCGCGCGGTCGCCGCAGCCGCGAGGTCCGCCCTGGCGACCACGTACTCCTCGCGGCTCCACCAGTGGAGCGCGACCGCCACCGCGGCGAGCACGACCAGCACCGGAATCCACGCCGCGCGCCACACCGCCACGGCGAGGGCGAGCGTGGCGAGCCCCGCCGCCGCGACCCCGCCCATGTCGCCCGACGACGTGTGGACGCCGAACGCCTGCCCGCGGCGCTCGACGAACAGATCGGAGACGAGCGCGCGGGCCGCCGTCGGGTAGAGGCCCGCGCCGACGCCGACCACGGCCGCGCCCGCGAGGAACAGGAGGTAGGTCGGCGCGCTCGCCAGCAGCACGAACCCGACCGCCACGAACACCAGCCCCGCGACGAGCAGCGTCTTCCGCGAGAGCCGGTCGGAGAGCCGACCGCTCGGGAACTGCAGGAGGGCGTACAGCCCCCAGATGACGGACAGCGCGACGCCCGCCTGGATCTCCGAGATGCGAAGGTTCTCGATGATCGCGGGCAGCAGCGGCGACACGAGCAGCCGCCCGCACTGGATCGCCAGCCACCCGAGCGACGCCGCCAGCAGCAGCCGACCGGCGTACCCGCCGAACAGGTGCTCGTCGTCGCGCGCGGCTCCCTCGTTCACAGTCCAACGCCGCCTGCCGACTACTTGAGGGCAGTGAAAGCGGCTAATCCTCGGCTACGGCTCTCGGTCGGGTTCGTC
>CAZYYH010000219.1:0-3913 GCA_964651725.1 uncultured Halobacteriales archaeon | reverse complement strand
CGTCCGGCCCCTGTGCGACGTGACGCACCCGGCCGAGCGCGCCGTCGAGTCGGCGGTGCGAGGTGGCGACGTAGCCGTCGTCGAGCCAGTCGGCGTCGAAGCGCTCGCCGCCCTCGGGCGCGGGTTCGCCCGGCGGCGTCAGGGTGACGACGTGGACGCGCTGGCCGAACAGCGCGCCGAACACGAGCCGGTTGCGCCAGGACGGCACCACGTCGCCGGTGTAGAACGCACAGCCCGTGGGTGCCCAGGACGCACCCTCCGACGGTGCGTTGACGAGCGGGCGGTGGTAGTCGGTGCCGGCGTAGGCGTCGCGGGTGCGGGCGTCCGGCCAGCCGTAGTTCGCGCCGGGTTCGAGACGGTTCACTTCGTCGTGACCGTCCGGGCCGTGCTCGGTGACGACGGGCGTGGCGTCGGGCAGCCACGCGAGGCCCTGGGGGTTGCGGTGGCCGATCGTGTAGATCCGGCTGTCGCGGCCGCGCCCGTCCGGGTTGTCGAACGGCGGCCGGCCGCTCGTCTGGACGCGAAGCACCTTCCCCGCGAGCGACTCCTCGTCCTGAGCGAGCGTGGCGTCGCCCGCGTCGCCCGTCGTGATCCAGAGGTGGTCGTCCGGGCCGAACGCGATCCGGCCGCCGTTGTGGACGCCGCCCGCGGGGATGCCGTCCACGACCACGTCCTCGGTGCGCGCGGGGTCGGTGGCGGTCGCGTCGAACCGGGCGACGCGGTTCGCCTTCCCGCCCCGGGTCCGCCGGGTGTAGTAGACGTAGACGTACGGCGCGTCGGGGTACGAGGGGTGGACGGCGACGCCGAGCACGCCACCCTCGCCGCCCTCCAGGAACCACGTCTCGTGGAACGGGCGGTCGTCGGGGCCGGGCGGCATCGCCTCGGCGTCGATGGCGCCGTCGGGTTCGGCGAGCGTCGCCACGCGCTCGCCGTCCACCCGGAGGACGCGGCCGGTGCGCTCCGTGACGAACAGCTCGCCCGTCGGCGCGAACGCGAGGTCCCACGGGATCTCCAGGTTCTCGACGACCACCTCCGGCTCGACCTCGCCGGGAGCGGTCGCGGGTGCCCGCCACGCCGGGTCGTAGCCGGCCCACGACTCCACGTCGTGGTCGAGGGCGGGTTCGGGACGGTCGGGCGGACGAACGAACGCGGTGCAGCCGGCGAGACTCCCGGCGGTCGCCGCGAGGAGGGCGCGCCTGTCGAGTCGCATACCGCCTCGTTTTAGGCCAACCTAAAATCTCTGTCGGTTTTTCGGCCAGCCTAAAGCAGGGCCGTAGTCGGGCTGACGCAGCCGTCGCTACGCACCGGAGAGAACGAAGAGAAACCGCGAGATTACCGCGCTGCCGCCGCGACGCGTTCCTTCTCCTCCTTCTGGCTGACCGCGTACGTGCCCACGTCGTAGTTCGCCGCGCCGACGAGCTGGTCGGCGAGCGCCGCCTCCGCGCTCTTCGGCGTCTTGAACGAGTCGCCGTGGGTGCCCTCCGCGAGGAACTTCAGCGCCTGGTCGACGCGGCGCTGGGGAGCCACGTCCACCGCCTTCGGCACCGAGATGCCGCCGTACTTCAGGCGGACCGTCTCCTCGCGCGGCGCGGCGTTCTCGACCGCGCGCACGAGCACCTGCACCGGGTTCTCCTCCGTGCGCTCGTGGACCATCTCGAACGCCTCGCGCACGATGCGCAGCGACTGCTGTTTCTTGCCCGTGTTGCGGCTCGTCTGCATCAGCCGGTTGACCAGCCGCTCCACGACGGAGATCTCCGATTTCTTGAACTGCTTGTCGGCGTGACGACCCATCGTGTGCGCGATGGGCGTCACCGTGACGTACCGGCGCGTGGACGGATCGCGGTACTCGATGCCGTCGGCCTCCCACTCGCCGAACAGCTTCGCGGAGACGTCCTCCGCGTCGCCGGCCGGCGTTTCGGGTTCGGGTGCGTCGCTCTCGGACATGGTTATCGCACCGGCTTCTCGGCGTTGCCGCGCACGAGTTCCTCGAGCGAGACGCCGTTGACCTTCTCGACCTTGTAGTTCACCGCGGAGAGGTCGCCCATCGCGCGACCCTTCGCGCCGCCGATGCCCGCGATGGTGACCTCGTCGTGCTCGTCGATGAACGAGACCGCGCCGTCGCCCGGCAGGAACGCCGTGACCTGCTTCCCGTTCTTGATGAGCTGGACGCGGACGCACTTCCGGATCGCGGAGTTCGGCTGTTTCGCCTCGATCCCGACTTTCTCCAGTACGATACCTCGCGCCTGCGGTGCTCCCTCGAGGGGGTCGGACTTCTTGCCCAGACCCCGCTCCCGGCGCGCGTACTCCGAGTCGGACCACCGCTGGCTCTGGCGGTCCTTCTTGAGTTTGCGCGCCGCGTGCTTTCCGTTCGGCATACCACGGATTTCCCGACGAAGCTACTTAAGCCCACTCTTTCGCCACGGGCGAAACGCCGCGAGGTCGTTCGAGCGGGCCGGAAGAAGGAATCTGCGGCCGTCTCGGGGAAGCTCCAGCCGCCTGCACGGCCGAACGGGCGTCAACCGGACCGGTTCCCGTCCGCCCGCTCTCCCGGGCTCCGCCCGGTCGAGCCTTTCGAGGTCGCCCGAGAGACGCCGAGCGTCTCTCGGGCTGACGAGAGAGCGAGGCTCTCTCGGACCACGCTTCGCGCCTCGCGCTCTCGCGCCGTCGCCACCCACTCGGGCCGCTCGACGGTCGTCGAGCCGACGCCGCGCCACGTCCGCACGCGCTCCACGGTGACGTTCACCGTCTCGCGCTCGTTCGGGCCCGGCCTGGCGGACGACGTGCCCTCGAACCGGATCGTCTGCCGGCGCACCAGTCCGTCCTCCCTCACCAGCAGGGTCATCGACGCGTTCGCCACCCGCCCTGGCACGCGCATCCCGCTCGGCTCGTAGCCCGACCCCGTGAACTTCAGGAGGACCAGCCCGTCGCGCTCCACCGTCCCGGCGTACGTGAGGTTCCACCGGTCGAGACCGTGGGCGACGCTGTCCGCCGACCGCTCCATCCGCGGATCGAACGACCACTCCGTCTCGTTCGTCGGCACCGCGTCGTACTCGTAGTGGTCGGACGACCCCGACAGCGTGTAGCGCACGCCGTCACCGACGAACGCCGCCGACCGGTGGTCGTCGTTGGGTTCCGTCACGCCGGCCTTCGAGCCGTAGCGCCCCTGGCTCTCGTTCCACCGCGTGACCTGGAACTGGTCGGGTAGCCAGTCCGACGGCTGTGGACCGTCACGCTCCGAGGAGATTTCCCGCCGGAACGTCCAGCTTCCCGCGTCCAGCAGCGCCTCGGCGTGCGCCTGCCGGAGCGCCGTGCCGTTCACCTCCTCGCCGTCGGTCCACGCGGGCAGGTCGCGGGAGTCCGACGTGGGTAGTCCGCCGAGACAGCCGGCGACCAGCGACGACGCGACGAGCAGAGCGACGAGCGTGCGGAGGGACACGTCGCCCCGCGCTCCCGCGTCCGTCATAGGCCTTCGGGACTACACGTAGCCGAGATGCTGGAGCTGATCCTCGACGCCCTCGCGGGCGACCGCCACGTCCTCGGTCGCACCGTCCACGACGCGCGGCCGGTCGTCCGCGTCGAGCACCGCCCACGGCACGTCCACGAGTTCGTCGTACCGGAGGCGGGGGTGGTGGCCGTACACGGGCGTCGGCACCGGCCAGCCGCGCTCGCCCACCATGTTGCCGTGGTCGGAGGTCACCACCGTCCGGCCGGGGAGATTATGCGCGAGCGCGAGCGCGTGATCGAACACGAGCGAGAGCGTATCGGCGTACGCGTCCCATAAAGCGTCCCGGTCGAGCAGCCCCATGCTGTACGCCTCGAACGGGTCGTGGGGATGGGTCGGGTGGTCGTCCTCGACCAGATGGCGGACGTTCCACCCCGAGTACGCCGCCACCTCCTCGTCCGCCACGAACGG
>CAZYYH010000218.1:0-3923 GCA_964651725.1 uncultured Halobacteriales archaeon | reverse complement strand
CGTCCTCCTCGTCGGCGTCGCCGCACAGCTCGGTGCCGCGTCGCTCGACACCGACCGGCGATGGCTCACGCTGGCGGTCGGGGCGGGGTCGCTCGCCGTCGGCGTCGGCGTCGCGTTCGTCGTCGGCGCGGCCGTCCACCTGTTCGTCCGACGGGCGTCCCGCGCGTCGCCGTCGCCTTGAACGACGCCACCGTCTCGGCCCCCGTCGACGGGTCGAGTTTCGCCGGGCTGTCCCGCAGCACGAGCGGGCGCAGCGGCTCCGCCGCATCCGCATCCAACGACACGGGCGCCACCGACTCGCCCGTCCGGAGCTGCGCGTCGAACCCCGCGCCCGGTGGGTTCGACCACGACGCCTCGTCACCGTTCGTGCTCCGAGGGGGGCGGGGCGGGAGTGAACGGTTCGGCCGCGTCCCGACAGTGACGCGTGGTGTTTCGCGTCACACGGCAGGCTATGTTCTCCCGACGCGAACGGGTGGTATGACGCTCCCCCTGCTGACCGCCGTTCGCCGCCGTCCCACGACGGCGTTCTTCGCGCTCGCGTACGGCTTCTCGTGGACGCTCTGGCTGAGTGCGCTGGCCCTCTTCCCGCCGGAGCTTCCGCCGGCCCGGCGGGCGCCCGCACAGCTGCTCCTGGTCGTCGGGACGTTCGGCCCGTTCGTCGCCGCCGTCGTCGTGGCGTGGGCGACGGAGACCGTTCCCGAGCTGAAGGCTCGGCTGCTTCGATGGCGCGTCGCGCCCCGGTGGTACGCCGTCGCGCTGCTCCTTCCGATCCTGGCTGTCGCCGTCGCGTACGGCGTCTATCGGTTCCTCGGAGGCCCTCCCGTGCAGCCGTCGCGGACGATCCCGGCCTCGGCGCTGCTGGTGGTCTTCGCGTTCACGCTGATCGCCGGCGGCGGGAACGAGGAGCCGGGCTGGCGCGGCTTCGCCCTGCCGCGCCTCCAGCGCCGGTTCGGTCCGGTCGTCGGGACACTGGTCCTCGCCGTCCTCTGGGCCGGCTGGCATCTGCCCGCGTTCCTCGACCCGGCGAGCAGCCAGTCGGCGCTCCCGCCGCTGGCGTGGGCGCTCGGCGTGGCGGCCACGTCGCTGGTGCTCACCTGGCTGTTCAACGTCGCGGCCGAGAGCGTCCCCGTCGTCGCCCTCTATCACGCGACGTTCAACGTCGCCGGACTCTGGGTGCTCGGCGGTCTTCCCGTCGATGCTATCGGGCGCTTCTACTGGATCGGTGTCGCCGTCTTCGGCGTCGTCGCCGCCGGACTCGTCGTGGCGACGTGGTTCCACCTCGGGTTCCCTCGGCGGCGCACCGTAGCCGCCGACGGTGGTCGAAGCGGGGAGTGAGTCGCGTCGGAAAGCCGGCGCGACCGTCGTATCGAGGGCGGAACGGCCCCGTCGTACCCTGGCGGGACGGCGCTCCCGGCGGGGTTCCTGGCCGGTGCCGGACCGGGCGCGGCGCTCGGTCTCGCGGGCTGCGTCGCCAGCCTCGGCGGCGTCTCCGTGGAGGCGCTGGCCCGTGACCTACCCCCGGACGACCGGGTCGGCGTCGAGTTCCCCCGCGAGCGCGCGATGACGCCGTCCGGCGACGGGAAGTGACAGGAGCGGGCGGCGACCACGGGGAGCCGCGAGTAGCGCCCGCGAGCCGCGCGGAACCGCCGCCGCTTAAGGCACGCCGGTTCGCTACGTCGCACATGGACTGGCTGGCGACCGTCGCTGTCGCGTTCTGGGCGATGCTGCCCGCGTACGTCCCGAACAACGCCGCGGTGCTCGCGGGCGGCGGCCGCCCCATCGACGCCGGTCGCACGTGGCGCGGCCGTCGACTCCTCGGCGACGGCAAGACGTGGCGCGGTACCGCGGCCGGGACCGCCGCCGGCGTCCTGCTCGCGCTCGGCCTCGACGCCGCCCGGCCCGGGGTCGCGGACGCGGTCGGCGTCTCCCTGCCCGGGTTCCCGGTCGCCGCCGCGCTCGCGCTCCCCGCCGGAGCCATGCTCGGCGACGTCGCCGCCTCCTTCCTGAAGCGCCGGCTCGACCGCGAGCGCGGCGCGGCCGTCCCCGGTCTCGACCAGCTCGACTTCGTCGTCGGCGCGCTCCTCCTGGCGCGGCTCGCCGCCCCCGGCTGGTTCGGCGACACCTTCACGCTCCCCGTCGTCGCCGTCGTCGTCGTGCTGACGCCCGTGCTGCACGTCGGCACGAACGTCGGCGCGTACGCGCTCGGGTTGAAGAGCGAGCCGTGGTAAAGCACCTTTTTCTCGTCGGGTGCGCTCGCTCCCTGCGGTCGCTCGCACACCCTCCTCGAAAGAGCTGCACCAAAAAGGCCGCTCGTTCGCGGATGCTATGCTCGCTATGAGACCGACACGCCTTCGTCCCGGCGTGCGTACGACTGCCCGTGAAGCTCATCGCGCACCGCGGCTTCGCGTTCGAGCACCCCGAGAACACGCTCGCGGCGGTCCGCGCGGCGAGCCAGGTCGCGGACGCCGTCGAGTTCGACGTGCGCCGGTGCGGCTCCGGTGACCTCGTGGTGATCCACGACGCGACCGTGGATCGGGTCACGGACGCGACCGGTGCCGTCGCCGACCGGTCCGCGGCCGAACTCCGCGTGCTCGACGTGCTCGGCTCCGGGGAGGGCGTGCCGACGCTCCGCGACGCGCTTGACGCCATCCCGCCGGACGTGGGCGTGAACGCCGAACTCAAGGAGCCGGAGACCGCCGCGGACGCGGCCGCCGTCCTCCGGCGCGCGCCGCACGACGTGCTCGTGTCGTCGTTCCACGCGGACGCGCTCGCCGGGGTGCGCGACGCCGCGTCCGGCCTCCCGGTGGCGCTCCTGTTCGAGTCCGACCCCGACGCCAGCCGCCGGCGCGCGCTCGCCCTCGACTGCGCCGCCGTCCACCCGGAGGCCCCGCTCTGCCTCGACACCGACCTCGTCGCTGCCGCGCACGACGCCGGCCTCGACGTGAACGCGTGGACGGTGCAGGACCGGGAGACCGCCGCGGCCCTCCGGCGGATCGGCACGGACGCTATCATCGCGGACCGCGCGAACCTGGCGTAGTGGCGGCGCGGACCGTTCTCGCAGTCGCGGCTGCACGACCGCAACTCGGAACACCTCCCGGACATGTTGTCGGATACATGCACGTTCGCGACGCGACAGCGTCGGACGCAGAGGCGGTCCGCGAGGTCCACGCGGCGTCCATCGCCGCGTTCGGCCCGGCGGCGTACGACTGCGAGCAGGTCGAGGCGTGGGGTAGCGGCGTCGAGTCCGCGGACTACGCCGCCATCGACGCCGAGGAGTTCGAGTTCGTCGTCGCCGAGGCCGACGGCGACGTGGTGGCGTTCGGCTCGCTACTGCTGGCCGCGCCGGACGGCTACCGGGCGGCTGTGGACGCCGAACTGACCGCCGTCTACGTTCATCCCGAGGCCGGCCGCTCGGGCGTCGGCTCGACCGTGCTCGCCGCGCTGGAGGACAGGGCGCGCGAGGCGAGCGTCGAGTCGCTCGGCCTCGCGTCGTCGCTGAACGCCGTCGGGTTCTACGAGCGTCACGGCTACGAGCGCGTCCGCGAACGCGCCCACGAGTTCTCCAGCGGCGAGTCCACGGGCGTCGAGGGGCGGGTCGTGGAGATGGCGACGGAGCTGTGACCGGACGAGTGTGGCGGCGGGACCCGTCGTGTGCAACCACCGCATTCAAACCCGTGCGGGGTCAATAGCCAGTAACTTTCAGCCGAAGGGACGATCTCTATGAGTCAGAATCTACGACCGGACGTCGACGACCGCGACGTGCTGGACCTCGAAACCGGGCTGGAAGCACTCCGCTCCAGCCCGACGTTCCGCGGCCCGGTGGAGCCACTCGACGGGCACGACTCGAACGAACACCTCGCGCTGATCCACGAGACGCGGGAGGAGCAGTTCGCGGCCGTGGTGCCGTTCCTGCGCCAGGGGGT
>CAZYYH010000217.1:0-3928 GCA_964651725.1 uncultured Halobacteriales archaeon | reverse complement strand
CGACGCGTGACTGTCGCCCGTCGGCTCGCGCTCGCCGCGGGCGTCGTGCTCGCCACAGTCGGCGTCGTCGCGCTCGCCGTGCCCGGGGCCGTCCCGGAGGTCGACGCCGCCGCGTACCTCGTCGTCGCGGTCGGCGTCGCGGCGGTCGCGGCCGGGGCTGCCGGCGCGTACGCCCGGTTCGACGCCGACGACGACCGGCTCGCGCTCCCCGCGCGGGGCGAGCCGCTCGCCGTCGCGGTGCCGGGCGACGGCTTCGCGCGGCGGCTGCGCGCCGCCGGCTGGGACGCCGACGACCTCCGAGCGGACCTCCGCGAGACCGCCGTCGCCGTCCTCTCGCAGTACGCGGGTCACTCGCCGTCGGCCGCACGGGAGCGCCTCGACGACGGCTCGTGGACCGGCGGCCCCGACGCAGCCGCGCTGTTCGCGGGCGGCCCGGTGTCCGCCCGCGACCACCTCCGGAGCCTCGCCTCCGGCGACCCGCCGGTGCGGCGGCGCGCGCGCCGCGCCGCCGACGCGCTCTACGCCCTGGCGACCGCCGGGCGGCTCGAACGGAGCGAGAGCCGCCGTCTGCGCGAACGGCCGAAGGCCGTGAGCGAAGCGAGCCGCGAGCCGAACGGCGACCGGGTGGACGAGGAGCCGCCACGGGGCGACGCGGCCGCCGACTGGCCGTCGTCGGGTGAGACCGTCGCCCGCCGGACGACGCGCTGGCGCGGCGCGCGGGCGCTCGCCCTCCTCGCCGTCGCCGCCGGCGCGCTACTGGCGCGGCCCGGGCTGTTGCTCGCCGCCGCCGTCGCCGTCACACTGGCTGCGTACGACGCCGTCGCCGACCCGCCGCCGGTCGCGCTCGACGCGCACCGCACGGTCAGTGACAGCGACCCCGACCCCGGCGACGAGGTGACGGTCGAGGTCCGGTTCCGGAACGTCGGCGACCGGACGCTCCCCGACCTCCGGCTCGTCGACGGCGTCCCGCCCGGTCTCCCCGCCGCCGACAGCCCCCGGTTCACCACCGCACTCCGCCCGGGCACGGCGGCGTCGTTCTCCTACACCGTCACCGCGAAGCAGGGCGGCCACGAGTTCGACCCGGCGTTCGTCATCGCGCGCGACCACCTCGGCGCGACCGAACTCGCCGCCCGCGTCGAGGTCGAGGGCGACGACTCCGTCACCTGCGTCCCGCCGCTGCCCGCACGCTCCGCCGCCCCGCTCCGCGACGCCGTCACGCGCGTCGTCGGACGCGGCGCGGCCACGCCCGCGCCGGGCGGCGTCGAGTTCCACGCGATCCGCGAGTACCGGCGCGGCGACCCCGTCTCCCGCATCGACTGGGGCCGCCTGGCGAAGATCGGCGACCTCGCCACCCTGGAGGTCCGCGAGCCGCGCACCGCGTCCGTCGTCGTCGCCGTCGACGCTCGCGCCGCCGCGCACGTCGCGCCCGAATCCGGCGAAGCGTCGGCCGTCGAGCGGTGCGTGGACGGCGCGCGCGCCCTCATCGCCGGACTGCTCGACGACGGTCACCGCGTCGGCCTCGCCGCGCTCTCGCCGCGCGACTGCTGGGTCGCGCCCGGCGCGGGCACCGCACACCGCACCCGCCTCGCCGACCGCCTGGCGACCAGCCCCGCGCTCGCCCGCGACCCGCCACCGGCGGCGTCTCCCGTCGCCCTCGCCGACCGCCTCCGGCGACGACTCCCCGACGACGCGCAGGTGCTCGCGCTCTCCCCGCTCGCCGACGACGACGTCATTGCGCTCCTCCGCCGCCTCGACGCCACCGGTACGCCCGTCGCCGCGATCAGCCCCGACCCGACGACCACCGAGGGGGCCGCGCGCCGCCTCGCTCGCGTCGAGCGCCGGCTCCGCACCGCCGACCTCCGCCGCGCCGGAATCCCCGTCCACGACTGGCCGTGGAACGTCTCCTTCGAGCGCGCCGCCGCGGGGTGGTCGCGGTGAGGGACTCGCCGAGCCTCGTCGGCCTCGGCGTCGCCGTCGCCGCCGCCCTCGCAGCGGTCGCGCTCACCGCCGTCTCCCCGCTCGCGCTCCTCGCCGACGGCGCGGGCGTCGTCCTCCTCGGCGTCGGCATGGCCGGTCGCGTCCGCCCCGCCGTCACGCTCGCCGCCGTCACGCTCTTCGGCGGCGTCGTCGCCGCCGCGCTCGCCGGCGCACCCGCCACCGTCCTCCTCGCAGCCACCGTCGCCGTCGCCGTCGCGTACGACGCCGGCGAGAACGCGCTCTCCGTCGCCCGGGACGCCCGTGGGGCCGGCACCGCCCGCGTCGAACTCGTCCACGCCGCCGCCACCATCGTTCTTGCGGGCGGGGCTGCCATCGTCAGTTATCTCGCCTACGCCGTCTCGGGGGGCGATCCGTCCGCCCTCGCCGTCGTCGCGCTTCTGGCCGGCGGGGTGCTGGTGGTCGTCGGACTCGGGCGGCGCGAGCCGAATTGACAACCCTCTTAGCCGCCCCGCCGGTAGCGCCGATCATGGTCGCTCCGACGCCGCTCCAGGTCCAGCCCTCGCCGGGCACGGCCGCCGCGTTCGTCGGGACGCTCGTGGTCGGCTGGCTGTTCTTCTCCTTCACGGCGCACGTCGCGGCGAGCTACGTGCTCGGGGACGTTCCCTGGCGGCGCGCGCTCGCGGTCGGCGCGGTGCCGGCGGTGGTGACGCTAGCGCTCGGGCAGCTGCCGCCCGCCGCCATCATCGTCGTCGCGCTCCTCGCGGACCTCGCGGCGTTCCATCTCGTCTACCACGTGCGCTACCGGACGGCGGCGCTCGCGGCGGTGTTCCACTACGTCGCGTCGCTCGCGCTCGTCCTGCTGGTGACCTACGGGCTGGGGCTGCTCGGGACCATGCCGGGATGAGAGCGGGGCGGCGTCGGGGTCCGGCGGGTCGAGGTGCAGCACCCACGCCCCGGTCGGTCGGAGAGGACGTGGTGCGGTCTCCCGGTTGCCCGGGCTTCGCCACCGGTACCTGCTCGTCCAGCACTACGAGTAGTGGCGCTCAGCAGTAGAAGCTGAACCGCCGACGACTGGGACGGGGCTGTCGTCACGGTTTAGCTTCGAGCACGAGGTTGAACGGCGTCTCGGTCGCTCGGCGGAACCGCGTGAACCCGCCCTCGGCGATCGTCTCACGGAGACGCGATTCGCCGGCCTGCGCTCCCAGGACGGGATCGCCGCCCTGGTCGAGCGAGTTCGGTACGCAGGCCATCGTCGAGGCGCAGTAGAACGCCCTTCCCACCGGGTTCAGGTTGTCCTCGACCCGATCGTTGGCGAACGGCTCGACCAGCATCCACTCTCCGTCGTCGGCGAGCGTCTCCCGGACGTGGGCCGCCACGCCGACCGGATCACCCATGTCGTGGTACGCGTCGAACATCGTCACGAGGTCGTAGTCGGCCCCGTCGTACTCCTTCGCGGTCGCCACCTCGAAGCTGATGCGGTCCGCGACACCGGCGTCTTCGGCTCGCTCGCGGGCCACCTCGATCGAGTGAGCGTGATAGTCGATGGCGACGAACTCCGAATCTGGGTAGGCCTCGGCCATGATGATCGTCGATGCACCGTGACCGCAGCCCACGTCTGCCACGCGCGCACCCGCCCCGAGTCTCGCGCCCGTTCCGTCGAGCGCGGGGATCCACTCGTCGACGAGATCCGTCTCGTAGCCGGGCCGGTAGAAGCGTTCGGTTCCGTGACACACGTCCCCGTCTTGCTCGTGCCAGCCCACGCCCTCGCCGATCCGAAAATCGGCTTCGATCTCCGAGAGGCTCTTCTGATAGCCCAGCAAACCCTGGAACCCGCCAGCGATGAACGCGGGGCTGTCTTCGTCGGCCAGCAGCGCCGCCTGCTCGGGTGTGAGACGGTAGCGGCCCGTCTCGGAGTCGTAGGTGACGTATCCGCCAGCCGCTCCCGCGGCGAGCCACTCGGCGACGTACGGTTCCACGGTGTCGGTCCGCT
>CAZYYH010000216.1:0-3937 GCA_964651725.1 uncultured Halobacteriales archaeon | reverse complement strand
GCGTCTTTCGACTCGCTCGTGAACGGGACGTTCGTGGACGCGACGTGGATCATGACGACCGCCGGCCCCTTCGGCATCCCGGAGCCGCCGGGCTGGTCGAGGCCGTAGTTGCGCCAGCCGATGGACTTGATCACGTCCGTCGTCGCACAGGCTCCGCGCTGGTAGACGAGCGGGACGCGGTTGGCGAACCGGAGGAGGTCGGCGCTGCCGTCGGCGTCGAGCTCGCCGCCGTACGCGATGCCGGCCTCGACGATGAACGGGTCGCCGCCGTGCACGTCGGCGTCGCGGGTCGCCGCGGCGTAGAACTCGGCGTCGTACTCCTTCTTCAGCCCCGCCTCCACGAGTTCGGCGGTGATCGGCGCGAGGCAGTTCGTCGGCGGCGACATGATGTCGGTCGCGCGCATCGCCTCCAGGAGGTCGCTCGACGCGTCCCGGTCGCCCGCCACGTCTCGGACCTTCGGCGGGTCGTCCGGCACCGTCCGCATCCGCGACCAGATGGCCGTCGTGACGTTCTCCCGCGCCGTCTCGCCGACGGTGGCGTCGTCGTGCTCCTCGGTCTTGACCGCGGAGCGCTCGACGAAGTCGCGGAGCTGGTCGCGGGTCAGGCGGCCGCGCGGCGTGTCCTCGCCGAACTTCGCCGCGATGCGCTGTGCCAGCCCCTGGACGGTCGCGTCGTCCTTCTGCGTGGACGTGGCGTCGTCGACGATGTCGTAGAGGTCGGACGTCCGGTCGCGGGTGACCGCCGACCAGACGGCGTCCACGACGTTCCCCTGTACCGTCGCGCCGAACGACGACCCGGTCTCGTCGGCGGCGTACTCGGCGGCGTTGGCGACGAGCGTCTCGATCTCCGCGTGCGAGACGTGGTCGTGCTCCTCGGTCGCGCGCGTGACGCGCTCCGCGAACAGCTTCGTCGCGTCGCGCGGCTTGTTGGCGACCGCGGCCCGCACCTGCGCCTCAAGGTCGACGTCCTCGTGCGCCGCGGGCGGCCGCCACGCCATCTCGCGGCCGAAGTGGCGGTCGCGGAACGCGTCGATGACGGAGTCGGCGGTCTTCTTCCCGACCCTGGTGAACTCCTCCTGTAGGAACCCCGAGATGGAGTGGGAGGGCGTGGCGTCCAGCATCTTGATGAGCGTGCCGAGTTCGACGCCGTGTGGGTGCGGACGGATCTCCTCGGTCTCCGCCGGGAGTTCGGCGTCGTAGTTGGCCTCGAAGGAGAACTCCGCCTTCGGCTCCTCGAAGTGGATCGACGCGTGGGGGTTCACGATCGCGGTCTGGCGGATGTAGTCGTGGAGGCTCGCTCTGGCTCGCATGTTCGCCTCCATCTCCAGTTCGATCCGGGTGCCGTGGGTGCGGTCGGTCCACTTCCGTTTCTCCGCGACCGAGATCTCGGGTTCGTTCTCGTCGGTGTCGATGATGAGTTCGAAGTACTCCGCCTCGTCGCTGCCCTGGGTCCTCGATTTGATCTTCGCTGGTTTGCCCGACGTGAGCTGCGAGTAGAGAACGGCGGCGGAGATGCCGATACCCTGCTGACCGCGGGCCTGCTCGCGCTTGTGGAACCTAGAGCCGTAGAGGAGCTTCCCGAAGACTTTGGGCACCTCCTCTTTCGTGATGCCGGGGCCGTTGTCCTCGACGACCAGTTTGTAGTAGTCGCCGGCCTCCTTGATCTCGACGGTGATGTTCGGCCGGATGTCGGCTTCCTCGGTGGCGTCGAGCGCGTTGTCCACCGCTTCCTTGACGGCGGTGACGAGCGCCCTGGCTTCCGAGTCGAAGCCGAGCATGTGCTTGTTCTTCTCGAAGAACTCGGCGATGGAGATCTGTCGCTGGCTCTCCGCGAGTTCCTCCGCGACGCCATCCCCGAGCGTCGACTGGAACGAGGTCATTCTGTGCGATTACGTATCCCCGTGGCGGTTAAAACGGTCTCGATACCGTGGACTGAAAGTGAAAGTGTACGTCTGCGACGGTGTCGTCCCGGAAATTGCGGTCCCATGCGCGACAGGTCTCCCCGTGGACTTATCAGTCTTGTCGCCACTCGTCGTCCGGCAGTCTCCGGCCGCTGCGACCCGACCGGTGCGGTCCGCGTGGCGCTCGGACCACAGCAGTTTGGGGTCGTGCTTTTGCCTCGACGGCGTAACGCGCGCGCGTGCGGGAGCTTTAAATGTGGGGGGCGTCTAATGCAGGTACGATTCATGGAAGACGAAGGTGAGTACGGAGCCGGGCAGATACAGGTCCTCGAAGGTCTCGAGGCGGTCCGGAAGCGCCCGGCGATGTACATCGGGTCGACGGACTCGCGCGGCCTGCATCACCTGGTGTACGAGGTCGTCGACAACGCGATAGACGAAGCGCTCGCCGGCTACTGCGACACCATCGAGGTGACGCTCAACGACGACGGCTCGGTGAGCGTCACCGACGACGGCCGGGGCATCCCCGTGGACACGCACGAGGAGTACGACCGGGCCGCCGTCGAGGTCATCCTCACGACCCTCCACGCGGGCGGCAAGTTCGACTCGAAGTCGTACCAGGTGTCGGGCGGGCTCCACGGCGTCGGCGTCAGCGTCGTGAACGCCCTCTCCGGGTGGCTGGAGGTGACCGTCGACCGCGACGGCGCGACGTGGCGACAGCGGTTCGAGCGCGGCGAACCAGCCTACGACCTCGAGCGCGTCGCCGCGTCCGACGACACCGGCACGCACATCCGGTTCAAGCCCGACGGCGAGATCTTCGAGACCGAGTCGTTCGACTACTCCACGCTCGCCACCCGGCTGCGGGAACTCGCCTTCCTCAACTCGGGCGTCGAGATCACGCTCCGGGACGAACGCGAGGACCCCCACGAGTCGGACACGTTCGAGTACCAGGGCGGCATCCGGGAGTTCGTCGAATACTTGAACGAGACGAAGGATGCGCTCCACGACGACGTGATCTTCATCGCCGACGAGGCCGAGGGCGTCCAGGTCGAGATCGCCGTCCAGGCGACCGACGACCTCCAGGCGTCCATCCACGCGTTCGCCAACAACATCAACACCCGCGAGGGCGGCACCCACCTCACGGGCTTCAAGACCGCGCTGACTCGCGTCGTCAACGACTACGCGAGCGACAACGACCTCCTCGACGACCTCGACGAGAACCTCAAGGGTGAGGACATCCGCGAGGGGCTCACCGCGGTCATCTCCGTGAAGCACCCGGACCCCCAGTTCGAGGGCCAGACGAAGACGAAGCTCGGGAACTCCGAGGTGCGCGGCGTCGTGGAGAGCGCGCTCCACGAGGGCCTCTCCGTCTACTTCGAGGAGAACCCCGGCACCGCGCAGGTCGTCGTCCGGAAGGCCGTCGAGGCCGCGAAGGCGCGGAAGGCCGCGAAGAAAGCCGAGGAGCTGACGCGCCGGAAGAGCGCGCTCGCCTCGACCGCGCTCCCCGGGAAGCTCGCGGACTGCCAGGCCCGTGACCCCGACGAGGCCGAGATATTCATCGTCGAGGGCGACAGCGCGGGCGGCTCCGCGAAGCAGGCTCGCGACCGCGAGTTCCAGGCGATCCTCCCCCTGTTCGGCAAGGTGCTGAACGTCGAGAAACACCGGCTCGACCGCGTGCTGGAGAACGAGAAGATCCGCCACCTCATCACCGCCATCGGCACCGGCGTCGGCGAGGAGTTCGACCTGAGCGAGGCGCGCTACCACAAGATCATCATCATGACGGACGCCGACGTGGACGGCGCGCACATCCGGACGCTCTATCTCACCCTGCTCTACCGCTACATGAAGCCGCTGCTGGAGGCGGGCTACGTGTACGCCGCGCGCCCGCCGCTCTACCGCGTCCGGTGTGGCGGCGACACGTACGACGCGATGACCGAGGCGGAGCGGAACGAGATCATCGAGGAGGAGTGTGGCGGCTCGCCCTCGCAGGTCCAGCGATTCAAGGGGCTCGGCGAGATGAACCCCGAGCAGCTCTGGGA
>CAZYYH010000215.1:0-3938 GCA_964651725.1 uncultured Halobacteriales archaeon | reverse complement strand
CTGAAGCCTTCTGGGGGCTTCGACCCAGGTTCGAATCCTGGTGGGACTACTCGAACTACTCCTCCGAATCCCGAGTGGCGACCTCCTTCACGTCGAGGCGAAGCGCGAGCGGTCCGCGCGACCAAGGGTCCGACGAGTCAGGTTACGCGGTCACGTAACGCGTGCGGCGAGGGTGACGTTGACGCCGTGAACGGCTCGACGGAGCGCGTCTCACGCCAGCCCCGTTCTATCCGACTCCGGATGGCCGGAATCCGCCGCGTCGTCGATGTACGTCCGTTTCACTGCGACTCCTCTCTGGGTTCGGTTCGGAAAATCGGATGAATTTCGTTCGAAACGGGGGACGGAATGTTGGGGAGAACCACGCCGTACCGTGTCGTACACACGGGCCGGACGTGGTAGTGTCGCTTGGCCCGTGGCGCGGATAAACGGCCGACGTTTTTCAGACCTCTACTGTCGTGAGAATCCGGGTCGAGAACGCGCTGAACCCGACGCCACCCGAGACGTGTCTCTCCTGTACTGAACGATTCCCGCTCTTCGACCCCGTTCCCTTACGTCGACCACTACGGGGCTCGACCCCGCTCCCGAACACGGATGAACGCACGTGCCAATGAAAACCGCTCGCGGAGCGGCATCCCCCACCACCATCCCGGCCGTACCCAGGTGCCTACGCCGCGTTCTGGGAGTGCCGTGCCGTCCCGCTCGGATGAAGCGGTTGCGGCGTCTGTCTCTATAAACGAGAATCAGTTGTGACTACTGCCTAAGTAAATAGAATGGCCTGGAAACAGGGCTTCGCGCGCTCGACACGTGGAGTCTACGCATCGTGCGGAGGTGACGGACTGGTCGCCTCGTTCTCGACCGCTGCCGATGGACCACGCCTCCCGCACCTCGCCGGTCGCCCTCACCCGTCGTCTACCGGCACCGCACGACTCGTCTCCGCGACCCACACCACCCCGTCGAAAACCTCGGACGGCCGCAACTGCCGGTAGTACTCGTCCGCGTCGACCTCGGGCGAGAACGTCGCGCCGATGGACCGCGTCGGGTGCTCCCGTCCGAGCCAGTCACCGAGGCCCACCTGCTTTGCCCGGTCGAAGTCGAGGAACGCGGGCGATTCGCCGAGCCGGTCCATGGCGACGTGGAGCGGAACGTCCGAGAGGTCGCCGTCGCCCTCACTGCCGCCATCGCCGTTTCCGCCGCCGCCGTCGTCATCGTCCCCGCCGCCATCGTCCCCGTCACCGTCGTACGCCTCGGCGAACCCGTCCACGGCGAACGCCTGGAGACCCGGTTCGTACTCCTCGCCGTCCCCCTCCTCGTGTTCGTCGGTGTCGAGGATGGCTTGGAACTCGCCGCGACCGAAGTCGAACCCGAGCGCGTAGTAGTCGTCGCCGAGCGCGTCGCGGAGGTGCTGTCCCATCACCGCGACGGGCTCCTCCCAGTCGTCGTCCATCTCGCCCGTCTCGACGTGGGCGTCGTGTGCCCACACCGCCATCCTGTCGCTCTCGAACTCGCGTATCCAGAGCGCGTTCTCCGCCATGTACTCGTCCCGGAGTTCGACCCCTCGCCGGGGGTTCTCGTCCGGGTCCACGCGCCGGAGCGCGAGCGCCTGCGCCAGCACGCGAACGTGGCGTCTCGCCAGCGCCCACTCGCGCCCGGACGAGGCGGCGACGTAGTCGGCCCGTCGTTCCTCGAATCGCTCGCCGAGGTCTGCGACGAGCCGCTCCGCGTCGTCCAGGCGCGCCGCCGCGACGCCGTGACCTCGCTGGTTCATCTCCTCGTCGACCAGGTCCGTCATCCCCTCGCGCACCCCGTCGAGGTACTCGGGGTCCACGTCCCCGAGGTACTCCCGCACCGCGCGCGCCGACCCGGCCGTGTGCTGGAGGTCGAACCCGTAGAACCGCACCCTGTCGCCGGGGTCCCGGCCCCGGTTGAACTCGCGGAGCCACTCGATCAGCGCGAGCACCTCCTCGGTGTTCCACGTCCAGAAGTAGACGCCGTCGAGTGCGTCCTCGGGGTCGCCCTCGCCGCGGAGCACGTAGTCGTTCGTCGCCATCGTCTCCGCGAACGCCGCCTCCAGCGCGAACACGCGGAAACCTAGCTCCGTCACGAGCAGCCGGACGAGCCGGTGTTTCAGCTGGAAGAACTCACGCGTGCCGTGCGTCGCCTCGCCCAGTCCGACGACCTCCCGGCCCGCGAACGTCTCCGTCAGCGGGCCGAGGTCGGCCGGCCCGGCTCCCGGCTCCGGGCCGTCGAGCGGGACGACCGCCTCCCGCAGGCACTCCACGACCTCCGCTTCCTCGGGCATGTTCGCCGTCCCCGGCCGAGGTCTCTTACGCGCTTCGATGTCGAGGCGAAGCGGGGCCGTCGGGACGAGCGGCTCGTTCGCGGCTGGAGGACCGAAAAATCCTGGTCGGCGGGGTCCGTCGGGTGGGCGAGCCCGACGGCGCGGGTTGGGCGTGGGCCATGGAGCGTGAGGTCGGTGGTCCCAACCCACTCCAACGGAGAGCCGACGTATCCTTTAGTATGCACCGGCTACGGCCGCCGAGCAGTCGGTTCAGGAGACAGCCACTCCGCCGCGGACGGCCGGAGACGAACGCGGCCCGTCCCGATGATTCTCGCGGAGTACGTACCGGTTACCGCCAGGTAGCGGCTCCGTCGACCGAGGTACGGTCGGCGTAGTGAACTCCCTGGCACGTATCCGCGGCGGAGCGACGCGTGCCGTCGCTCCCGGCGGCTGCACGCAGTTGGTAACAAAATGAGAAGAACGACTTTTACACGACCGAGACTAGGATGGTGTTACCGGACTTCCACGGCGCGAACCGGCTCCCCCCATTATGGTTTCCAGCACCCCCACCCGCATCGGTATCGTCGGTCTCGGCGGCATGGGCAGCGTCCACGCGAACAACCTCGACTCGCTCGGCGCGGAGGTGGTCGCGGGCGCGGACGTCGATCCCGAGCGCCGCGTCGCGTTCGAGCGCGAGTGGGACGCCGAGACGGTGAGCGACCACGACGAACTCGCGGCGCTCGACCTCGACGCGGTCGTGGTGGCGACGCCGAACCGCTTCCACGAACCGGTGGCGACCGCGGCGCTCGACGCGGGCATGGACGTGCTCGTCGAGAAGCCGCTCGCGCACGACCTGGAGAGCGCGGAGCGCGTCGCGGCCGCCGCGGACGCCGCCGACGGCTTCTGCATGGTCGGGTTCCACAACCGGTTCTGCCCGGCGGCGTCGCTGTTCCAGGCGTACCGCGACGACGGCCGGTTCGGCGAGTTCACGCATCTCGAAGCGAACTACGTCCGCCGCCGCGGCATCCCGGGCACCGGCTCGTGGTTCACGAACCGCGACCTCTCGGGCGGCGGCGCGCTCGTCGACATCGGCGTGCACGCCGTGGATTTCGCGCTCTACCTCCTGGAGTTCCCGGAGGTGACGGAGGTGTCGGGCGTCACCCGCACTGGCCTCGGCGCGGAGCCGGACTACGCGGACCCCGACGGATTCGGTGCGGGGTGGAGTGACGACGCCGGCACGTTCGACGTGGACGACTCGGTGAGCGCGTTCATCCGCACCGCGGACGGCGTGACGATGTCGCTCGAGGTGTCGTGGGCGGCGAACTGCGAGCCGACGGACGAGTTCGTGGTGCGGGGCACCCGCGCGGGCGGCCGGCTCTCGCTCGGCGGCGACACGCTCACGACCTACGAGTCCGACACCACCGGTTTCGACCATCACGTCGATTCGGAGCGCCGGGGCAGCCTCGACCGCACCGGCCACGAGGCGGAGGCCGCGGCGTTCCTCGACGCCGTCGAGTCCGGCACCGCGCCGGAGAAGAACACGGCCACCGAGGCGCTGGCGGTCCAGCGCGTCGTGGACGCCATCTACCGGTCGAGCGAGACGGGCGGTGCGGTCAGCCCCGCCGACGCGACCGCCGTCGCCGACGCGCACGGCGACTGA
>CAZYYH010000214.1:0-3959 GCA_964651725.1 uncultured Halobacteriales archaeon | reverse complement strand
CCGGTCGCTGACGCGGTCGAGGTACTCGTCGTCCCAGTCGGGAACCTCGGCGTCGTTGAGTTCGCTCATGGCTCTCCGCGGAACGGCGTCGGTTCGGCGGAACGCGTGCGCCGGACGGGCGTGTGGGACAGCATATCACGTCCGTTGCCGGTCGGGGGTTAAATAGCCGTTGCCGCCGCACGTGACGAGCGCGCCGACGCTATCGTCGTCGGACTCGCGCGTCACCGGAGTTCCTCGTGGAGCTGGGTTGCGGCGCGCTCGACCGCCTCGCGGCTCTCCATCGACGGCTCCCAGCCGAGCGCGGCCGCCTTCTCGATGGACAGCCGCATCTTCGGCACGTCGCCCGTCCATCCGCGGTCGCCGCCCGTGTACTCGTACTCGGGGTCGACGCCCATCGCGTCCGCGACCACGTCCGCGATGGCGGTCACGGGGATGGTGGTGTGCGTCCCGAGGTTGTACGTGTGGAGGCCGCCAGACTCACTGCGTTCGCTCGCGGAGATACCGCCGACGTTCTCGACGACGTGGCACATGCCCGCGACGCAGTCCTCGACGTGGAGGTAGGACTTCTCCTGGCGGCCGTCGCCGAGGATGGTGAGCGTCTCCGGGTCGTCGAGCAGCTTCTCCACGAAGTCCGAGACGACGTTGTTGCGCTGGTGCGGACCGACGACGTTCGCGAACCGGAACTGCCACGCCCGGAGGCCGAGCGAGTGGGCGTACCGCGACACGAGCCCTTCGCCTGCGAGCTTGCTCGCGCCGTACATGCTGATGGGTTCGAGCGGCGCGTGGTCCTCGGGCGTCGGCCGGGGCGCTTCGCCGTACACCGCCGACGACGACGCGACGGCGAGCTTCGAGACGCCGACCTCGTCCATGCGGTCGAGGAGGTTGCGCGTCATCGCGACGTTCGCGTCGAACGTCTCGCCGGGGTTCCCGTAGTTGGCGTCCGAGATTGCGCCGAAGTGGAACACCACGTCCACGTCGTCGGTGACGACCTCGGCAACGTCGTCGCGGTCGGTGAGGTCGGCCTCGACGAACGTGGCGTCGTCCGCCACCCACTCGCGCCGTCCCTTGGCGAAGTTGTCGACGGCGACGACGTCGGTCTCGCCGGCGAACCGGTCCACGAGGTGGCTGCCGACGAGCCCCGCACCGCCGGTCACGAGGAGCGTGCGATCCGAGAGGTCCATACCCCCGACTCCGGCAACCCAGGGCAAATACCTTCGGAAACGCTCGCGGGTGTCGACCCGGACGCGTCCCGGCAGTTCGGCCGGGCTGGCGCGCATCGAGCCACGCGAAAAGCATATGCGTCGGAGCGTGCAACCGCCTACCATGGCCGACGGAAAAACGGAGGCGTGCGGGCGATGCACCATGACGACCGTCGTGGACAGCGTCGGCGACGGGGGCGGCCGCGACCCGTTCGCCGGCGACCGCATCGAGGTGGACGAAGAGGAGATGCGGACGGCCGCCAAGCCACAGGTGGTGGCGGGGCGCGTCAAGGATCGACTCGACGAGTGGGCGACCCGGTTCGTCCTCGGGCGGTAGCCGGCGAACCCGGGAGTCGGCCCGCCCCGGCGGAAAGACGTTTATGGGCCGCCCGCATACCCCTGGCCAACCGAAATGGAAGAGAGCATCTCGGGGTTCAAAGTGCGCGGCTCGTGGGGCGACGTCGTGGAACACGGCGAGCGGATCACGAGCGCGCTCCGGGAGGTGGGAGTGGCCGACGACGCGCCGGACGCGTTCGAGGAGTGGGACGACTGGCGACCGAAAGCCCACGAGCGCATCGACGAGGAGGTCAGTGAGAAGACCGCCGACCAGGCGAGCGTGAAGGAGGGCGAGGGCGAGAAGGAGGGGCGGTCGCCCGCCGAGGACATCCAGTCGTCCGGCGAGAAGATCACGGACTCGTACGCCGCGCTCGGCGAGGACGACACCGACGACGCGGTCGAGCAGTGGCGGGAGTCCGTCGAACACGTCGCGCGCGCCGCCGACACCGCCGGCCGGAAGGCGCTCCGCAAGGTCGAGGACACCGTCTACAGGAAGGTGATGACGCGGTTCACGCCCTACTACTTCGACAACGAACTCGTGTCCGCGAACCTCCAGTGGGTGCGCTCCCAGGAGGAGTTCGAGTTCGAGGTGAACGTCAACGACGACGACCGCAAGGAGGAGGTCCGCGAGTATCTCCAGCGATTCGACGACATCGAGCGCTGGCACGTCGACACGGAGAAGGACACCGAGAC
The DNA here is from genome assembly GCA_964651725.1 of uncultured Halobacteriales archaeon. Taxonomy (GTDB): domain Archaea; phylum Halobacteriota; class Halobacteria; order Halobacteriales; family Halobacteriaceae; genus CAZYYH01. The sequence continues at coordinate 1,731 of CAZYYH010000214.1, read as the reverse complement.
CGCGGAAGCCGCCGAGGGCGTCGAGCCGCCGACCGAGAAGCCCGAGGCGAAGTCGACGACGAACTGACCCCGGAACCCGAACCCTTTCCTTGCCCCCGGCGCTACGGCCGGCAGCGATGGCCGTGCTCGGCGGTGTGGCGACGCTGGTGGTGGCCGGGGTAGCGAGCCTGTTCATGGCGTGGGCGATAGGCGCGGGCTCGTCGGGTTCGACGCCCTTCGCGCCCGCGGTCGGCGCGAACGCCATCTCGGTGCTGCGCGCCGGGTTCGTCGTCGGCATCCTCGGGTTCGCGGGGGCGGTGCTCCAGGGCGCGAACGTCTCGGAGGCGGTCGGCCGCGAACTCGTCCTCGGCGCGACGCTCACGCCCGCGGCGGTGGTGACGGCGCTCCTGACGGCGGCGGCGCTGGTGGCGTTCGGCGTCTACACCGGCTACCCCATCGCCACCGCGTTCACGGTGACGGGCGCGGTGGTCGGCGTCGGGCTGGCGCTCGGCGGCGCGCCCGCGTGGGCGAAGTACCGCGAGATCCTCGCGCTGTGGGTGCTGACGCCGTTCGTCGGCGGCGGCGTGGCGTACGCGACCGCGCGCCTGCTCCGGGACGCGGCGAGCGACCGGCTGGTGGTGCCGGCGCTCGGCGCGCTCGTCGGCGTGGTCGTGGCGAACGTGCAGTTCGCGCCGCTCGGCCCGCCCGACGTCAGTCGGTCGCTCGCGGCGACGGCCGCGGCGGAACTCCCCCTGGAACCGCTCGCGGGGCGCGTCGTCGCGTCGCTCGCGCTCGCGGCGGTCGTCGCGGGCGCGCTCGCGTGGGACGCCGCGACGGACGCCGAGGGCGCACAGCGACGCTTCCTGCTGGCGCTCGGCGGCCTCGTCGCGTTCTCCGCGGGCGGCAGCCAGGTCGGGCTCGCGGTCGGCCCGCTCCTTCCCCTGGTCGGCGACGACGTGCCCCTGCTCTGGGTGCTCGCGGGCGGCGGCCTCGGCCTGCTCGTCGGGTCGTGGACGGGCGCGCCGCGGATGATCAAGGCGCTCGCGCAGGACTACTCCTCGCTGGGGCCGCGCCGGTCCATCGCGGCGCTCATCCCCTCCTTCGCCATCGCGCAGGCCGCGGTGTTCCTCGGCGTGCCTGTGTCGTTCAACGAGATCATCGTCTCCGCGATCATCGGCTCCGGCTACGCCGCGGGCGGGTCGAGCGTCAGCACGCGGAAGATGGCGTACACCGCGCTCGCGTGGGTCGGGTCGCTGGCGCTCGCGGGCGTCGCGGGCTACGGCGTGTTCGCGGCGGTCGCGGCGGTAGTGGGGTAAAGCTACGACGCCTCGTCCTCGACCGTCTCGAGTTCGTCGTCCTCGTCACTCGTCGCCTCGTACTCGGACAGCCGCTCGACGCGAGCGCGCATGATGCGGGTGTTCTCGACCTCCTCGACGACGAGGCGCACGCCGTCGTACGTGAACTCCTCGCCCGCCTGGACGAGCCGGCCGGCGCGGTTGAAGATGAAGCCCGCGATGGTCTCGAACTCCTCGCCCTCCGGGAGGTCGATATCCAGCGCCTCGTTCACGTCGTCGATGTTGACCTCGCCGCGCACCTCCAGTGCGTCGTCGCCGACGAACTCGACGGGTTTCTCCTCGCCGCCTTCGAGGATCTCGCCGACGATCTCCTCGATGAGGTCCTCGGTGGTGACGAGGCCCTCGGTGGTGCCGAACTCGTCGATGACGATGACCATCTGGACGCGCTCCTCCTTCA
>CAZYYH010000213.1:0-3969 GCA_964651725.1 uncultured Halobacteriales archaeon | reverse complement strand
ACCTCGCGTCCGTGCCGATGAGCCTCGTGCTCGCGCTCGTCGGCGTCACGTTCGCCTACTTCGTCGTGCTGCCCGCCATCTTCACGTACTTCCTCTACTACTCCGAGACCGTCACTACCATCGCGTTCGCGCTCAGTGACACGTTCAGCCTCATCCTCCTCCTCATGGGCTACCTGGCGCTCGTGTTCCAGATCCCGCTGTTCATCATGCTCGCCATCATGATGGGGCTGACGACGCGGCGGTGGCTCCAGGATCGCCGGCTCTACTTCTGGGGCGGGTTCCTCGGCGTCGCGTTCCTGTTCAGCCCCGACCCCACCGGCATGGCCCCGATCATGGTCGCCGCGACGATGATCGTGCTGTTCGAGGGGACGCTCCTGCTGCTCCGGTGGACGGGGCGGTGACCGGACCCCGATCGTTTCGAATACGAAATTCGTACGAACGCTCGACGAGCGGGAGCACTCGCACCGTCGGCGAGCGCGGCCAGGTGACCATCCCGAAGCGGTTGCGCGATCAGCTCGACATCAGGGTGGTGACGTAGTGGTGGTGGCGCTCGACCCCGTGAAGTGGTCCGAACAGGGGAAGACCCGGCCTGCCGTGGTCGTCCAGAACGACACGGGAACGAGCATTCGCCGACGACGATAGTGGCACCGCTGACGAGTAGCTACGACCGCGTCTATCCGATGCAGGTCGAACTGCTGGCGGCGGAGAGCGACGTGGAGCAGGACTCGGTCGTGATGTGCGACCAAATCCGGACGGTGCCTATCGACCACCGGATCCTGGATCAGCTCGGGTGGCTCTCGGAACGCGAGATGGCGGCGGTCGATCACGCACCCGAGAGCAGTCTCGGACTCGACGGGTGACCCGGGCTGTTTTGGGGACTGCTTCCGAAGAGTCCCACCATGACCACGGTCCTCCTGGTCAGGCACGGCGAGACGACCTGGAACCGCGACCGCCGCATCCAGGGGTGGGCACCCACGAGCCTCACGGAGCGCGGCCGCGAGCAGGCGCGGACGGTCGGGCGGCACGTCGCCGCCGAGTACGACGTGGACGCGATGCGGGCGTCGGATCTCACGCGAACCCGGGAGACGGCGCGGCTGGTCGCCCGCGAGGTCGGCGTCGACCCCGCGTTCGAGCGGGCGTGGCGCGAGCGGAGCTTCGGCGTCTACCAGGGGCTGCGGTACGAGGCGCTGTTCGAGGGGTTTCCGGAGTTCGCGGTCGGCGAGGCGGGTCATCGAGCGGTCGAGGCGACGCCCGAGGGCGGCGAGAGTCTACTCGACGTGCGCGACCGCGTGCTCGCCGGATGGGAGCGACTGCTCGACGACGCCGGGCAAGGCGAAACGGTGCTGGTCGTCTCTCACGGCGGCCCGCTCGCCGTGCTGCTCGGCCACCTCAAGGGACTGGACCTCGTGACGGCCATCGCGGACGGCGCACAGGACAACTGCGCGGTCAACGAGGTGCGGGTGGCGGCGGACGGGCCGACGGTGGCGGTGGAGAACGACACCGCGTGCCACGAGCGCGCGGTCCGCGAGTGAGCGCGACGCCACCCTATATTTCTAGGCACTCGTTTGATGAAGTTACCGTGAGAAGGAGGGTCGCAATGTCACCAAGTGACTCTACCGACGAATCGGCGTCGAGCAGACGAACGATCCTGAAGGGAGCCAGTGCCGCCGTGGCCGGCTTCGCGCTCGGAACGGGCGGGGCGTCGGCGGCCGCCGAGACCGACGCCGAGGACTGCGGCTGGGAGTACCGCTGCGACCCGTGGGAGTGCCCGGACGGCGGCGGCGACACGCTCTCCCGGCGCTACTGCTGTAACGGGAGCTGCAGCGGCTGGGAAGTGTACGGCTGCTGCTGACGGCGCCCGTCACGCCGGCCGGCCGAGCGTCCACAGGAACGTCGGCGTCTGGCCGGCGGCGCGCGGCCCGAAGAACCCGGTGGCCTCGTCGTCGTAGAACGTCAGCCCGGTCGCGCCGAGGTCGCGGTGTGCGTACGCCGCGAGGTAGAGGCGGCCGGCGGTGACCGCGGCCTCGAGCTGTGCGACCCGGTAGCCGCGGTCGCCGAACGCGGCCGTCACGGCGTCGAGGTCGGTGAGGAAGAACGCGCAGACGGCGGCGTCCGCGCCGAGCGCCTGGCCGAGCGCGAGGTGACCGGCTTCCTCGCGGAACTCGCCGCGGCGCAGCCGCTCCAGCGCGACCTCGTCGGGATGGTAGTGGTACGTGCCGGGCGGCACGCCCTCGACGCCGTTCACGACGAGGTAGCAGTCGCCGTACTGGAGCGCGGGGCCGTCGGGGTCGGTCACGTCGCTGGGTACGCCCCGGGTCGCACGGTCGAGCACCGTCGAGACCTTCCGGAACGAGAGAGTGTCGCGCTCGTACTCGCGGCACGACCCCCGGCGGCGGACGGTCGGGTAGAGCGGCGTCTTCGCGGCGCGGTCGTCACCCACGGGGTCGAGTTCGACGCGCTCCCCGTCGCCCGGCTCGCGTGTGCCCACGGGGTCGGTCGGTCGGCCGTCGCGCCACTCCCGGGCGTCGTCGCCGCCGGCGAGCGTGGACGCCGCGTACGCAGCCTGGATGGCCTCGTACTCGCGCTCGTCAGGGGAGAGCGGGCGTGTATCGGGGTCGATGGGAGCGACGGCGGGGGCGTCCGGAACCGGACTGTCGTCACCTACGGGCACGAGTTCGAGCGGCGCTTCGTGCTCGGAGTCCACGCCGACGAGGTCGGCGACCCGCCGGTCCGCGAACCCCGTCACGATCTCGGCGGGCAGGTCGAGCGCGTGCGCGACGGCGAGCAGGTTGGCGAGCACGGTGCCGGAGTCCCAGAACGCGTGGCGGTACGTGCGCTCGCGGTACTTCCACGCGTTCCGCCACCACGTCGACGTGGCGACGAACGTTACTGGGGCCTCGGCGACGCCCGCGTGCCCGCCAGCCGCCTCGGCGAGGACGCCGCGGTAGTCCCCCTCGCGGAGCACGTCCATGGAGAGCGTCGTCGGGTCGAAGTGGTAGACGCCCGCGTCGAGGCCGTCGACGGGGCCGCAGACGGCGTAGAGGTCAACGTGGTAGAGCGCGCCCGTGCACGCCGCCGCCCGGAACAGGTGCTCGCGGCCGCCCCGGCGGACCGCCTTCGTCACGCCCGCCGAGAGGTAACAGCACTGGGTGAGCGCGTCGAGGTCCACCTCGGGGACGGGACGCTCCTCACCGGTGCGCGGGTCGGCGCGCGGCTCCGCTATGGCGCGCACGGTCGGCGTCAGCGACGGTCGGAGCGACCGCGGCAGAGGCCGCGACGGCACGTCCTCGTACACCTTGTGGTCGCGGGGCTTGTTGTCCCAGTCGAGTTCGAAGCCGTCGCGCCGGACGCTCTCCGGCGAGTGCTTCGTGCGCTCGTGGTAGTCGCGGGCGGACAGCGGCCGGGTCATGTCCTTCCGTACTGGCTCCAGCGGGATAGAGTGTGAGGGCGAGTCAGTCGCCGCCCGCGGGTCAAGCCGACGAAACCGGAAGAACGGGTGCTCGACGGGGAGCACGTCGAACCCCTCGAATCCGCCGTCATCGCCCGCGAATGGGCAGAGCACACCGACGCCGACTCCCGGGAGCGTTCCACGCCACTCGACGCGCCGTGATGCGACTCCGGTAGTCCGACCCGTGAACGCTTTTCAACCCCGGGCGGATACACCCAGGCGAATGGACCTCGAAGCGATTCCGGGCGTCGGTGCGAAGACCGCGGACGCGCTCGCGGCACTCGACGACCCGGGGGCGGCGCTGGAGCGCGGCGACGTCGCGGCGCTCGCACGCGCACCCGGCGTCTCGCCCGGCCGCGCCGCCCGCATCGCGCGCGCCGCCATCCGTGCGCGTCACGACGACCCCGGGGGCTTCCTCGCCACGGATCGCGCCCGCGACGTGTACGAGAGCGTGCTCGCCCTGCTCCAGGAGCGCGCCGTCACCGACTACGCCGCGAAGCGCCTGGAGACGTTCTACCCGA
>CAZYYH010000212.1:0-3973 GCA_964651725.1 uncultured Halobacteriales archaeon | reverse complement strand
ATGTCGAGCGCATTGAGTCCTTGGCCGGGCGTTGGAGGGAGCGCGGTTAAGTCGTGCGGAACGTCGGGAGCGCCGGTCGCTCCTCCTCGACCGCCTCCTGTCGCTCCGTCACGACGACCGCGCCGACTCCTCCTCCAAGTACGGGCGCACGTTCGCCGCGAACGACCGGAGCTGTTCGAGGTGTACCTCATGGCTCATCCCGACGAAGTCGATCTCGAGGAAGGCGACGAACTCCTCGTAGCCGACCGTCTCCCGGAGGTCCGCGAGGCCGTCGACGATCTCCTCGGCGCCGCCGACGAGCGGCGTGTCCACGTGGGCGAACGCCGCGTCCAGGTCGATCTCCGCCTCGAACTCCTCCGTCCCGTCCGGCGGGAGGTCCGAGTCGACGTTCTGGTGGTTCATCGTCGCACTGCGCTTCCAGCGCTCGACCGTCTCGTCGTCCGCCACGTCGGTGTCGAGCACGCTGACGATGGGGCGATGCCCCGGCGGCGGTCGGCGGCCCACCCGCGCCGGAACGGCTCGCCGTCGAACTCCGGGCGGCGATCCGGCCAGTCCGCGTCCGCCGCCGCGTCGCGGTACGCGTCCACGAGGGCGCGCACGTCGTCGAACACGACCGCGTAACAGCAGCCGTTGAGACCGCGGCGCGCGATCCACGCCGCCGACTCCGGCGTCATCGTCGGCCGCCAGCGCTGTGGATGCGGCTCCTGTCGCGGCTGCGGGTGGACCGGCAGCGACCGGAGCGTGGACGCCTCCCCGTCGAAGTAGTCCGTCGGCTCGTACTCCGTCGCGTCGTCCTTAATTCTTTGTTGCCGCTCCATTACGTAACCGGGAGAGCGTGCGGACGGAGACGTTCGACCGTGCGGACTTCGGTCAGTCGTACTCCAGCCGCCGGAGTTCGTAGCGGTACGTCCGCGGGTCCGTCTTCACGACGAGATACTGGTCGTCGCCCTCCCGCTCCAGCCTGTCGAAGTGCCCGCCCAGGTTCCCCGGGTTCAGCGAATCGCCGGAGCCGTCCAGCCCGAAGTAGAGCGTCGCCGCCCGGCGTCGGACGCCGTCGACCTGCCTCGACTCGACCGCGAGGAGTTCGCCGCCGTTCCGAACGTCCACGTCACCCGTGAGTTCCCACGAGTGATCGAAGTAGCGTAGCTGCTTACCTTCGAGTTCCTCCCAGTGTGACTCGACCATAAGGGAGGTTCGGTGGGAGTCACAATCGGCGTTTCGGCGTCGGTGACGTAACCCAGGCACCCATCCCGATGTAGTTAATTTTAAATCCTGTGACGGGGCAAACTCCTGCCAGATGACGACGCGCGCCGACACCGCACTCACGATTCCCGCGCCCGTCCCGCCCGACAGCTCCGACGCCTGGTACGCGCCCGACGTACGCAGCCAGTACGAGGTCCACCCGGGCGTCGTCGCCACCGTCACCGAGACCGACGCCGGCTTCCACTATCACCTGCGCGAGCCGCCGCTCTCGGACGCCGACGCCGACGCGCTCGGCCGGATTCACGACCACTTCGCCGACGCCAGCCTCGCGCGGCCGCTCACGCGCGAGGGGACGGTCGAGCGCGCAGCCGATGGCCTCCCGCCGAAGTACCGCCGCATCGTGGACCGAATCGCGGACGCGTCGCCGGCCGCGCGCCGCCGCCTCCACTACTACGCGCTCCGCGACCTGCGCTGCCTCGGCGAACTCACGCCGCTCGCGCTCGACGACCGCATCGAGGTCGCGGACGCGGCCGACGACCGGCTCGTCGTCCACACCCGCGACTACGCGCCCGCCGTCACCGACTACCCGCCCGAACCCGAGTTCCTCGACCGCTTCCTGAGCGAGCGGATCGACGCCCGCGCCGTCGCCTTCGAGGAGTTCGACGTGCCCGTGGTGGTGTACCGCGAGCGCGTGCTCGGCAACGACGCCTTCACCACGAAGTACGCCGTGCTCGAACCCGACCTGCTGCCAGGCGACCGCGACCTCGTGGCGGAGTGCAAAGAAAGGATCTGGGAGACGAACGTCGACGGCGTGGTCGAGGACCGCGCCGCGTTCGTCCGCGAGCGCGCCCGCCAGTTCCTCTCGCGCCGGCTCACCGTCCGCAACACCCGCGCGTGGCTCGACGCCGCCGCCTACCGACTGCGCGCCGCACTCGCCGAGTACGACCTCGCCGTCCCGCCGGTGGATCGCCGGTTCTCCGCCGACCGGCTCGACGACCTGGTCTACTACGTCCTCCGGGACTTCGTCGGCGAGGACAAGCTGACGATCCCGCTCCGCGACGAGACGCTGGAGGACGTCGAGGCCAACCGCGTCGGCGAGCGCGTCAAGGTCGTGCCGCGCACGCGCGTCGGCCACGGCGAGCGCATCCCCACCAACCTCGTCTTCGAGGACGAGCGCCGGTTCGTCAACCTCGTCACCCAGCTCGCGGCCGCCGACGGCGTCGAACTCAACACCTCCAACCCGTCCGCGAAGGTCAACCTCCGCCCGGACGAGGTCGACGACGACGTGACCATCCGGTGTGCGGTCGCGCTCCCCACCATCAGCGAGGACGGCCCGCACATCTCCATCCGCAAGCAAGCGCCCGAGGCGATGACGCCCGTCGACCTCCTCGACGCCGACTCGATGGCCCCCGAGATGGTCGCGCTCCTCTGGATGGCGTACGAGCACCACGGCGTCGTGCTGTTCTCCGGGCCGACCGGCGTCGGCAAGACCACCTTGATGAACGCTCACATGCCGTTCATCCCCTACCACGACCGCCCCATCTCCATCGACGAGGGCAGCCGGGAGGTCCGCCTGCCGCACGAGACCGGCGTCTCGCTGACGACGCGCGACCACGAGAGCGAGTACAAGCGCGTGACGATGGCGGATCTGATGACGGAGACGAACTACCTCAACCCGGACGTGGAGGTCATCGCGGAGGTGAACACCCCGGCGAGCTTCGAGACGTTCGCGGAGGCGATCCAGACCGGGCACGGCCTCATTGGGACGACGCACGCCGAGGACGTAGAGACGTTCATCAACCGCACCATCGAGCAGGGCCTCCCGCCCTACCTCCTCACGGAGATCGACCTCGTGGTGTTCCCGAAACGCGTCGGCGACGAGCGGTTCGTCGGCGAGATCGTGGAGTTCGTGGACGCCGGTGATGCGACCGACGACACGGAGCGCGTCGAGCGCCCCCAGCGCACGCTGTACTACGACCGCGTCTGCTGGCGCGAACCGGACGGCGAGTTCGAGTTCGCGTTCGACCACCCCGACCTCGGCGACGGGACGGGCGACGAAGCGGACGACGGCAGCCGAGACGGGAGCCTCGCGCTGTTCGAGGACCTCGCGGACAGGGAGAGCCGGGAGGTAGCGGACGTGGAGCGCGAGTTCTGCCGGAAGTACCGGTACGTCGAGTACATGGAACACGAGGGGCTGAGCGACTTCGGGGAGCTGTTCGGACTGCTCTCGGATCTGGAGAACGACGAGGCGGCGACCGTGGAGCGGTTACGGCGGTGGCGGAAGCAGCAATAACAGGAGGTCAGTGAGGCTTCTCCAATCGTCTATCGTTCAATGCATTCTTAGAATGACGAAGAGTGACATGAGAACGCCGAGCAAGGCGATCACTCCACCAAATGCAGCCCGTACTATTCGATACTCATAGTACTTCGAAACTGTGTACTCGTAATATACGTTCTCGTGTTCGATGAACTGATTTGATTCGAATTTCTCTATCTCGTTCGGTTCGAACGATGCCACCCCGTGATCCAGCGCGTTACGTATCTTCTCCTTTTCCTCTCCCGAGAGTTCTGAGAACTGAATTACAGTTTCCTGATTAGGTTGAGTGGACTGATTTTCGCCAATTATCACAGTGTAGTATATGGAAGGAGCAGTTAGTACGTAGAAGACCCCCACGCCGATCGAAGCGACCCCAATTACAATTAGAAGAGTTCGCTTGTACTTTTTCTGTGCCAATATGCCACCGCTTTGGGTTCCCATAACTGGGCCTAT
>CAZYYH010000211.1:0-4005 GCA_964651725.1 uncultured Halobacteriales archaeon | reverse complement strand
CGTCGAGGAGCTTGTCCCGCATCTCCTCGTTCTGCTGTTCGATGACGTTCAACCGTTCCTGAAGTGCCTCGATCTTGTCCTGTTGCGACGCGCTCTCGTCGTACGGGAGATCCACGCCGTCAACCGTGTCGGTCATCACCAGGGGCCTATGCGGCTGACTCTTAAGAGGTTTCGGGTGGCGTCAGCTCCGGGGCAGACGTTATATCTGACAGTAATCCCGAGGAAGGGTAAATATTATCTTGCTGTATTCCCTACGCACGTCCAATGCCAGCCAGCCAGACGGAGTCGACGGACGCGACCACCCGCGAAGCCATCCGCGAGATGCCGCCGAGCGCGAAGCTCGTCGCCAAGGTCCTCGAATACAACGACACCCTCACGCAGGGCGAGATCGCGGAGGAGACGCTGCTCCCGCCTCGGACCGTGCGCTACGCCGTAAGCCGACTCGAGGACGCGGACGTCCTGGAATCCCGGTTCTCCTTCGCCGACGCGCGCAAGCGCGTCTACTCGCTGGCCGTCTGATTCGGACCGACTAAGCCGTCGCGCTCCCATCGTCCGGACATGCTACTGACGCCAGGCCCGACCGAGGTGGCGGAGTCGGTCCGCACCGCGATGGCCCAGCCCATCCAGAACCCCGACGTGGAGCCGGAGTTCTTCGCGTTCTACCGCGAGCTACAGTCGAAGCTCGCTCGCGTCTACGGCACGGACGACGACGTGCTCGTCCTGGGCGGCGAGGGTATCCTCGGCCTGGAGGCCGCGGTCGCGTCCACGGTCGAACCCGGCGACGAGGTGCTCTGCCTCGCCAACGGCATCTACGGCGAAGGGTTCGCGGACTTCGTGGCGAACGCCGGCGGCGAGCCGGTCGTCGCCTCGGCCGGCCACCGCGAACCCCTGGACGTGGACCGTGCCGCCGAACTCCTCGACTCCCACGACTTCGTCGCGGCGACGATGGTCCACTGCGAGACGCCGACGGGCGTCCTCAACGACGTGGAACCCGTCCTCGACCTGCTCGACGACCACGGCGTGCTCTCCATCGTTGACGCCGTCTCGTCGCTCGGCGGGACGCCCGTCCCGACCGACGACATCGACGTCTGCCTCGGCGCGAGCCAGAAGTGCTTGAGTTCGCCGCCGGGCCTCACCACCGTCTCCGTGAGCGACGCCGCCTGGGACCGCGTCGAGGCGGTGGACCCCGACGCGCTCTACACGAACCTGCTCCCGTGGCGCGACGCCGCCGACGAGGAGTGGTTCCCGTACACCCACCTCGTCTCGAACTGCTACGCGCTCGACGAGTCGCTCTCCCTCGTCCTCGACGAGGGTCTCGACGCCGTCTTCGAGCGCCACGAGCGCGCCGCCGACCGCTGCCGCGAGCGCGGAGCCGATCTCGGCCTCGACCCGTTCCCGCCCGCCGACCTCGCCGCCCCGACCGTCACCGCGTTCGCGGTCGAGGGGAGCGCCGCCGACCTCCAGCGCCGCCTCGCCGACGAGCACGACGTGGTCCTCGCCACCGGCATCGGCGACCGCGCCGACGACGTGCTCCGCGTCGGCCACATGGGCTACGGAGCCGACGTGGAGAAGGTCGACGAAGCCATGGACGCGCTCGGACAGGTGCTGTAGCCGGCTTTCCAGACTGCTCGTCGCCGGCCGACCAACCGAACTGGTAGTTGCTGACCGACCAGCCGCTCCGGGCGGGAATTCGAAAGGGGCAGGTCGCTCCGGGAAGCCGGGCGACGTAAGGACCGCAGGGAGGGAGTGGAGCGACCGACCGAGGACCGCAGCGAGCCCCGCGACCGGAGCGACCTGGGGCTTTCGGGACTCCCAGCGGCAGACAACTTCCCTGCGACCTCTCGTTTCACTCCGTGGCGAAACTTTATCAGCGAGGGCGCGCCGAATGGCGTCCATGAGTGCGGCGCGCCGGCGTTCCAGGGAACCTATAACGCGTGAGGGCCAGGATAGGGACATATGACGCGGGTGATACACACGGGGGACACCCACATCGGGTATCGCCAGTACCACTCCCCCGAGCGCCGCCGGGACTTCCTCGCGGCGTTCCGACGGGTGGTGGAGGACGCCGTGGAGATGGACGTGGACGCGGTGATCCACGCGGGCGACCTGTTCCACGACCGTCGGCCGGACCTCGGCGACCTGCTCGGCACGATCTCGGTGCTCCGGGAGCTACGGGACGCGGACGTGCCGTTTCTCGCCATCGTCGGGAACCACGAGAGCACGCGGACGGCGACGGTGTACGACGACGGCGAGGGGAGGGACGCGCAATGGCTGGACCTGTTCGAGACGCTGGGGCTGGCCGAGCGCCTCGACGCGTCGGGCCGACGGGTCGGCGACGCCACCCTCTACGGGCTGGACCACGTGCCGGCGTCGCGGCGCGACGATCTCGACTACGAGTTCGAACCACACGACGCCGACTGCGCGGCCCTGGTGAGCCACGGGCTGTTCGCGCCGTTCGACCACGGCCAGTGGGACGTCGAGGAGGTGCTGGCCTCGTCGAACGTCGCGTTCGACGCGGTGCTGCTGGGCGACAACCACGACCCGGGCGTGAAGGAGGTGGAGGAAACGTGGGTGACGTACTGCGGGTCGACGGAGCGCGCGAGCGCGGCGGAGCGCGCGGAGCGCGGCTACAATCTCGTGGAGTTCGACGAGGCGGCACACGTCTCGCGGAAGGGTATCGAGACGCGGCCGTTCGTGTTCGTGGACGTGGAACTCCAGGAGTCGGAGGGCGCGGGTTACGTCCGCGAACGCGTGCGCGAGGAGGACGTGACGGACGCGGTGGTCGTGGTGACGGTGACGGGCGACGGCGGCGAGGTGACGGCCGCGGAGATAGAGTCGTTCGGCGACGAGCAGGGCGCGCTCGTGACGCGCGTGAACGACCGGCGGGAGATCGCGGAGCGCGAGGCCGAGATGGACGTGCAGTTCGCGGACCCGGACGACGCAGTGCGCGATCGCGTGCGCGAACTCGGGCTGAGCGAGGCGGCGCACGTCGTGGACGAGACGGTGCGCGCGAGCGACGTGGCGGACACGAACGTCCGCGACCGCGTGCGCGACCGCGTGGAGGAACTGATCGAGGAGGACGACGGCGCGTTCGAGCGCGTGGAGGAACCGGAGGACGAGTCGGAGTCGGAGGCGGGGGACGAGCCGGTCCCGGAGGGCGAAGCCGGCGACGAACCGGACGACGGCGCGGAGCCGTCCGACCCCGTGAGGACGGCCGACGGCGAGCAGGCGGACGATGGCGGCGGGGAACGGAGCGACGACGGAACTGACGGTCAGGTCACGATGGAGGATTACCTGTGATCTTCGACCGCATCCGGCTCTCGAATTTCAAGTGCTACGGGGACGCCGACCTCGAACTCGACGCGGGCGTAACGGTCATCCACGGGCTGAACGGCAGCGGGAAGTCGTCGCTGCTGGAGGCGTGCTTCTTCGCGCTGTACGGCGCGTCGGCACTCGACCGGACGCTGGAGGAGGTGGTGACCATCGGCGCGGAGGACGCGGAGGTGGAACTCTGGTTCACGCACGGCGACGCGTCGTTCCACCTGGAGCGCCGGATACGGGCGACCGGCGACCAGCCACAGACCGCGACGTGTACCCTGGAGACGCCGTCGGGTACGCTCGACGGCGTGCGGGACGTGGAGGGGTACGTCACCGACCTCCTGCGGATGGACGACGACGCGTTCGTGAACTGCGCGTACGTCCGGCAGGGCGAGGTGAACAAGCTCATCAACGCCTCGCCGGGCGACCGCCAGGACATGATCGACGACCTGCTCCAGCTCGGGAAGCTGGAGGAGTACCGGTCGCGCGCCGGCGACGCGCGGCTCGGCGTCGAGGACATCCTCGACAACGCAGAGGGGCGACTGGAGGAACTCGACGAGGGCATCGCGGAGAAGGAGGACGCGGAGCCGTTCGAGACGCTGAACGACCTCGAGACCGAGCGGTCGGAGGTGGCCGACGAGATAGAGCGGTTCGAGTCGAACCGCGAGGAGGCGTCGGAGACGCTCG
>CAZYYH010000210.1:0-4013 GCA_964651725.1 uncultured Halobacteriales archaeon | reverse complement strand
AGAACTGCGCGTTCTCGGCCTTCGTGCTCTCCGTCTTGAGTTCGACCGACACGCTATGCGGTGTCTCGCGCCCGCAGTTGTCGCACGATTCTGCCATCTTTTCGGAACTCGGGGTTCTACTCGCCATCGGGGAACCTCCGTCATCCGACTCGTAGAGTGCACGTGGGTATAAAAACGGAACTCCGTTGGCTTCGTTCGCACCGTTCAATCGCAAGACGGTACCGGTTTGAAACGCGTAGGCGGTCGAGACGCGCCGAGACGGTTTATCGAACCCTCTCGGGCCGCCATTAAGTGTTTTGGCCGGCCGTCGCCGCCGCCGAGCGGGAAGCCTTACGTCCCCCGCGGAACATGTGACGGTATGGAGCAGTTGTTCGCGCCGTGGCGCATCGAGTGGGTGGAGCGCGACGACCGCGGGGGCGACGACTGCCCGTTCTGCGCGCTCCCCGCCGCCGGCGACGACCGCGCGAACCTCGTCGTCGCGCGCGGCGACGGCGCGTTCGTGCTCCTCAACAACTACCCGTACAGCCCCGGCCACGTCATGGTCGTGCCGTACGAGCACACCGGCGACTACGCCGACCTCGACGACGAGACGCTGCTCGGGCACGCCCGCCTCACGCAGCGCACGCTCCGCGCGCTCCGGACGGCGCTCGACCCCGATGGCTTCAACGCCGGCCTCAACCTCGGCCGCGGAGCGGGCGGCTCCATCGACGATCACCTCCACTCGCACGTCGTGCCACGATGGGAAGGCGACACCAACTTCATGCCCGTAATCTCGGACACGAAGGTCATCGTGGAGGCGCTCGACGAGACGTACGACGAACTCCACGACGCGTTCGCCGCGGAGGACGACGCGAGCGTAGGCGAGAGCGGCGCGGTCGAGTTCTGACGCCCCTCGGCCGTTCGAGGGGGATGTCCGGGCGCGTAGCCGCCAGTACCGTCGCTACGGGAAGATGGATTCGGGGAGGTACGCCGACACCACCCAGTTCGGGGCGTCCACCACCTCGTTGATCTTCAGGTCCACGACCGCCGAGCAAAGGAGGTAGGCCTGCGTTCGGGAGAGCCCCCGCCGCTCGTGGAGGTGGTCGATCATGTGCCGGACCGCGTTCCGCGCCGCCGCCATCAGGTCGTCGGCGACGCCCGACGTGGCGTAGGCGGACTCGTCCGCACCGATGGCCGTGAACGGACCCCGCGTGCGGAACTGCGGCTGCTCGACGTCGAGGTCGCGACGGACGTCGAGCCGCGCGGTCACCGTCATCGGAGCCTCGACGCCGGTGACGCAGACCTCGCCGTCGCCCTGCGCGGCGTGGCAGTCGCCGATGCTGAACAGCGCGTCCGCTACCTCCACCGGGAGGTAGAGCGTGGAGCCGGCGGTGAGATGCTTCACGTCGAGGTTGCCGCCGACGCGGCGCGGCGGCGTGGTGGAGTGCTCGCCGTCCGCGGCCGGTGCGACGCCGAGGTTTCCCGGGAACGGGTCGAGCGGCACCTCGATGCCGTCGACGAACCGTCCCACGTCGCCGTCGAGGTCCCAGACGTGGAGTCCCGGGTCCGGGAACTCCCCGGGGAGGAGGCCCTGTCCGCGGTCGCCGGGGTAGCAGTAGGTGTAGCCGACGCCGTGGTGCTCGAAGGCGAGGAGGTCGACGGCGAGGGTGTCGCCGGGCTCCGCGCCGGCCACCGCCACCGGGCCCGTGAGGGGGTGGATTGGCGACGGGTCGATGGCGGGAACGTCCTCGACGGTGGCGTCGGGGGTGAGCTGTCCGTCGGTGGCGTCGCGGCAGTCGAACTCGACCACGTCGCCGGGTTCGACGGTCAGTACGGGGTCGAGGCCGTTGTCCCAGACGCTGTGGACGTGCTCGTCGCTGGCCGACAGCCGGTGGTCCGGCTCGATGGCGTCCATGCTGGAGCCTGCGCTCCGCTGGACGAAATAGCTTGGTCCAGGGGCGAGCAGCCGGCACGCGGGGTCGATGGTCGGTCGCGGAGCGGTGCGCCGGGCTCCCGCCTCGGCCGCTCCGGGCGACTCGTCAGGGCATGGCCGGGTTTCGTCCCGTTCTCGGATTTAAACTCTAGGCCGCAGGCGGACGGCACTGTTCAGATCGGTCGATCAACCATCGGCAATAGCCGGCCGGTCAACCAACGCCCCTGGTGGACTGAAAGGGCGAGGCCCGCGTGGCGGCGAAGCCGCCACGGTATAGGTGGCCGGGCGCTGCCCGGCCACCCGCTTCGGGAAGACGGCCGACGCAAGCACTGGAGGCGAGCGAAGCGAGCCGAAGCGCGCAGCGAGGCCCTCGACCAAAGCGGCCGAGGGCTTTCAATCCAACAGAGTTGGTACAGCCATCCGACCACCCAATCTGAACACTGCCCAGGCGGACGCCTCAGTTAGAGGTCGTCCCTTCCAGCGTCACGTCCGCGGAACCGGTCACGACGCCGTCGAGGCTGGCCGTCACGGTGTCGCCGTCGTACGGGACGGCGTACTCGGTGTCCACGCGCTCCGACCACTCGACGCGGTCGCCGGTCGGCACCGACTGCCGGACGATGATCGACTCGTCGTCGTCGGCGATGCGCGCGGTCGGCCAGTAGACGGCCGCGAGGAACTCGCCGTCCACGTCGGCGACGTTCTCGGCGGCGAGGGAGAGCGTGACCCGTCCACGCCCGTCCGGGGTCGCGTCGAACGACCGGAGTTCGAACGCCGGCGCGCGCCGGCCGAGCGTCGAGACCGCGTGGTCGGGTAGCGACCACGCGGCGGTCTCGCCGCCGTACCGGCAGTGGACGGTGGCGCGGTCGGGCGGGAGCGGCGACGGCAGTTCGAACGCGAGCCAGCCGACCTGCCTCGTGGGATACGGGGCGTCGTAGCGCACGCGTCCGCGCCCGGCGAGCGACGTGGTGAACGCGCCGGTCGTCCGCTGCTCTATCTCGACGGCGGGGTAGCGGTCGCCGCCGGCGGTGAGTTCGAAGTCGCCGTACGACGGCTCCGCGCCGGAGTCGGCTGTCCCGTCGGTCGCGCTCTGGACGGCGGCGACGACGAACTGCCGGCTCTCGGGCGCGAGCACGCCGCCCGACCCCATGACGGAGGCGTACGCGACCGCCTTGCGCGCGGCGGGGTCGGCGACAGCGACGCGGGCGTCGCCGACGCGCCGGACGGCCGACGCCGGGAGCGAGAACGACCCGTCGTCGGTCGTCGTGGTGGTCGTGGTCGGGTCGGGAGTGCGCCGGGTCGTCGGGGTGTCGTCCGTCTTCGTTCGCGTCGAGTCGTCGTCGCGGCCGGTGCTGCCGAGACAGCCGGCGGAGCCGGCGAGCGCGACTGCGCCCGTTCGGAGCAGGGACCGGCGACTGATGGAGGGCATCGACGGTACGTCCCCCGCGAGCGATAAGTGCCTTCTGCCGGGCGCTCAGACGGGTTCGCCGAAGGCGTACACGGTGCTGTGGCCGGTCACGTCGAGGTCGACGAAGTCGCCGGGTTCGAGACCGTACTCTCCGGCGTCCTGCACGATGATCTGACGGTACGCGGAGTCGCGGCACTTCACGGAGTCGCCGGTGCCGTACTCGACGACGAGGCAGTCCTCGCGGCGCTCGCCGACCATCGCCTCGTAGGCGTCGCCGACGACCGTCATCTTGACGTCGGTCATCTCCTTCGAGCGGTCCTTCTTCGTCTGCCCGCCGAGACCCTTCATGTCGGCGGCGTCGGTGCCGGGGCGCTTCGAGAACCGGGTGACGTTGATCTTCTCCGGGCGGACCTCGCGGAGCAGCGCGAGGCTCTGCTCGTGGTCGGCCTCCGTCTCGGTGGGGAAGCCGACGATGAAGTCCGTGGAGAGCGTCCAGTAGTCGAGCGCGTCGTCGAAGGTGTCGACGACCTCGACGAACTCCGCGACCTGGTGCTGGCGGCGCATGTCCCCGAGCACGTCCTCGGACCCCGACTGCACCGGGGCGTGGAGGAAGTCGTAGAGTTCGTCGTTCCGGGCGAACACGTCGGCGAGTTCGTCCCGGATGCCGTGGACGCCCTTCGGGTTCGCCATGCCGAC
>CAZYYH010000209.1:0-4013 GCA_964651725.1 uncultured Halobacteriales archaeon | reverse complement strand
CCGTGCGTCGACCACCGCGTGTGGCCGATGCCGACGGTGCCGCTCGGCGCGTCCGTCAGCGACTGCTTGAGCCGGGAGAGTTCGCCCTCCCGCTTCACGATCTTGATCCCGGAGCCGTTCTGGATGGCGACGCCCGCGGAGTCGTAGCCGCGGTACTCGAGGTTCTCGAGACCGGCGACCAGCTCGTTCAGCGCGTCGTCTCGGCCGACGCGCGCGGTAATGCCGCACATCAGCAGCTCACCTCCCCGTCCGCGATGCTCGGGCGGCCGGCCGCCACGCCCCGCGGATAACGGGACGTTTGCCGTCGATAACTCGTTGTTTCTCTCATCGTTGGTGTGGTTGCCGCCGGTTACCCCCGACGAACGCGGGACGACCGGGGCTGATGTGCGAATGTTTCCAGTTTCCGGCCTTTGTTATGGACGCGTTGCCGAATCGCAAGCCGACGGCTAGAACAGGTAAGTTCGTGGTACGCAACGCCGCCGAACCGGGCGTCGGACGCGGCCGCTACCGCGACGGGGGTGGTTAGTCGCCGTCCTCGGTGAGGCGGTCCTGCAGGGTCGCACAGCAGACGACCGAGGCGAGGACGCCGACGACGACGACGTCACCGATCCAGCCGGCGGGGTAGATGCCGGCCTGGCCGGCGACGAACAGAGCGATGCCCACGAGCGCGATGCCGAGATAGTAGGTGGGCCACGGCCGGTCGGCGTCGGCGTCGGTGTCGAGGTACTCCTCGAGCTGTTCGGCGTTGTCCGCGAGTTCGACGACGCCCCTGTTGCGGTCGAACTCGACGATGCCGGCGTCGTCCATCTTCGGCAGATGGCACTGGTAGAGTCCGACGTACACGCGCTTGCGCTGTTGTGCAGTGAGCGATTCGACGGTCGTGTCGTTCTCGCGGGCCGCGATGTGCTCGGCGAGTTCGCCGAGCACCACGCGGTCCTCGTTCCCTTGGAGATATCGCAGTACGGAACGGCGCCGCTCGTTCTTCAGTATCTCGAAGACGATGTCGAGTGAGAGTTCCTCCTCCGCTTCGGGCTCGGCGTCCCGACTCTCGTCGTCGCTCGCTTGCTCTCCGTCTCGCGTTCCCCCAGAGTGTGTAACGTTAGCGTTTTGGGCACTCATTTGTGTCTTCCGCGTCGGCTTCCGGGCGAGTAACTGCCCGTTTCGCCGGGTATGGTCCGAATGCTGTCGATAAACGGCCGTCTTCGGTGGTACGTGTGCTAACGTGCTGTGTTCTACTCCTCCCTCCCCAGAGCATGGCTTACATCCCCCATTTACGGTACCCTCTGTCGCGTCTGAGTGGTACGGTAACCAGTTATTTAAAGCTGATGACTAACCCTTGACGTGATCCGCCTCATCTGTCTACGAGCGCACTCCTCTTCCCGTGCAAGTAAGAAGGTGCATAACGAGTTACGCGTTCCCGAATACGGAGCGTATCGCGGCCATACCACGAACTGCCGGCACTGAACGTCCGTACCGCCGGTTCGCGAGAGCGAACTCGCGTTCCGGGAATAAAACGGCCGACCGCGACGGACGAAAACTCCGTTACTGCCGAGTCAGAGCGCGTGGACGACGACCTCGCCGTCGCTGTACACCGTCACCGTGCGGCCGTTCACGTCGAACGTGACGCTGCCGCCGTGACGCGGCGTGCCGTCCTGACGCGGCTCGAACAGTTTGTTGAGCGCGTCCGGGTCGACGCAGTGGTTCAGCGGGTCCATCTCGGTCGGGTCGTCGCCCGTGGCCTCCGCGACGGCTGAGATGACGGTCGCAGTGAGCGGGAGATCGCCCGTCCAGTCGTGGTGGGCGATTTGCTTTTCCGTGCGATTCTCGGCCGCATTCTGGGGGTGAGCGTGGGGGAAACCGGTCATATTCTACCTCGGGAATCGTCGGACCGCGGCCGCATGCGACACGTTCTCACACAGCTACGACGAGGCCATCAACTACACGAAACGCACGGGCTTATCCTAAAAAAGCGTTCCGCCCTGGCCAACCGTTTCACGGAGTCGACCTGTTCAGTACAGTTCACGCGTCGACGGCGTCCGAGACGATGTCGCGCGCCTCCAGGAGGACGGCGTCCGCGCGGTCGGAATCGCGCGCCTCTGCGGTCACGCGGACGAGCGGCTGGGTGCCGCTCGCTCGGACCAGGAACCACGCGTCGCCGAGGTCGACGCGAACCCCATCGACGCTCGACACGTCGTCGTATCGCTCGGCGACCAGGTCCGCCACCGCGTCCATCGTCGACTCCTTGTTCGCGACCTCGACGTCGTCCCGGCGAATGGGGTACGCCGGCAGCGCCGCGACCTGCTCCGAGAGCGGCCCGCGCTCGCTCACGAGTTCGGCGAGCCGGACCGCGGCCTGCGGGCCGTCCGGGCAGAGCGTGCGGTCCGGCCAGATCCACGCGCCGCTCGGCTCGCCGCCGAACGCCACGCCCTCCGCCGCGGCCGCCGCCGCGACGTGCACGTCGCCGACCGGCGTGCGCGTCACCTCGACGTCCACCTCGGCGAGCGCGTCGTCGACCGCGAGGCTGGTGTCCACGGGCACCGCGACGCGCTCGCCCGGCTCCGCGGCGGCGCGCGCGAACAGCGCGAGCAGCGCGTCGCCCGAGAGGAAGGTGCCGTCCTCCGCGACCGCGCGGAGCCGGTCGGCGTCGCCGTCGTGCGCCACGCCGAGGTCGGCGTCCGTCGACGCGACGAACGCGCACAGCGCCTCGCAGTTCTCCGCCGTCGGCTCGCTCGGTCGCGCGGGGAACGAGCCGTCGGGCTGTGCGTTCAGCGCCCGCACCGTACAGTCGAGCGCGCCGAGCGCCTCCAGGGTCACCTGGCCCGCGCCGCAGCCCACGTCCACCGCGACCGTGAGGTCCGCCACGTCGCCCGCGTCCGCCCGGAGCACCGCGGCGTGGCGCGACGCCGCGTCCGCGCGCTCCGTGCTCCCGAGGCCGTCCCACGCCGCGAGGTCGAACGCCTCCTCCCGGACCCGGCGCGTGATCGCGGCGCGCTGCTCCGCGTCGAACGCCCGCCCCGACGGGGTCCAGAGCTTGAGGCCGTTGTCCTCCGGGGGGTTGTGCGACGCCGTCACCGCGACGCCGGCGTCCGCGTCCTCCCACGCGACCGCGCGGGCGACAGTCGGCGTCGCCGCGAGGCCCAGCCGCACCACGTCCGCGCCGCACTCCCGCGCGCCCGTCGCCACCGCGTCGGAGAGCAGCCGTCCGCTCTCCCGCGGGTCGCGGCCGACGACGACGCGCGCCGCGCCCTCGGACGCGACCGCGCGCCCGACCGCGAGCGCCAGGTCCGCGGTCACCGCCTCCCCGACCTCGCCCCGGATCCCGCTCGTCCCGAACATTGGCGGGCCTTCGACCCGACGCATCATTTGTTATCCGGTTTCTATCCGTCGCCGCGGACCGCCGCCGCCGCCGCCCCGGACCAACACACTTGCGGGTCGCGGTCGTACGTGCGTCGGGGAGATCGTCATGGTCCACCAGATTCCGCCGGCGGAACTCGCCGACCGCCTCGACCGCGGCGACTCGTTCGCGCTGATAGACACGCGGCCGGCGGAGAGCTTCGACGCGTGGCACGTGCCCGGCGCGGTGAACGTCCCGTACGCGGCCGGCGACGACCTGGACGAGGGCACGCTCGACCGCGTGCGCTCGGCCGCCGACGGCAGGCCGGTCGTCACCGTCTGCGCGAAGGGCGTCACGTCGGCCGGTTTCGCGCTCGCGCTGGAGGACGACGGGTTCGACGACGTGGAGATCGTGAGAGGCGGGATGGCGGGCTGGAGCAAGGTGTACGAGGTCGTGCCGGTGGACGTCGGCGACGCCGTGGTCCGCCAGGTGCAGCGGCGGGCGAAGGGGTGTCTCGGCTACGTCGTCGGCGCGGACGGTGGCGCCGCGGTCGTCGACCCCGCCCGTCAGACCGACGCCTTCGCGATCGCCGCACAGGAGACCGGCCTCGCCATCGAGCGGGTGATCGACACGCACGTCCACGCCGACCACGTCTCCGGCGGCCGGGCGCTCGCGGACG
>CAZYYH010000208.1:0-4019 GCA_964651725.1 uncultured Halobacteriales archaeon | reverse complement strand
CGGATTTCGAGGAGGACTTCATGACGTTCGTCCTCGCGTTCACGTTCGTCGTCCTGGCGTCGTTCGTCGAACCCGAGTGGCTGGCGACGGTCGGGTTCGACGGCCTGCTCGTCGCGGTCGGCGTGATCGTCCTCGTCCGGCCGCTGGCCGTGCTCGTCTCGACCGCCGGTTCGGTGCTCTCGTCCCGGGAGAAGCTCTTCTTGAGTGCCGTCAGCCCTCGGGGTATCATTCCCGCCGGCCTGGCGACGCTGTTCGCCATCGAGATTTCGGACGCGTTCCCGGAGGCGGCGGCCAACATCACCGGGACCGTGCTCCTGGTCATCATGCTGACGTCCCTCGTCGAGGGGCTGTTCGCCACGCGAATCGCCGACCGATTGGGGGTCGTCACCGATTCCGTCGTCGTCGTCGGCGGTGGTCGACTCGGGCTGGCGCTCGCCGAGCGATACGAGGAGCAGGGCCGACGGGTGGACGTGGTCGAGACCGACCGGGAGATGGTGGAGACGGCGCGCAAGGAGGGGATCGCGGCCTATCACGGCGACGGAGCCGACGAGACCGCGCTTCGGGAGGCGGGAGCCGACCGGGCGATGCGGGTCGTCGCCGCGACGGACGACGACGAGACCAACGTCGAGATAGCCCGACTCGCCGAATCCGAGTTCGAGGTCGACACGGTTCTCGCCCGGCTCAACCGGAAGGACAACCGGGCGATGTTCGAGGAGTTCGACGTCGAACTGCTCACGGGATCGCAGCTCGACCTCTGGGCGCTGGACCAGCTCGTCGACCAGTCCGCGCCCGACTGGCTCGCCGCGCTGACCCGGACCGGCGGCGTCGGAACCGTCTCCGTGACGCGCGACGTCGCCGGCGGGACGGTCGCCGACCTCGACCGGTCGCTGCCGGAGCGGTCGTTCGTCGTGGCGATCACCCGTGGCGGGGAGACGTGGATTCCCGACGCGAACGACGCCGTCGAGCCGGGAGACAGGGTGACGGTGCTCGGTCGGTCGGACGCCGTCGAGGAGGCGACGACCCTCCTCGAACGCACCTCCAACGGGGACGACATCGACGCCAGGTCGTCGGCGGACGACCACGCCCCGAACTGACTACGCGGACAGCGGAGTTCCCGACCGGGCACCGTTCCGACGGGGAGGAGTCGGGGCAGCGGAGAAGTCGTCGGCCAGTCACGCCGTCGCCGTTCGAGGGAGCCCTCGACGGTGGAAGGGCAGTGTTTAGATTGCACGGTCGATGCGGCCGGAACGGGAAGGCCAGCGTCTGGAATCCCCCGCCCGACGCCGGGGGTCGGCCGGCCATAGCCCGTCGGCTGACCAGCTAATCTGAACGGTGCCCGGTGGAAGACCACCATCCCTCGTATAGCACTTGAATATTACAATCCATTACAATGAATTACAATCTAGTACATTTATGAGGTTTATGAGAGACGGCGTTCGCCCGCTCCGGCGACGAACGTCGCGACGCACCTCGACGCTCCAGTCCGACCACCCACGGGGCTCCGACACGTTTTATCAGGCTTCGCCCGGAACGACCGGATAGAGAGGAACAGCAGATGTCACAGGGTGGAATGGCGCTCGCGTTCGACCTGTCCGCGCTCCGGGCGCTGGAGGACCCGAAGGCCGCGGTCGAGGACGCCCGGGAGTGGGCGCTGATGGTGGGGATCGCGTCGGACGAGCCGGGGTCGAGCGTGTCGGCGTTCGCGCGCGACCACCGCATCCGCCGGGATTTCTTCCCCGGGGAGCGCGACGCGCGCGAGAGCCTGCTCTACGTCCGGCGGGCGTTCGACGCCGACCGGTACGTGTTCGTCGGCACCGACGAGCGCCACCGCGGCGCGGCGACGTCGGCGGGCTGGGAGTACCGGCCGGTCGGGGAGGCGGCGGAGAAGGCCGGCTGGGAACTCGCGGGGGACGTGGAGGAGGAGTCCGCGTCGGCGCTCGACCGGCTGCGGCGGCGGTTCGGGTCGCTGTTCTGACCGGGAGCCGCCACAGTTAGCTCGCCAACAGAATTGCCGTTCTGGCAACACTTTTGGGGCCGGGGCGAGTCGGCACGACCGAGGCGGCCGGGCGGAGCCCGTTCCACCTTCCGCTCGACCGGCCGCTGACTGGCGGTTGCGGTCTGTCATCCCATCTTCTTCCGGCTACGCGGCGATCGGCGGAGCCACCAGACCCGCGACACCCGACCGTCGGCGGAGTCGAAAGGGCTTCCGAACCGGGCTACGGATCGACCGCGACCACCGAACACTGCTCGTCCACGACCAGCGTGCGGGTGGCACCGTCGGCACGCGCGGTGACCGCGACGCGGACCGGGTCGGTCGAACGCAGCGTCGTACCGGCCGGGTCGTGGATCACGTCGAACGTCCATCGGTAGCGCTCGGCGACGTTCACGCCGTGACGGTAGAGGAAGGAGACCATCGCGGGATGGTCGAGCAGGAGTTCACCGACGGCGTACTCCGCGTGGGAGCCGCAGTGGGCGCAGTCGCAGGCGACGTGCGCCTCGTAACCCTTCTCCGCGAACAGGTAGCCGACGTCGGAGCCGACCGTCACCGCCAAGTTACCCGAGCAGGTGGGGCACGTGCCGCCCGTCACGGCGGCCATGCGCGAACGGAGCGCGGCGTCCAGCGCGCCGAGCATCTCGCCGGCCGACGCGTCCGCGACGCGTCCGGGAGGGACGAAGTCCCGGTAGTATCGGTGGTCGCACGCCCCGCACCGGATCTCCGAGAGTAGGTTCCGGTAGTTCGCCGCCAGCGGTCCGCCACACCGGACGCAGGCGTCGTCGAGTTCGAACGGCTCGACGGAGACGCGCTCGGTGAACGTGCCGGCGCGCATCGTCTGGTAGACCCGGACGCCGGCGTACGTGAGTCGGTACCCTTCGTCGGTCCGGTCCACGAACGATCCCAGGAGCCGCTTGAGGTGGTAGTCGAACCGGCCGCCGTCCTCGACGTCCACCAGCCGCCGGAGCCGGCTGAACGACACCGGCTCGCGGTCATGCGGGCTCCAGGCCTCGCCGAGCGCCCGGACGACGTCCAGCCGGGTCTCGTCGGCGAGCAGACCGAACGCGTCCCCCGCGTCGAGGGCGTCGGAACGGTCGATAGACGAGTCGCGCGTCATCTCGACGGAGTTGCGACACGACGGACATCATCGTTCCGGTCCGGCTCCTGCCAGCGAGCGTACGAAACGCGAGTTCGGTAGTCGCCGCAACAGAAATCGAATTCGGCGAACGTTTTTGAGAGGTGCGGGTGTACGTCCGATCGAGGCGACCGGGTCGGCCGGCTTCCACCCCCGTGCCTGCTCGACCCGGTCGCCGCGGTCTGTCATCTCCGCCGGCCCGTGCCGGTCCCGGCGGGCCCCACCGAGACCGGCTCACCCCGTTGACTCCGTCCGCACGTAGCCGTAGCTACCGGGTGGTCGGGTTCGTCCGAGAAAACGCAGTTACGCGACGGCGAGGTCGTCGCCGGCTTCGAGGAGTTCCTGGTACCGGTTGCGGATGGTGACCTCGCTCACGTCCGCGGCCTCGCCGACCGCGCTCTGCGTGAGGTCGGCGTTCGTGAGGCGACCGGCCGCGTAGATCGCCGCGGCGGCCAGGCCGACCGGACTCTTGCCGTTGAACGCGCCGGTGCCCTCCGCGGCCTTCAGGAGTTCTCGCGCGCGAAGCTCCGTCTCGTCGTCCACGTCGAGCTTCGACGCGAGCCGGCCGACGAAGCTCATCGGGCTCGCCGGCTGGACCTCGAGGCCGAGTTCGCGCACGACGTAGCGGTACGTGCGCTTGAACTCCATCTCGTCGACGCGGCTGACCGCGGCGACCTCGTCGATGCTGCGGGGGTTGTTCGCCTGCCGCGCCGCGGCGTACACCGCGGCCGTGGCGACGCCCTCGATGGTGCGGCCGGGGAGCAGGTCGTCCGCGAGCGCGCGGCGGTAGATGACCGACGCGGTCTCGCGGATGTCCTTCGGCAGCCCGAGCGCGCTACCCATGCGCTCGATCTCGCCGAGCGCCTGCTTGAGGTTGCGCTCCTTGTGGTC
>CAZYYH010000207.1:0-4068 GCA_964651725.1 uncultured Halobacteriales archaeon | reverse complement strand
CCGACGACCGCGGCGCGGCCGACACCACCGTCGTCCAGGGCGACGTGACCGACGCCGACAGCGTGGACGGCGTGTTCGGCGCGGTCGAGGCCGACCTCGGCCCCGTCGACGTGCTCGTGAACAACGTCGGCGACTTCGCGCCGCGGCACTGGTCGGAGATCGACCCCGGGACCTGGCACCGCGTGATGGACACCAACCTCACCGCGACCTACCTCTGCTGTCGCCGCGCGCTCCCCGGGATGCGCGAGCGGGAGTTCGGCCGCGTCGTGAACGTCGGGTACGCGTCCGCCGAGAAGGGCCTCGTCAACCCGAAGAACTTCCCGTACTTCGCCGCCAAGGCGGGCGTGCTGATGTTCACGCGGATGCTCGCCGCCGACACCCAGGACGACGGCGTGACGGCGAACGCCGTCTCGCCCTACGTCGTCGAGAACTCCGACGAGTTCCCCGAGGAGTTGCCGAGGGGCCGGCCCGCCAGCTTCGAGGACGTGGCGCACGCCGTCCTCTTCTTCCTCCACGAGGACTCGGACTACCTGAGCGGCGTGAACGTCGAGGTGGACGGGGGTTGGCTGCCGGAGACGGTGTGAACGAAGGCGCTCGAAGTTCGAGCGACGACGCGACAATCGGAGCCAGGCTGCCCTGTGGGACGGCGGAGAGAGCCAGGAACAGCACGGCAGTTCCGATGGCGACAGGATCGATCCCCGGTAGTGCCGCCACTGCCGGATGGACGAACTTCATCGCCAGCACCAGGAACGCCGTGGCGTCGGTCGCCACGATGGCGAACGCGAGAATCTCCAGCGGGCCGAGCGCCGGGGGTTGCAGCGGGCATCGATCGCGTCGAGACCTCCGGTGGGACACCGTCGTCCCGTTCTCGCACTTCAAACTACGGACGGCTCCAGGCCCGTGGCTCGACGGACGCCGGCTTGCCGTCGAGTGGACGGCGCGTTCACTCCCCGTCCTCGACGTTGGGGTGCTGCTCCGGTTCCTCGGACTGTGGCTCGTCGAAGTACTCTCGCATCACCTCGATGGACTCCCGCTCGCGCGCCAGGCGCTCCTCGTCGTCGATCTCCTCTACGCCGGGCGGCACGTCGATACCGCGCCCGGTGAAGTAGCCCTCGGGGGCGACCCAGTCGTGGTAGAATGGCCGGTCGCTGTCCTCGAGCAGCGTCACGGCGACCGCCGCGCCGTGGCCGGCGCTCACTATCGTCTGGTGGGGCTGGCCGGCGAGACGCCCCGCCGCGTAGAGGCCGTCCGCGCCGGTGCGACCGCGCTCGTCCGTTTCGACGAACGTCTTCCCGCGTTCGAGGATCTCGACGCCGTCGAGGTCGTCGAGGAAGCCGACGGCGTTCTTCGTCGCGGCGATCGCGTAGCTCGACCGGTAGCCGCCGCCGTCGGCCGTCTCGACGGTGAACCCGTCGTCGGCCTCGGCGACCCGGGTGACCTCGGCTCGCACGTACTCGCAGCCCGCGCGCTCCGCCTGGTCCAGCATCATGTCGAGGAGGAGCCGCGAGTTGACGCCCGCGGGGAACCCGGGGTAGTTCTCCAGGTGCGCGTTCCGGCGGAGCAGGGAGCCGCCCGCGTCGAGGATGACCGTGTCGAGACCGTGGCGCGCGGTGAAGACGCCCGCGGCCCGTCCCGCGACGCCGCCGCCGACGATCACCGCGTCGTAGCTGTCGTCCTCGGGCATGGTACCACAACTGCGGGACGGAACGCCGAACCTCTTCCGGTCACCGCGCTCGCCCGCGTGTGGCGACGAGGGACGCCCCGATTCGGACCCGGGACGTACAGGCAGGAGGATTATCACGGAGAAGGACGGAGTAAGAACGGTACGCCCGAACATGGAGTCACGGGAGACCGACGCCGGCGTATCCGGCCTCCGCACGAGCGCGGAGCGGGACGCGTTCGCCGCCGGGACCTACTACGCGCGGGTTCACGACCTCGCCGAACCGCCCGAGACCGCCTACCTCGACGCGCTCGGTTCCGCTCGTAGCGGCGTCCTCGACCGGTTCGTCCGCGGGCTGCTCCGGGGAGCGCCGGTCGGCCTGCCCGACTCCCGTCTCGTCGCGCCGGACGCCCTCGCGGATCCCGACGACCCGGAGCCGCTCCCGGGCGTGGACGGCGGACGGCCGCCGACGGCCGCACGATCGCTCCCGGACGAGTGCCGGCACGTCGCGCTCCTGCCGTTCCCCGCGTCGGAGACCGTCGTCGTCGCGCCCATCACGGCGAGACACGGGTACGACCGGTTCCGCCTCGCCGGACCGATCCGGCAGTGGACGCCGGAGGCCGCCGAAACCGTCGACGTCGCCCCCGTCGAGCACCCGGTGGACCTCGTTCCGTTACTGGACCGCGAGGGTGCGTTCGTGGACGCCGACCAGGCGGACCGGGTCCGGGCGGAGGTGGCGGAGAGCGTCGCCAACCTCGCGCTCGCGCAGCTCGCCAGGCCCGTGCTCGCCGCGGGCGTCGACGCCGCGGCGGGATCGCCGCTGGACGCGGTGGCCGACGGCGTTCCCGCCGCCGACTCCGCGGTCGCGTTCGAGCGCGTCGTCACCGACGGTCACCCCTTTCACCCCGGCGCGAAGATCCGGCGCGGGATGTCGGCCGCCGACGGACTCGCGTACGCCCCCGAGTTCACCGACCGGGTGGACCTCCGGTTCGTCGCGGTCCGCCGCGACCACGCGCTCGAAACCCGGGCAGGGGACGCCGACCGGTTCACCGACCGGCTGCACGCGACGTTCGGCGGCCTCGCGGACGCGCTCGACCGCGCGCTCCCCGGGGCGCGCGACCCCGGGGAGTACGCGGTCGTTCCGGTCCACCCGTGGCAGTACCGGCACACGATCCTCGAACGGTACGGCGGCGAGCGCGCCGACGATCGGGTGGTTCCCGTCCCGGAGTACACGCATCCTGCGACGCCGCAGCTCAACCTCCGGACGGTGGTGCCGTACGCGACCGAACGGACCGGCGACGGACCCCTTCCGCACCTCAAGCTCGCCATCGACGTGCAGACGACGAACGTCGTCCGGACGCTGTCGCCGCACGCGGTGACGAACGGTCCGCGGGTGACCGACGTCGCCGCGGCCATCGAGTCGGCGGAGTCGCTGGAGACGCTCGGGCTGCTTGCGGAGCCGGCGGCGACGTGCTACTTCGCCCCCGGCGGCCCCCACGTCGACGGCGAGGCGTTCGACGACGCCCGCCACCTGTCGGCGCTGGTTCGGGCGAACCCCCGTTCCCACCCGCTGGTCCCCGACGGCGCGCGTCCGGTGGTGGCGTCGAGCCTGCTGGCCGACGCGACCGGATCGGACCGTCCGCTCGTCGGCGAACTCGTCGACCGGTACGCGGCGGGGACCGACACCACGAGCACCGCGGACGCGGCGCTCGCGTTCGTCGACGAGTACGCCCGCGTCGTCGTCCCGGAGCAGCTACTGCTGCTGGCGAAGTACGGCGTCGCCCTCGAGAGCCACCTCCAGAACAGCCTGGTGGTGTTCGACGGCGCGCGCCCCGTGGCGACCCTCGTGCGGGACTTCGGCGGCATCCGCGCGCACCGCGGGCGGCTCGCCGACCGCGGGCTCGCCGTGGAGCCGTACCCGGACTCGGACCTGGACGCCGACGGCGAGGACGACCTCTACGCCAAGCTGTACTACGCCCTCTTCCAGAACCACCTCGCCGAACTCGTCGCCGCCGTCTGCCACGACCTCGACGCCGACGAGGCGGCGTGCTGGGCACGGGTCGGATCCGCCTGCGAGCGGGCGTTCGAGAGGATCGCGTCCGAGGCCGCCGTCCCCGAGGAGCGCGTGCGCCGCGACGAGCGAGCGCTGTTCGAGGAGCCGACGGTCCACAAGGCGCTGACCGCGATGCGGCTCCGCGGCAAGCGTCACGAGTACCTCACGAGTCGCGTGCCGAACCCGCTCGCGCCGGCCGGGCGGCGGAAGAGCGACGGCTGACGGACCAACGCTCAAGGCGTCGCCGCCCCAAGCCCGACCATGCCGACCGTTACGGACACCTACCTCCGCAACCGCCATCGCGTCCAGCCGAACCACGCGAACAACTACGGCGCGGTCCACGGCGGGAACGTGA
>CAZYYH010000206.1:0-4110 GCA_964651725.1 uncultured Halobacteriales archaeon | reverse complement strand
CGAGTTCGGCACGGGCGCGGTCATGATCTGCACGTTCGGCGACAAGCAGGACGTGACGTGGTGGGCGGAGTACGACCTCGACCTGCGGCCGGGCGTCACCGAGGACGGCCGGCTCACGGAGTACGCCGGCGAGTTCGCCGGGCTCACCGTCGCGGAGGCCAAAGAGCAGATCCCCGAGGCGCTCGACGAGGCGGGCCTCCTCGTGGACTCGGAGCCGACCGAGCAGAGCGTCGGCGTCTGCTGGCGCTGCGACACCCCCATCGAGATCCTCTCGAAGGAGCAGTGGTTCGTCGAGGTCCGCCAGGACGAGATTCTCGAGCACGCCCAGGCCGTCGACTGGATCCCCGAGCACATGTACGACCGCCTGGAGGACTGGACGGAGGGGATGGACTGGGACTGGGTCATCTCCCGCCAGCGCGTGTTCGCCACGCCCATCCCCGCGTGGTTCTGCGGCGACTGCGGCCACATCCACCTCGCCAGTGCCGACGAGGTGCCCGTCGATCCGACGGACGAGGACCCCGCCGTCGCCGAGTGTCCGGAGTGTGGCGGTAGCAACTGGGAGGGCGAGACCGACGTAATGGACACGTGGATGGACTCCTCCATCACGCCGATGCATCTCCGGGGGTGGCCAGAGGAGATAGACAGAGAGGAGTTCGAGCCGGTTGCACTCCGGCCGCAGGGCCACGACATCATCCGGACGTGGGCGTTCTACACGCTCCTCCGGACGGGCGCGCTCACCGACGAGAAGCCCTGGGACACCACCCTCATCAACGGCATGGTGTTCGGTCCGGACGGCAACAAGATGAGCAAGAGCCGAGGCAACGTGGTCCAGCCCCACGAGGCCATCGAGGAGTACTCCGCGGACGCGTTCCGGCAGGCGCTCGCGCTCGGCGGCCAGCCCGGCTCCGACATCCTGTTCCAGTGGAAGGAGGTCAAGTCTGCCTCCCGCTTCCTCACCAAGGTCTGGAACATCTTCCAGTTCGGCTCGGAGCATTTCGACGAGGACACCCCGGAGGTCACCGACCCCGCGTACCGCGACGCCGACCGGTGGATACTCTCTAAGCTCTCGCGCGTCGCCGACGACGTGGAGGCCGAGATGGACGACTACCGGTTCGACGAAGCGCTCCGCACCATCCGCGAGTTCGCGTGGGACGACCTCGCCGACGACTACGTCGAACTCGTGAAGGGCCGGCTCTACTCGGGGCGGCCCGGCGAGCGCAACGCCGCCCGCCACGCGCTCTACACCGCCATCTCCGCTGTCGTGCGGATGCTCGCGCCGTTCAGCCCGTACGTCACCGAGGAGATGTACCGCCACCTCCCCGGCACCGAGGGGAGCGTCCACAACGCCGACTGGCCGGCCGTCGACGTGCACGACGAGGACGCGGAGGCCGCCGGCGAGATCATCGCCGACGTGGCGAGCGAGGTGCGCGCGTGGAAGTCCGACCAGGGCATGGCACTCAACGCCGAACTCGACCGCGTCGAACTCTACCTCGACGCGGACGGCGACGAGTGGGACTCGCGTGCACTCGACACGTACGACCTCAGCGAGACCATCAACGCGCCGACGCGCGTCGAGACCGGCGAGCCGAACGTCGAGTTGACGCCGGTCGGCGTCGACCCCGACCACGCCACCATCGGCCCCGAGTTCCGCGACCGCGCCGGCGACGTCGTCGCCGCGCTGGAGGCCGGCGACCCCGTCGAACTCGCCGCCGGCCTCCGGCGCGACGGCGAAATCGCACTCGACGTGGACGGCGAGACGGTGACCGTCGAACCGGGGATGGTCGAGATCGTCGAGGAGTACCGCGCGGAGAGCGGCGAGGAGGTCGCCGTGCTGGAGACCGAGCACGCGACCGTGCTCGTGTTCCCCTAACTCGACTCGTCCGCCCCGTCCGCGTCGTCGAACGCTTCCGTGTCGTCCACCCGACCGCCTTTGTCCACCGCGTCCTCGTCGTCCAGCCGGTAACAGCCCATGCCGTAGTCGATGATCACCGTGTCGCCGTCGAGCTTCCCGAGGTTGTGGGATTCGTTGGTGTCGTCGCACGCCCAGCCGGTGGCGTGGAAGTCCGCGAGCAGCCGCTGTATCTCGTGGGACGCGAGGTCGAGTTCGGCGCGCGGCATCAGCACCCAGCCGAGTTCGGTTTCGAGCACGGGCAGCAGGTACTCGCGGGCGTCGTCGGACACCCGCTGCCAGCTGACGACCTCGCGGCGCGTCTCGTGGCAGCCCTCGAGGTTGCGCGCGACCTTCACGATGCATCGACGGTCGCCGGTGACGAACTCTCGGGGGACCGCGTACACGTCGCGGCCGACGCCGCTTCCGAGCTTCTCGAAGCCGTGGACGCCCGCGATGGCGCGGCACTCGTCGGGGCCGTGGAACTCGCCGCCGTAGCTCACCTCCTCGAAGCAGTAGGTGACTTCCGCGATGGCGTCGTGGCCGTCATCGGTGAGCGAGAGGCGCTGGATCTCCGCGTCGTCCATGAGAGGTAGTAGACGCTCCCGCGGGCAATCAAACCCGGTGGCGGTTGCACGTAGAGGCCGAGCAAGCCGAACCGGGGACGTTTAGGGCGGGCCGTCGCGTGGCGTTCGTATGGACGACCGCGTACGCGAACACGCGACGGTGCTGGTGGAGTGGAGCGCGCGGATAGAGTCGGGCGACGACGTCGTGGTGGTCGTGAGCGAGGGAACACACGACCTGGCGGTGGCGGTCGCGGAGCGGCTCGGCGACGTGGGCGCGAACCCCGTGTGGCTGTACGGATCGGGCGACGTGCTGAGCCGGTTCGGCGAGGTCGGAAGCGCGTACCTGTCGGCGCACGACGGCGAGTTCGACGGAGAGCCCGAGCACCTGCTCGGGCTGTACGAGAACGCGGACGCCATCCTCCGGCTCGGCGGCGGCCGGAACACCACGGAGGGGTCCGGGGCGTCCGTCGAGACGCGCCGGGCGGCGGGGGAGGCGTGGAGCGACGCGAAGGGCGCATTCTACGACGCGGACTGGGTGAGTACGATCCACCCGACGCGGTCGCTCGCGCAGCAGGCGGGGATGCCGTACCGCGAGTACCGGGATTTCGTGTACGACGCGGTGCTCCGCGACTGGGAGGGGCTCGCGGAGGAGATGGCGCGGATGAAGGAGATACTCGACGAGGGCAGCGAGGTTCGGCTCCGGAAGGCGGGCACGGACCTCACGATGTCCATCGAAGGGCGGACGGCGGTGAACTCGGCGGCGTCGGTGGCGTACGACTCCCACAACCTGCCGAGCGGCGAGGTGTTCACCGCGCCGTACGACGTGGAGGGCACCGTCCGGTTCGACGTACCGATGACGGTGCGGGGGCAGGCGCTCCGGGACGTCGAACTCGCGTTCGAGGACGGGGAGGTCACCGAGTACGCGGCGGCGGAGGGCGAGGAGACGGTAGGGAGTGTTCTGGACGCGGACGACGGTGCGCGCCGACTCGGCGAACTCGGCGTCGGGATGAACCGCGGGATCGACCGCACGACGAACAGTATTCTGTTCGACGAGAAGATGGCGGAGACGGTGCACCTCGCGCTCGGGAGCGCGTACGACGCCTGCGTCCCGGAGGGCGAGGAGGGCAACGAGAGCGTGGTCCACGTCGACCTCATCACGGACACGAGCGAGGACGCGACGCTTTCGGTGGACGGCGAGGTGGTGCAGCGGAACGGGACGTTCCGGTGGGAAGAGGGGTTCGAAGAGTGACGGTTTTTGGCGCAGCTTTTTCGAGGGAGCGAGCGGCGTGACCGCGAGCGACCGAGGAAAAAGGTGCGCGCAGGCGGTACAGCGAATGGAGCGGTCAGGTGGGAAGAGGGGTTCGAGGCGTAGTCCGGTCGGTTACTCGTCCTGGAACGAGTCGAGGAAGCGCTCGACGGAGCCGTGGCGCTCGCGGAGGTCGGCGAGCGCGTCGTCGTCGACGCGGTGGATGCGCGGCCGGTCGGGGTCCGGGTCGGGGTCGAGGTCGAGCAGGTCGTCGACTGTGGCAGCGTCCACGTCGAGGGCGCGGTAGTCGTCGACGGTGAAGAGGAGCTGCTGGGGTGCGTACCCCCAGAAGGTACGGCTGATCCACGGCGTCTCGAACTTGGTGCCGACGCGGCCGGCGGCGACGTACC
>CAZYYH010000205.1:0-4138 GCA_964651725.1 uncultured Halobacteriales archaeon | reverse complement strand
TCGGCGTGCAGCCCGAGGACATCGTGGAGTACGACCTCCCGACCGACCCCCTCAGCGACTCCGACACCAACGCCCTGGAGTCGGAACTCGACGACCCCCGGTTCCAGACCGACTACTGGGAGGAGCAGATCGAGTTACAGCTCGACATCGAGAAGAAGTCCGAACAGCAGGCACTCGCGTCCCACGGCCTCGACTTCGTGACGGACACGTACCTGCCGGAGCGGCTGAGCGAGATGGGCGTAGTGTAGGACTGTCCAACGGTAGCCGCCCGAAAGCTCGCGGGTGCCGCGTTTGCGCTGCCCTACGCGGATTCGACCGTGAACGTCACTTCCCACTCCACCTTCGTCGACGGTCCCTGGCTCTCGCGGTGGTAGCTCAGCGTGCCGGAGACGGCGTACTCGCCGGCTTCGAGCGCGCTGCCGACCGGGTTCTCGGGCCGGAGTTCGTACGTCCGCTCCACGGTCTCTCCCGGCCGGATGGCCGTGATCTTTCCGATGTCACAGCTCGCCATCCCGCGGTCGGTGAAGCTCACGCAGCCCTCCTCCTCGTAGTCGCGCCAGAGGAGGTAGCGGTCGCTCCCGCGCTCGGCCCACAGCACGCCGAACGGCGGGACGGTGCCGCTGAACACCTCCTGAGCGTGGTCGCCGACGTTATCCAGCGAGAACGCGATAGCGCCGGGGTCGGTCGCGGAGACCGCGTCGTCGGTGAGTTCGGCGTCGAACGCCACGACGGGGTCGCGGTCGGGGTCGGCCTCGAACACCTCGACGCCCCAGTGCGAGGCGGTGTCCCCGGGGTCGGTGGTGGCGTTCCACGTGAAGAAGTCGACGCGCTCGGTGGTGTCGCGGAGGCCGTCGGGGATCTCGTCGCGCCGCACCTTCCCCTCGGAGAGCACCTCCTCCAGGGCGTCGCGGACATCCGCGTCCGCGACCTCCGACACGTCCACGACGGTCGGGTCGTCGGCGTGGCGGTCGACCGCGTCCGCGGAGTACACTTTCGTGATGCGGACGAAGTAGCGCCTCTCTGGTGCGATCTTCTCCGTCGTGACCGAGAGGTCGGTGATCGCGAACGCGGCGTTCGGCTCGGCGTCACTGGTGGTCGAGGCCGGCGCTCCCGGCGAGCCGGCGACGCAGCCGGCGAGCGCGACCGCGACGGCGGCGAGGAGGGCACGTCGCTTCATCGTTCCACCCATGGTGCGCTCGCCCCAATAGGCTTTCCGAGACTCAAACGCCGGCTGTAGCTTCCACGCGGTCGGGAGTCGAGGAGGCGTGACGACGGTTCGAAGCGGGCGTCCGAGCAGTCGGGGTGGCGGGCGGTCACGCGCGGACGTACGGACGCCACCTCGGAAAGCTGCCGCCCACTGGCCCTATAAACGACTTGAAGATTACATGGAATTACAAAATATTACATATTATTACGCTTATGAGGTTTATATGAGGTCTGGACCGAGCCGCGCACCACCGCGTCGGTTCTAGGAGCGGCCGGCCCCGGACCGCTCACCCGCACCGGATGGGACGCCCTCGCACGCCACCGGGAGCTTTTTCGAGGATGGTGATCAGCGTCAGCGTATGACTGCAGCGGACCTCGACACTGCCGCCCTGGAATCCTATCTCTCCCGGGAGCTGGACGAGACGGTGACCGGGGCCGACCTGCTCGCCGACGGCCTCAACACCATCGTCGTGATCTCGACCGCGGAGGCCGAGAGCGCCTACACGCTGCGCCGGCCGAACAAGCTCCGCGACGCGGGCTACATGACCGACCTTGCGACCGAGTATCGGGTGCTGGAACTGCTCCGGGACACGCCGGTTCCCGCGCCGGAGCCGGTGCTGTTCTGCGACGACGCGTCGGTGTTCGACGACCGGTTCTTCGTCGTCACGCACCTCGACGGCGAGGTGGTGCCGCTCGGCTCCGACCTGCCGGAGCGGTTCCGGAACCCGGAGGCGCGGCGCGGGGTCGCCGACGGCCTGGTGGACGCGCTCGCCGACGTGCACGCGGTGGACGTAGAGCGGTTCGAGGGCGTCTGCGAGCACTGGACGCCGCGCGAGCAGGTCGCGCAGGCCATCGACCGGCTCGACCGCGCGACCGAGGTGACTGGCCACGAGGTGCCGACGCTCCGGTCGGTCGGCGACTGGCTGCTGGCGAACGCGCCGTCGCCCCCGGAGCGGACCCCCGTCCACGGCGACTTCCGGCCGGGGAACGTGCTGTTCGGGGACCGTCCCGAGGTCACCGGCGTGCTCGACTGGGAGTCGGCGATGCTCGGCGACCCCCTGACCGAACTCGGCTACCTGCTGCTCCGGTGGCGGGACGACGGCGACCCGACGCCGTCGCTCGACGGTATCGAGGACCGGCACCCGGACGACGACGCGATAGCCGACCTCCGGGAGGACGACGAGCGCGGGATGGCCCCGTTCACGGGGAAGCCCGGCAGCCCCAGCCGGCGGGAGCTGGTCGCGCGCTACGAGGAGCGGACCGGCATCTCCTACGAGCACGACCGGTTCTACCGGGCGCAGTCGGCGTTCCTGCTGGCGACGGTCTGGTCGGACCTCCACCGGCACCACGCCGAGCGCGGCGAGGACTCCGGGCTGGAGCCGTACGTCGAGTACGTCGCACTGCTCGCGGACAGCATCGCGGACGGCGAGTTCCCGCTGTAGCTACGCCAGATCCTCGACGCGGTCCAGCGAGTCGGCGTCCTCGGGGTCCTTGTCCTCGCGCACGGCGACGAAGCGGGGGAACCGGAGCGCGTAGCCCGAGGAGTACGTCGGGGAGCGCTGTATCTCCTCGTAGCCGACCTCGAAGACGACCGCCGGTTCGAGGTCCACGTCCTGGCCGTCCTGAGAGCGGACGTGTGGCTCCAGGAGGTCGGTCAGTTCCTCCAGTTGCTCGTCGGTGACGCCGGTGGCGACCTTGCCGATGGTCTCGAACTCACCGCGAGACCCTGTCTCGCGAGCCTCAGGACTCCGTCCTGAGACCTCGCCGTCGCGGGCCGACAGCAGGAACGTGCCGAGGAGGCTGGCGCGTCGGCCCTCGCCCCACTCCGCGCCCGTGACGACGAGGTCGAGCGTCTCCACGGCCGGCTTGCGCTTCAGCCAGTGCTTCCCGCGCTTGCCCGGCGAGTACGCCGACTCGGGGTTCTTGAGCATGATGCCCTCGTGGCCGGCGTCGAGCGCGGCCGCCTCGATTGCCGCGATCTCCTCGGGGTCGTCGGTGACCGTGAGGTCGGAGACGCCCGCGTCGAGCAGGTCGGCGAGACGGTCGTGGCGCTCGACCAGGGGCGCATCGAGCAGGTCGTCGCCGTTCGCGTGAAGGCAGTCGAAGAAGCGCACCTCGACCCCGACCTCCTCGCGGGCCTGCTCGACGTCGTGCTTCCGCCGGAAGCGCCGGAGTATCTCCTGGAAGGGGAGGGGTTCGCCGTCGTCGTTCACCGCGACGACCTCGCCGTCGAGGATGACGGGCCGGT
The DNA here is from genome assembly GCA_964651725.1 of uncultured Halobacteriales archaeon. Lineage (GTDB taxonomy): Archaea > Halobacteriota > Halobacteria > Halobacteriales > Halobacteriaceae > CAZYYH01. The sequence goes on along the minus strand of CAZYYH010000205.1, from coordinate 684 downwards.
CGAGGTGGGCTTCGGCGAAGTCCACGACCTCCGGAAGGGGATCGGTCACGTCCTCCATGTTGCGGGAGAAGACGGACACTTCCTCCCCGTCGTAGTGCAGCTGTACGCGCGCCCCGTCGAACTTCCATTCCACGCCGGCTTCCTCCCAGTCGTCCAGCGCGTCCGTCACGGTACCGGCCTGCGCGAGCATCGCCTGCACCGGGCGGCCGACGCGGAGGTGCACGTCGTCCAGCCCCTCGACGCCCCGGTCGCACGCGACGCACGCGACGAGACCGTAGTCGTTCGACACCTGGAGCGCGCGCTCGACGCGCTCCACCGGCACGTCGAACGCCGCCGCGATGGCGTCGCGGACCGTCCCCTCGCCGACGCCGATGCGCATCTCGGAGAGCACCAGCCGCGCGAGATACCTGGCTTCCGCGGACGAGCACCGGTTGAACAGCCCGAACAGCGCGTCGATCTTCGCGTCCTGGCTGCCCGCACCCTCGCGGTCCGCGAGCGCCGCGAGCGCGTCGTAGACGCCGCGGACGGTCAGCGGGTCGGTGCCGCCCGCGCCGAACGCCGCGAGCCCCTGCTGGCTGCCGAACTCGTAGCTCGCGGCGACCGCGCCCACGTCACCCACCTCGGCCAGCCGGTCCTCCACGTCGTCCGCGGAGACGTTCGGGCCGGCGGCGCGCGCGATGGCCT
>CAZYYH010000204.1:0-4141 GCA_964651725.1 uncultured Halobacteriales archaeon | reverse complement strand
GCGCGCGCCCGCTCGTCCACGAGTTCGAGGAGGCCGCCGTCGCGGATGGCCTGCCGTACGCGGCGGATCTCCGCGAAGCTGACGTAGAGGTTGTGCTCGGCGAGCGCCGACTCGCGCTCGTCGTCGGGGAGCGCGCGGAGACCGTCGGGGTCGTGGTCCGTGCAGACCGGGCAGGGACAGGGCAGATGGTGGAGGTCGGCGAGATGCTCGGTGCCGCGGACGGTCAGGTAGCGGTCGTCGCGGGCGTAGATGGCGTACGCGGCGGAGTCGAAGAGATCACAACCCGACGCTGCGGCGAGCGCGAACATCATCGGGTGGCCCGCGCCGAACAGGTGGACCGGGGCGTCCGCGCCGAGACCGCGTTTGGCCGCGGCGACCACGTCCACCACCTCGTCGTAGCGGTAGGCGTTGAGCAGAGGGACGACCGCGCCGACCGGGAACACGTCGAGGTCGGTCGCGTACGCGTGACGCGCGGCCGCCTCGCGGAGGTCCGGGAACGTCGACCCCTGGATCGGCGCGTTCACGAGCATCTCGCCGGTGTCGACGGACTCCGCGACCGCGAGGCGCTCCTCGGTCGTGACGAGGTCGGCCTCGGCCGTCTCGCGGTCGGCCTCGGGCGGCGTCGGGATATCGACCGGCGTGCCCACGTCCGAGCCGACGTCGCGCTGGAACCGGAGTATCTCCTCCGTCGTCACGTCGATCTCGCCGTACTCCGCGAGCTGAAAGGAGCCGGAGTCCGTGACGATAGCGCCGTCGAAGCCCAGCATGTCGTGCAGTCCCTCGTCGAGCGCGCGCTCGCGGAGGTCGTCGTTCCCGTAGATGATGTAGGAGTTCGTGATGAGCACCTCCGCGCCGAACTCCGGGAAGCGCGCCGGGTCCACCGTGTCGATGTTCGGGTTGACGACCGGCATGAGAACAGGGGTTTCGACCGTCACGTCGGCTCGGGGGACGCGGAGTTCGCCCACTCGCCCCGCCCCGTCCTGCGCCTGTATCTCGAAGATGTCGCGCATGGGGTCTCTGTTGGTGGAAGCGATGGTTCGGCGCGGTTTATAGGGCGCGATGTGGATTCGAGTAGGTGACTGGTGGAACGTAAGTCGGCGGCTGGCGCGTGGAGCGACCGCGTGAGTCGCGCAGTCGGCTGGAGAGGCGCGTGGCCGTGGGGTATCGTGTCGCCAGCAGCTAGCCTGCTCCCGTCGAACACACTCACGACGACAGGTGGAGTAAGCAGGCTAGCTGCTGCTTCCAAATACGAGGCCGCACCACGTCCTCCCCAGCCGATTCACGTCCTCCCCAGCCGACTCACGTCCTCCCTCACTTCGTTCGGTCGACGTTCGTCCCTCGCGCGGTCGCTCCCTCACGCTGTTCGGTCGCTCCTCGCGCGCCGCGACGGACGGCCGGCAGGTGGGAGTACAGTCGGTTACAAACGATCACATTGGCGGACGACGCCTGACTTACCACAGATACCCGAATCACAGTCACCGCACGAGTTCGAACTGGGCGACGCCGAGCACGGTCCGACCGTCGCGCACCTCACCGTCCCGCACGGATTCGCGGAGGTCGTGCCAGGTCGTGGTATCCACGCGGATGGTCTCGTTGTGGTCGAGGTCCTGCTCGGCGGTGGGCGCGCAGTTCCGGGCGAGGAAGTAGTGGTTGACGGAGTCGAGCAGGCCGTTCGCGGGCTCGACTGAGACGAGGTGCTCGACGGTCTCGGCCTCGTGGCCGGTCTCCTCGGCGAGTTCGCGGCGCGCGGCGGCGGCGAGGTCGTCGTCCCCGGGTTCGACGTTGCCGGCGGGGAGGCCGCGGTTGACGCGGCCGACGGCCTGCCGCCACTCCTCGATGACGACGATTTCGGCCGTCTCCTCCGCTCCGGGACCGTCGCCGCGGAACGGGAGGACGACGACGCTCTCTGGCTCGGAGAGGTAGTCGAAGTCGGTCTCGGTGCCGTCGGGGAGCCGGATGTCGTCGTGGACCACGTCGAAGCCGGGGCAGGCGTACGCGACGCTGGAGGACAGGGTCTCCCACGCGAGCGTGTCGTCGGTCATACGCCGGAGTTCGAGTGGGGGTGGAAAAAGCGCTCCGTCCGCGTCACGCCATGTCCGCGATGTTTACTGCGCCGTCGGATTCGATCCACGCTCGGTCGTTCGCCTCGTCGTAGACGACGACGGAACCGTCGTCGTTCGTGAACGCCGCGTACCGGGCGTCGTCGAGTCCGGGGTGTTCGGCCCGGTCGGTGAGGGCGGGCGGTTCGACGCTGTCGTCGTGTGGATTCGCGCTCATCTGGGGTGAGTGACCGTACGTATCTGCCCATGCCTGATAAGCCTTCGCACGGTCCGGGTTTACGTCATCTTTCCGACCGCGACCGCGGCGTCGGAGCGTATCCACGCGGCGTCCACGGTGTCGTCGTACAGCACGACGGAGCCGTCCTCGGCCACGTACGCGCCACAGCGAGGGTGCTCGTCGGTCGGGTCGGTCGCCGGATGCTGGTTGTTCGTCGTCATTCGATGGGGGAGTTCCGCCGGTGAGTCGGGACCCAGGGTTGATAAGTATTGCCACGGGCGGGTGGCACGAGTTGGGCGTCAGTCGTCGGACCCCGCCACCGGCTCCGCGTCCACCGGCGACGCCGCGCGTGCATCCTCGCGCTCGACGCCGTCGAACCCGAGCACGAACTCCGGGCCGAACGCCGACGCCGGCGTCTGGAACCCCGGCTCGACCTCGCCCGCGAGCACCCGGCGCGCGGACTCGACCGCGGTCGTCGCCGTGAGTTCGTACGTGTCCGGCGTCCGCAGCCACGCGACGGCGCGGTTGCCGTCGTCGGCGGCGACCTCGCCCCAGATCCGGGTGTGGCTCCGCGCGCGCTCCGCGGGCGTCGGCCCCGACACCACCGCGTCCGCCGCGCGCTGTAGCGCCCACTGCACCGGCCGCGCGCCCAGCACTCCGGAGAGCCCGCGCGTCCGCCGCATCGCGCCGACCGCGTACTCCGGCACCGACGCGTACACCTCGACGTTCGGGATGCCGGTCGTGTAGTACGCCGAGGACACGTCGCCCCAGGGGATCGTCACCGCCGGCTTCTCCCCCTCGCCGAAATCGATCCGCCGCGTCCGCCACGCCGCCGGCACCGTCCGCAGCGCGCCGCCCTCGCGCACCACGCCCGGCTCGCCCAGCTCCTCGATGATCGACTTCACCGTCCCCGGCGAGAACGTCCCGAGACCGTCGATGGCGAGCGTCAGCCGCGTCGCCGACGGCAGTTCCATCTCCAGGTGCGCGGCGAGGCAGTCCGTCGGCACCACGTCGTACCCCACCGCCGGCAGCAGCGTCACGCCCGCCTGCTCCGCGTCGCGGTCGCGCGCCGCGATGGCCTCCAGCACGTCGATCTCCCCCGCGATGTCGAGGTAGTCCGTGCCCGCCGCCCGACACGCCGACGCCAGCGGCTCCGCCGTCGCCGAGAACGGCCCCGCGCAGTTCAGCACCGCGTCGGCGTCCGCGACCTGTCGCTCCACCACCTCCGGATGCTCCAGGCTGAACACCCGGTGGTCGAGGCCGAGCGCCGTCGCCTGCTCCTCGACCGGCGTCGCGCGCCGGCCCGCGACCGTCGGCGACAGGCCCCGGTCCACCGCGGTCTCCACGACGAGCGACCCCGTGTAGCCGTACGACCCGTATATCAGGAGTTCCTCCCCTTCCATGCCTGTGGTGTTCGACGGGCGACGGGAAAACTGGCGGGGCTGGAAGTCGGGTAGCGTTCGGATTTTGGACCAGGGCAGGTTGCGGTGGCGCGCGAGGAGCGAGCATAGCGGGCGACCGCGCGAGGGACGCGAGGTCGAAGCGAACGCAGTGAGCGAGACCTCGGACACCCGAGCGGCGAACGGAGTGAGCCGCGAGGGACGAGGAGCGCAGGGAGCGAAGCGAGCGAGCACCACAGTCGGCAGGGGAGGCGTGTGGCTGCGGCCTCTCGGTGTAGTCGGATGTAGCTAGCCCCTTCCACTCGGCAACCGCCACGAGAAGTGGTCCTGATGGGAACGGGCTAGCTGCTGCCGTCACCACTGATAGACCGCACCACGGTCCTCCCCAGCCGACTCGTGGGGGGGGGGGGGCGGGGGGGGGGGGGCGCGGCCGCGGGGGGGGGGGGGCCGGCGCCCCGCGCCCC
>CAZYYH010000203.1:0-4144 GCA_964651725.1 uncultured Halobacteriales archaeon | reverse complement strand
CCTCCCCGACGGCGTCGACCCCTGCGGCGAGAACGGCGAGTTCCACACGTTCGTCCGGGACGGCCCCGTGTTCGATGCGACGATTCCGGTCGAGACCGGCGAGCGCGTGACGAAAGAGGTCGATGGAGCCGAGTTCCACTACGTGGACCTGCTTCCGGTGTGAGAAGAGGGACAGCCTCGGACTCTGTCGCCTCGAAAGTCCCGCCCGCGTCCGTTTATCGGCCTGCACTGGAACGTCGGCTGGTCGGCCGGCTATCGCTGTCCGGAACCCAGCCGGCTCCCGCTACGTCCACCCCGACCGTGGCCGCTACGACTCGATCTTCTCCACGATCTCCCGTGCTTGCTCGCGGGCCTTGTCCTCGCCGACGGACTTCTTGATGAGCACGCTCTGGACCTCCCAGTCGTCGCTGTCCTCCCGCTTCCCCGTTCGGACCTCCGCGCCGTCGGAGACCGAGCGCGCGGCGTCCGCCGCCCAGTCCGGCGTGCGGATGTCCGAGAACTCGTCCGGGTCGCGGAACCGGACGTGCACGAACTCGTCCTCCGTGTCGACGGCCTTCACGCTTGGTGCGTCGGCCATACCGGGTGTACGGGGCGGAGCACCAAAAGCTTCAGAACAGGTCGTCGGCTTCGAGCTCCGCGACGAGCTCGCGCACGCGCTGGGCCTCCGCCTTCGGCACGACGAGCACGCGGTCGTCGAACGCGGCGACGACGAGGTCGTCCACGCCGACGACGCTCACGTGCTTGTCGTCGCTGGCGATCACGTTGCCCGCCGCATCGACGGCGAGCGCGTCGCCGAGGACGGCGTTCTCCCCCGGGAGGAGTCTGTCGAGCGCGTCCCACGACCCGAGGTCGTCCCACTCGAAGTCCGCCGGGACGACGTACGCATCGTCGGCGTCCTCCATCACCGCGTGATCCACGCTGACCGCGGGGGCGTCCGCGAACCCGGCCTCCGGGTCGCCCGCGTCGAGCGCGTCCACGAGTCCCGCGAGTTCGGAGTTGCGGGCGGCGTCGAGGAGCGCGTCCGGCGTCCACGCGAACGTTCCCGCGTTCCAGTAGCAGCCGGCGGCCACGAGGTCGGCGGCGGCGGCGGCGTCCGGCTTCTCGCGGAACCGCGCGACCCCGGCGTAGCCGTCGAACTCCTCCCCCGGCTCGACGTAGCCGTAGCCCGTCGCCGGTCGGTCAGGCTCGACGCCGACGGTGACCAGCCCGCCGGTGTCGACCGCCACCGCGGCCGCCCGGCGCATCGTCTCCGCGAACGCGCCCGCGACGACGTGGTCGCTCGGCAGGCAGACGAGCACGCAGTCGCCCACGAGTTCGCGGACGCGATGCGCGGCGTAGACGAGTGCCGGGCCCGTGTCCCGCGGGCGCGGCTCCACCAGCACGCCCGCGTCCAGCGCGTGCTCCCGTACCCGGTCCGCGTACCGCTCGCCCGTCACCACGAACGTCTCGTCCGCGAAGTCCGCGCGGTCGACCGTCCGCCGGAGCAGCGAGCGGTCGTCGCCGGCGTCGGCTCCGAGCCCGCCGAGCGACGCGAACTGCTTCGGGCGGAACGACCGGCTCGCCGGATACAGCCGCGTCCCCGTTCCGCCCGCGAGCACCACCGCCACCACCGGTCGGTCCATACCCGAACTCTCGCCGGCGCGGGGCTAAAAGCTCACCCGGTCCCGCGTCGACCCCGGTCGTCGAAGCCGCCCGCCTCGTACTCGGAGAACTCGGTTCCCCCGCACTCCGGACACGTCTGCTGGCCGACCGGTTTGAGGTCGCCGTCGACGATCGCGCCCGTCAGTACGTGCCCACAGCCATCGCAGAACACCGCCGTACGTTCCACCCCGTAGCCTCCTCGAATCCACGTTCAACTCGTGGACAGATAAGTCTGGTTGCCGGTCCGGGGCGAGCGTCGCACTACCGGACCGGCGCCGCGAACCGAACGGCGGGGCTACTCGCCGCGGTCGCCACGGTCGGCGCGGCCGGCGTCGGTCACCCGGGCGCGCAGGCGTCCGCCTCGCCGGCATCGTTTCAGTCTCGACTGTATCAGTCGTCACTAAATCGATCATCCCGGACCCGGCCGAACGCCGCCGCGTCCGGAGTGCGCCGAAGCCGCGAGCCAAGCGAGTGCCTCGATCTGTGCGAGCGACTGCCGGAAAGAGCCGCGAGCGCGGCGTCGAGCAGGGCGGCCGTGGTCTCTCGGGTTGCCAGCGCCAGCTACCGTCCGCTATCGACCGTCGCACTCGACTCACCACGTCTCCACCGCGCCGTCGCGCACGTCCTCGACGCAACCCTTGCAGTCCGGGTGGTCCGCGTCGAAGCACTCGGGTCGGCCCGCCTCGTCCACCGCGACCGCGCGCTTCTCCGCGTACCGCCGGCAGACGATGCGGGCGTCGCCGTCATCGTCCCGCGGGAGGTAGGAGAGGTCCGGCCGCGGCTCCGGCTCCGGCGTCGGGTCGCGGGCCGCCGACGGCTCGCCGTCCCCCTGCTCCGCCGACTCCTGGCCCTCCCGGTACGACTGTCGGATCTCCGCGTACCGGCGACCCGCGTTCCGGGCCGTCCTCTTCAGGAAGGACGCGAAACGGCCGTCCTCTGGCATCTGGCTCGGTGGTTGTGGTCCCGGGTACTAAGGCGCGTCGGCGTAGGTGTGGCGTGTCGGTTCGGGGTGACGTTCGACCGTCGGCCGGCGTCGTTTGGCGATGGAAACCCCGTTCTCGCGGGGCGGGCAATGTGATGATCCTCGAGCGCCCGACTACCCGCCGTCCGACGAACTGCACTCCTCGACGACCTCGCCGGCATCCATCGAATCACTCTCACCGCCCGATTCACCGTCGGTCGCGTTCCCGGACCACGCCAGCCCGAACGAGTCGTTCCCACCGTCGAACGCGAGGTCGAGCGGCGAGTCCTCCTCGCCGAACCCGACCGCGCACGCCCCGGAACGTCCGGCGTCCGCCATCTCGCCGTCGATAGCGCCGTGGCTGACGGTCCCCTCGCCGCCGCCGTCGCCGTCGGTTTCGAGCGCGATGCCACCCCAGTCGAGCGACGCGCCCACGTCCACGCCGGAGTCGTCCGCCTCGACGCTGACCTGCTCGGACGCTATCGTTCCGCGCCGCTCGCCGTTCTCGGCGGCCGCGTCCCCCGACGCAGCCGCCGGCTGTGCACCCTCCCCCGGGCCGCCGCCGACGCCGCCCGCCACGGCCGCTCCGACCGCGAGCAGGCAGACGAGGGCGACGGTCACCGTCCGCCCCATGCACGCGAGCACGCACGCCATCGTTACAAGTAAACGCCCGGTATCGAGGAGTAGACGGCTCCTAACTGCCGACGATGGCATCGAGGGTGGCCCACAGGCCACCCGGCCGCCGCGACGACGCGCTCGACTTCGGCGGCAGCGACGGCTCCGGCGGCTACGGTGGCGGCTCCGCGCCCGAGCGCACGCCCCGCCGCGCCTACGCCCGCGGCGTCGCCGTCGACGTGCTGAATCCGAAGGTCGCGCTGTTCTTCGTCGCCTTCCTCCCTGAGTTTGCGGGCAGTGGGGCGGGAGTGACGGCGCGGATGCTCGTGCTCGGCGTGCTCGTCGGACTGGAGGAGTGAAGGTCTCGGAGACGACGCGAGGACCTGCAAAACCACCCTCGTTCCAGGGCTTTCGGGTCCGTGCTTCGCGGAGCGCACCAGGGCTTTCGACGCGGTGGCAGTCGAGTCGACGAGTCCACAGCGGTCACGAACTCCACGCCGCCTCCGAGTTCCAGGTTCACTTCCGCCCCGCTCCCGTAACCCTTTATACCATCGGGAACCAACCGGCGTACGTCTCCGAACGAAAACAGAGCGGAGACGTGAACCCGACCATGAGCGACGTACGTACGCACGCAGAGGAGATACGCGACCAGTTTTCAGACCAACTAGACGTGACGGTCGAGGACGTCGAGGAGCGCCTCGACAACCTCGTCTCGGAGTACAAGGTGCCGATGGACGAGGCGCGCCGGAGCGTCGTCAACCACTACCTCGACAAGGCGGGGATGAGCCGCGACGACCTGGGCAGCGGTAGCAACGAGCGCGTCCAGGCGGCCGACGTCGAGGAGGACGAGCAGTGGGTCGACCTGAAGGCGAAGGTGGTCGACCTCTGGGAGCCCCGCAGCGACTCCGTGGGGCAGGTCGGCCTGCT
>CAZYYH010000202.1:0-4157 GCA_964651725.1 uncultured Halobacteriales archaeon | reverse complement strand
CGAGCGCGAATATCATCCCGAACAGCAGCGCGGTGACGAGCGCCTGCGGTACCAGCGCGAACCTCTCGACGAACAGTGGCGTGAACGATAGCATCTATCGAATGGGAGTGATAACGGGTGTCCGACGCGGTCAGCGCTCGTCCCAGCCGGGCGCGGGGTAGACGGCCTCCGTCTGCGACAGTTCGAACGGCCAGACGGTGTTGCCGGAGCCGCCCTCGTACTGGAGCAGCACGCCGGACGCCTGCTCGTTCTGGCCGTTGTCCGCGAACTCGACGCCGTAGGGGAGGCCGGTGGTGAACTGCTCGACCGAGAGGCCGTCGAGCGCCTCCTGGATGGCGCTCGGCTCGGTGCTGCCGGCCTCGTTGACGGCGTGCATCGCGGTGAGGAAGCCGCCCCACGACCGGATGTAGACGCCGTTGAACGCGACGCCGACGTTCTCCTGGACGAACTCCGCGTACTGGCCGAGTTCCGGCACCGCTTCGGGGAGGTCGTCGGCGTACGTCGACCGCGAGCAGACGTGGTCGGAGATGTCGGTCGACTCCACGAAGCTCGGCTGGTTGAACCCGGCGTTCTGGCCCATCACCATGTCGGGGAACCAGCCGAGCGTCTGCATGTCGCCGAGCAGTATCTGTGCGTCGCGGACGTACGACGACGGCAGCAGAACGTCGGGGTCGGCCTGCTGGATGCGCTGGACCTCGCTCTCCAGGGACGTGACGGACTCGGCGGTGTACGCGATGGGGCCGGCGACGACCTCGAGGCCGTTCTCCTGGGCGAGTTCCTCCTGGGTCCGCGCGCTGATGGTCCCGAACTCGGTGTCCTCGTGGATGATGGCGACGGACTCGATGCCCGCGTCGTTCATCTCGTTCATCTCCGAGAAGAACGTGAACATGTTCTGGGTGTACGTCCCGTCGTGCGGGCCGGTGCGCCAGAACCAGTTGAGGCCGCGCTCCGTCAGGTCGGGGCTGCTGGACTCGAAGTTGACGTGCGGGACGCCCTCGCGCTCCGCGGCGGCGCTCATCGTCTTCGTCACGGAGCTGTGGTAGCCGCCGACGATCATGTCGACGTCCTGCTCCTGCATCAGTCGCTCGGCCTCGGCCCGCCCCTGTCCGGGGTCGCCGCGGTGGTCGGCGAACGTCACCTCGACGGTCGCGCCGTCGAGGTTCGGCAGCCCGGATTCGCCGGCGAGCGAGATGGGGCCGAGGTCGCTCACCTCCGCGTTGATCACGTCGTCCACCGCGCTGTTGATGAACTTCTGGATGTTCTGTCCGGTCTCCGCGACGGAGCCGGAGAGCGGGTAGATCGCGCCCACCCGTACGGTGTCGGTGCCGCCCGTGATGCCGCCGGTGCAGCCCGCGACCCCCACCATCGCGCCGGCTCCGACCGCCTGGAGGAACCGTCGTTTGCTGACGCCACCCGCGTTCGCCCCCTGCCTGCCACTGTCACGCTGTGCCATTGGTAACAATAACCAAGATAACGTATTTACTTCTTCCCCACCGTTTCCCGTCGTAGGCAGTTAGTTCATCCGCCGGACAGGTACGACGAAACGTATAGGCGGTCGGAACGGTTAATGTCCGTGTCGTCTGTACGTGGGGTAATGGGAGTGGACTCCATCACCCTCGAGGTGGTGCGGAACGCGTGCGAGGCGGTCGCCGAGGAGATGAACGCGACGCTCGTGCGCACCAGCTACTCGCCCAACATCAAGGACCGCCGGGACTGCTCGTGTGCGCTGTTCGACGCGGGGGCGGAGATGGTGAGCCAGGCCGAGAACATCCCGGTCCACCTCGGCGCGATGCCGTACTCGGTCGCGGCGGCGGTCGAGGCGTTCCCGCCGGAGACGCTGGAGCCGGGCGACGCCATCCTGCTGAACGACCCGTTCCACGGCGGCGCGCACCTCCCCGACCTCACCCTCGTCAGCCCCATCTTCGTGGACGGCGACCTCGCCGCGTTCGCCGCGAACCGGGCGCACCACGCCGACGTCGGCGGTTCCCGGGCGGGGAGCGTGGCCGCGGATTCGACGGAGATCTACCAGGAGGGCCTGCGCATCCCGCCGGTGAAGCTCTACGAGGGCGGGGACCTCGCCGCGGACGTGATGGACCTCGTGCTGGCGAACGTCCGCACGCCCGACGAGCGCCGGGGCGACCTCCGCGCCCAGGTCGCCGCGAACGAGACGGCGGAGGCCAGGTTCCGCGACCTCGTGGCGGAGTACGGCCCCGGCCGGCTCCGGGAGATTCTCCGGGCGGTGAAGGACTACTCGGAGCGCCGGATGCGCGCCGAGATCGACGCGCTCCCCGACGGCACCGTCGAGTTCGCGGACGTGCTCGACGGCGACGGCCACGGCCACGACGACCTCCCCATCGCGGCGAGCGTGACGATAGCGGGCGACGAGATAGCCGTGGACTTCACCGGCACTGCGGAGCAGGTCGCCGGCCCCGTCAACGCGCCGTTCGCCGTCACCGCCTCGGCGACCTACTACGCCGTCAGGTGCGTCACGAACCCGGACATCCCACCGAACCACGGCAGCTACCGGCCGGTCGAGATCGAGGCCCCGGAGGGCACCATCGTGAACGCCCGACCGCCGGCCGCGGTCGTCGGCGGCAACCTGGAGGTGTCCCAGCGCGTCACCGACGTGGTCCTCGGCGCGTTCGGCGAGGTCGTACCCGAGCGCGCGGTCGCGGCCGGCCAGGGCACCATGAACAACGTCACGTTCGGCGGCACCGACCCCCGCACCGGCGAGCCGTACGCGTTCTACGAGACGCAGGGCGGCGGCTACGGCGGCCGCGCCGGCGCGGACGGCATGGACGGCGTCCACGTCCACATGAGCAACACACTCAACACGCCCGCCGAAGTCCTGGAGACGGCCTACCCCCTGCGCGTCCGCCGGTACGAGTACCGCACCGACTCGGGCGGGGCAGGCGAGTTCCGCGGTGGCCTCGGGTTGCGGCGCGACATGGAAGTACGGAATCACGACGCCACGTTCAGCCTGCTCGCCGACCGCCGCCGCCACCGTCCCTACGGCCTCGCGGGCGGCGGGGACGGCGCGTCCGGCGAGGACCATCTGCTCCGCGACGGCGAGGGGACGCGGCTCGACGGGAAATCCACGCACGACCTCGAACCCGGCGACGTGGTGAGCGTCCGGACGCCGGGCGGTGGGGGCTACGGCGACCCCGCCGACCGCGACCCGGAGGCGGTCCGGCGCGACGTGCGCCTCGGCAAGCTCTCCGAAGAGGCCGCACAGGAGCGGTACGGCGTCGAGGTAGACGGCGGCGACGGGTCCGAGTAGCGATCCCGTCCAGCCCTGCTGGACAGTCGCCCGTGACGGCCGACTGACCAACCGCCGCCCTGGTGGATTGAAAGGGCGAGCGCTCTGGACGAAGGCAGGCGACGCAAGGACCGCAGGGAGCGAACGAAGCGAGCGACCGAGGACCGCAGCGAGCCGCCCGAGTCAAGAACGCGAGGGCTTTCGAAGCGGTAGCGGTCAGCCCGAGCAGAAAGCTCGGCCGAGCAGAAAACTCCCCGACTCAGAACAGCGGGTCGAGCTCCCCCTCGTCGTCGTGGATGAGCGCGTCGAGTTGGTCGTCGTGTGCGTCGTCGATGGCAGCCAGGTTGTCCTGCGCCTCGATGGCGACCTGCTGGACCTCGGTGACGCGCGCCACGTCTGAGATGCCGGAGAGCAGGACGGCAGAGGAGATCTCGTCCGCGTTCGGCCGCGGGTAGTCGCCGCCCCTGACTTCGAGGGTCGCGGCCTCGTCCTCCAGCCACTGGCGGCCGCGCTCGACGCCTTTGCGGTCGAGATGCGAGGGCGGGCCGCCGACCGCGACGAGCGCGCGCTCCGCGCTCGACACCTCGCAGGGCAGGGTGAGGCGGCCGAGCGTCGCCTGCCGGACCACGCTCTGCACGCGACTCACCGCGGCCGCCGCGTCCTCGGCCTCGGCCTCGTCGCCGTCGAGGAACCGCGAGAGCAGTCCGTCGCGCTTGCGCTGCTGCGTGCCGATCGTGTCGGTCGCGTAGCCGAGCGTGGAGACGCCCCCGGTGTCGAGCGTGTTGATGATCTCGCTCGCGTCCACGACGCTCTCGCCGACCGCGTCGATGGCGGAGAGTTCGCCCGCCGAGAACAGCATCCCGAACCGCTCGGCTATCTCGCGGTTGATCTCGTCGTA
>CAZYYH010000201.1:0-4166 GCA_964651725.1 uncultured Halobacteriales archaeon | reverse complement strand
GTCGCGTTGCCTGCGGTCGCGTTCGTCTCGTTCCCGGCGGTCACGTTCGTCGCGCCGGTTTCGTCAGTGTCAGTCTCGTCAGCGTCGGCGTCCTCCCCGCCGGGCTCGTCCCCTGCGGTCGCGTTCTCCCCGGTGGCGCTCTCGGCGGTGACGTTCGTCCAGACGAACGCGCGCCGGTACGCGGTGTCCGTCGACGGGTCGTCGGGCGCGTCGCCGCGGTAGAGGAAGAACGTGAGCCGGAGCGAGTCGCCGGCGAACGGCGGCTCGAGCGCGAGCTGACGCTGCCAGTTCTCGTTCGCGGCGAGCGCCAGGGAGGTCCGCCCGACGACGGCGTCCTCGGCGACGGAGCCGTCGTCGTCGACGCGCTGGAGTTCGACGACGAGCGCGTACTCGGTCCGCTCGTGCTCGTGGTTCTCGACGACTGCAGTGAGCTGGGCGGGCTCGCCGACGGTGACGTTCGACGGGTAGCCGCTCGCCACCAGGTCGCCGGACTCGTTCTCCGTGTAGACGCCGAGCGACGAGTAGCGCTCGCCCTCCTGGGGCGCGGCCATCGCGTACGCCATCGTCGAGACCGCGATGAGGACGCTCGCGGCGAGCGCGACGGTGAGCGCGGCGTCGACGACGGAGTCCGCGTCGAAGATCGCGGCGTGGAGATCGGCCGCCCACGCGGCGTGCGGCGAGCGGTAGCGTTCGTCCGCGGGGAGCCGGTGACGCCGCACGCCCGCGACGATCGCGCCGACGGTCACGAACCCGACGAGGACCGCGACCGTCGACGTCACGGTGAACCGACCGAGCGCGAGCGAGACGCCGAGCGCGAGCACCGGGACGAGCGCGACGCTCGTCCCGAACGCGAGCGCCGAGCGTTCGAGCCACGTGAACCCGCGCGTCGACACCGAACTGGTGGCGCGTGCGAGTGCGCCGGTCGCGCCGTCGGCGCGCGCGGGCTGCCGCCCGGGGAACGCGGCCGCGACCACGACGTACCCCGGGAGGAGGAACACCAGCGGCCCGCCGACGAGCGTCCGGACGACCGTGCTCTCGACGGGCAGGTAGAGTACGACCGCGACGAGCGCGGCGTAGCCGACCGCGACGGCGAGGTCGAGCGGGAAGTGCACCCACAACGAGCCGCGCCACGTCTCGTGACTCACGGCCGCCTCCCGGACCGCGACCGGTCCGCGCGTCGAGCGTCGGCGTCGTTCGGGCCCTCGCGTCGGAGACGGCGCGCTGCGACACGACGTGTCGGGTGCCGGGGAGAAGTAGCCACCCTCATGCTTGTCGTCTACCCGAGGCATGACGCGACGCGGGCTTTGTTATAGAGCCATTACCTCTCGACGCCGGTCGAGTCCGGGTTTCGCGGGCCACGGCGGTCGCCACGAAGCGACGGTGACCCGGCGACGGAGGCCGGGAAACGGTAGTAGATCGCCGTGGCGGAGAAGCGACAGTGTCGGGCGGCCGCCGGGGCGGCGATCCAGGGACCGGACGGTGCTCGAACGGCGACGCGTTCGACGAGCGTCTCACTGGGTGGTCGCGGCTCCCTCCTGGAGGTCGCGGAGCGTCGAGCACTCGATGCAGCTGTACACCTCGTCGTCGTTGTCGCCGAAGACGCGGGCGAAGCGGCTCGACACGTACGAGCCGCAGTTGAGACACTGCGTCGACCCCGGGTTCGTGCGACCGTCCGCTGAATCCAGTGATGGCGGCATACGCAATCGATTCTGACAGCCTTCGGGCTTTGTTATATCGGACTTACAGCTCCGGCCGCCGGTCGAAGTAACGGCCTACCCCGTGGACCGCGGGCGCGGCCGCGAGTGGGCACCGGTTACCGCCACGCCGTCCCCCAAAACGACCGAAACGGGGAAGGCAGTGGACGTAATAGACGGGAAGGCAACTCGGGCGAGAGTACCGGTGAGCGGGCAATACCCCGTCGGCACCGGACACCGAACCAGGATGGACCGGGAGGAATGAGCCGTCACTCGACTCGCATACAGAAGCCAGATGGAAAACCCTCGGCCACCACGACCACGCGTTGACGCTCGCCCGCAGCATCTCGAACAATGACTGACGAGTGGGACGAAATCGGATTCGTGATCAGTTCGCGGTACCGCGTCGCAGTGTTAAAGCGGCTGGCTGACGGCCCGGCGACGCCGTCACAGCTGGCCACGGACTCGGGGCTGGCGATCGCTCACATCTCGCGCGCCCTCCGGGGCCTCCGCGACCGGGATCTCGTGGAGCTGCTCGTCTCGGAGGACCGCAAGAAGGGGCGCGTCTACGGCGTCACCGAGAATGGGGAGGAGATCTGGGGGCAGATCCAGGCGAAGAACCTCATCGAGTGACCGCCCGTGGTCCGTCGACGGTTCCGCGCGACGTAGCTGCGGGTGCGGGTCGCGCGCGAGAAGGAGTAGGAGGGCTACGCGTCGAGGACGGCGTGGGCTGCGCGGCTACGCGTCGTCCGGCGGTCGCGTCTCGACGCTCCGGGCGTCGCCGTCGCCCTCCGGCGCAAGCATCTCCGGCTCGCGGTCGTACGTCGGGGTGTTTGCGAACTGACGGATGCGTTCCCAATCGCTCTGCGAGAGCCGCTTCACCATAGCCACTGCTTTGTCGTCGGTGTGGATAGTAATGGCTCTCCTACGGGATTGGCCGACGGCGTCGGGGTGAACCGAAGGCGGCGACTGCCGTTCCGGGGCTGTCCCGGTACGAGGCTGCTACTGTCCGTACAGACCGGCTACTCAGCTGGTGGGAAGTCCAGGGGACACACCGGGTTTCCAGTGAAGTGCGCCACGCGTCGGACGGAGAGACGACGCGACACACCGAGTTTCCAGTGTAATCTCGTCGACACTGACGCCGAGCAGTCCGGCGAAAACACGTGTAACGAGAGAGACGGATCGGCCGGTGACGGCCCCGGTCGCCGCCGAGGACACCGCGTTTCCAGTGAAACGACACGGAAATCCGTCGATTCCGAATCGGCGTGCCCGCGGGCTGCCGGTCCGGTCAGGACTCCGTCAGCACCGAGGTCACGACCTCCGGGCTCTCCAGGAGGCGGTGCTCCGTGTAGCTGCCGTCCGCGCGGCCGCCCGACCGGCGGTTCTGTTCGATGACGTCGAGGAACGCGTGCTCCGCGAGGAGGTCGCGAACGCGGCGCTGCGAGAGCGGGTCCGCGCCCTCCTGCCGGCAGATGCGCGTGTACACGTCGAACACCTCGGTCGTGCGGAACGCGTCGGAGTCCGGGTTGTTCACCGCGAGCACGGACAGCGCACGGAGGACGTACTTCGAGTGGGGCGTCGCGCCGCGGATGAGTTCGCGGAACCGGTCCTGCTCCGCGCGCTCGCGCGCCTGTGTGACGAACTCCTCCCGGACCGTCGGGCTGTTCGTCGACTGCGCGATCTCGCCCGCGTACCGGAGGATGTCGATGGCCTTCCGGGCGTCGCCGTGCTCCTTCGCCGCGAGCGCCGCCGCCTTCGGGATGGTGCCCTCGTCGAGGACGCCGTCCTTGAACGCGTCGCTCCTGGCCTCCATGATGTCGCGGAGCTGCGTCGCGTCGTACGGCGGGAACACGAACTCGCGCTCGCAGAGGCTCGACTTGACGCGCTCGTCCATCCGATCCTTGTACTTGATCTTGTTCGAGATGCCGATGACGCCGACCTTGCACTCCGCGAGCTTGCCGGCCTCGCCCGCCCGCGATAGCTGCATGAGGATGTCGTCGTTCTGGAGCTTGTCGATCTCGTCGAGGATGACGATGCCCACGTCGTAGAGTCGGTCGAGCACCTTCCACAGCCGCTTGTAGTAGTTCGACGTGGAGAGGCCCTTGTCGGGGACGTTGACGTCGGTCGCCTCGGGGTCGTTGAGGGTGTCACCGATGGACTGCACCGCCTGCGTCTCCGTCGAGTCCTGCGCGCAGTCGACGTACGCGAACGCGACCTTCACGTCCTCCTCCGACGCGGTCTCGACGAGCCGGCTGGAGACGTACTTCGAGCAGAGCGACTTCCCCGTCCCGGTCTTGCCGTACACGAGGACGTTGCTCGGCGATTGCCCGAATATCGCTGGGTTGAGCGCGTTCGCCAGGTCCGCTATCTGGTCGTCCCGCCCCACGATGCGGTCCTCGTCCGGCAGGTGGTTGATCTCCAGGAGTTCCTTGTTCGTGAAGATGGGGTCCTCCCGGGTGAAGAGGTCGTCGC
>CAZYYH010000200.1:0-4169 GCA_964651725.1 uncultured Halobacteriales archaeon | reverse complement strand
CTCAGCACGCGGAACGCCTCCAGGGGGTTGAGGCGCTTCAGGAGGAAGTACCAGCTGTCGGCGTGGAGACCCGGGAGCGAGCCGGTGACCGCGTAGTAGATTCCCGCGACCACCGGCTTCCAGAAGAACACCATCCCCACGAACGACCCGACGGTGAGCGTCATCGCCCGACCCCGAGTGGACGCGGCGGCCGACCCGCCGACGGCGAGGGCCGTGAACGTCAGCGCGACCAGCACGCCGCTCCCCACGAACCCGGCGAACGCGACGGCGTCGGGCGCGCCATACAGCGCCACCACGACGACGCTGGCGACAGCGTACGACACCGTCAGCCCGACGGCGGTGACGAGCGTCCGCCCGACGAGCTTCCCCGCCACGACGTCGCCGCGGGAGAACGGGTAGCTCAGCAGGACGCGCAGGCTCCCCGACCGGCGCTCGCCGACCACGGACGCGTAGCCGACGGCCAGCGCGACGCCCGGGAGGAACAGCTGTGCGAGCATCGCCACGCCCGCCAGCGCCCGCGCGGCGTCGACGGTGACGTGCTCGGGGAATATCTGCTCGGCGGAGAGCAGCGCCATCACCAGGAAGGAGACGAAGACGGCGACGAGCCCCCACAGCGTCCGCGACCGGACGGCGTCCTCGAAGTCCTTGCGGGCGACGTCGAACCAGGTGGCCGTCACGCCACCACCTCGCGGTCGGCGGGCGCGTCGTCGCGTCGGCCCTCGGTGACGCCATCGGTCGTCGTGTACGCCGTGAACACGTCCTCCAGGGACGCGCCCTCGGAGTCCACGTCGAGGATCTCGACGCCGGCGTCCGCGAGCCGCGCGACGACGCGCGCTTTCGCCCGCGGGTCCGAGCACGCGACCCGGAGGACGCCGTCCGACTGGATGGCCGTCTCGACGCCGTCGATGGTCGTCACGTCGACCTCGACGCGACCGGTGACGCGGAGTCGGAGTTCGGAGCCGGTTCCGACCGCCTCCCGCAGGCCCTCGACGGTGTCGACGGCCACGAGTTCCCCGTCACTGAGTATGCCCACGCGGTCACAGACCGCTTCGACCTGCCCGAGGACGTGACTGGAGAAGAACACGGTCGCGCCGCGCGCGGCCTCCTCGCGGACGAGTTCGCGCATCCGGCGGATGCCGTGCGGGTCCAGCCCCGAGGAGGGCTCGTCGAGCACGAGGAGGTCGGGGTCGCCGACGAGCGCCATCGCCATCGCCAGCCGCTGGCGCATCCCCTTCGAGTAGTCGCCGACCGGCCGGGTGGCGTCGCTCCCGTTGAGGCCGACCCGGTCGAGGAGGGCGTCGGGGTCGTCGGATGCGTCCGTCCAGTCGATGGCGAACTCGAGGTGTCGCCGTCCCGCGAGGCGGTCGTAGAGACCGAACCCCTCCGGGAGGACGCCGACGCGCTCCCGGAGCGTCTCCGAGTCGGCGTGCGCGTCCAGCCCGAGCACCGTCGCAGACCCCATCGTCGGGCGGACGTAGTCCAGGAGCAGGTCGATGGTGGTGGACTTGCCCGCGCCGTTGGGTCCGAGGAAGCCGAACACCTCGCCGGCCTCGACCGCGAGGTCGAGGTCGCTGAGGGCGACCACGCTGTCGTCGCCGGAGCCGTACCGTTTCGTCAGTCCGTCGGTTTCGATCACCGTCATCTGTTCTCGTGGCGACGAACGGGTCGGCCGAGAATACGGGTTCCTGCGGACACGCTGGGAGGGTTCAAGTGGCCCGTCGTCTCCCTCCGACGCTCCCCGACGCTTATACTGCCGGGAGCCGACGTACGCGAACGGGTGAGGACGTTTGCTCGGCAAGACGCGATGGGCGATAGCGGAGGGGTACATCCCGGAGGGGAGCCACGGCCCGGAGCCGGAGATGACGAGCCACGAGACGGTGTGCGTCCTGAACACCGGCGAGGAGGACGCGCACGTCGAGATAACGATCTACTACGCCGACCGGGAGCCGGTGGGGCCGTACGAGGTGACGGTGCCGGCGGAGCGCACGAAGCACGTCCGGTTCGACGAACTCGACGACCCCGAATCCATCCAGAAGGGGACGGATTTTGCCAGCGTCGTCGAGTCGGACGTGCCGGTGGTGTGCCAGCACACGCGGCTGGACTCGCGGCAGGCGGAGAACGCGCTGCTCACGACGACGGCGTACGGCGAGTAGACGGCGGAGTTCCCGACCGTCGGTGCGACCGGATGACGCCGGCCCACTCCTTCACTGTCCGATCACAGGTATTATTTTAGGCAAAGATGTTAAGTAATTAAGGCCCGTAGATGGAGGTGCCGTCGGACGGCACTCCCGCCATCCTCCCCCGACGGCCTCCCGTTCACCCCTCCGAGTTCGGCTCTCCCACGTCGAACAACGCGACTCGCGTTCCCGTGGGTTTCCAATCGCTTATAAGTCGTATCGCCCTACGGTCGGACGACCGACCGCCGGCCGTACGGCCGGCCCACGCTCATCATGACTCGGATCACTCTCGTACTGCTTCTGACCGCAGGCCTCGTGCTCGCACCGGGCGTCGCGCTCGCCGTCGAGGACCCCAACTTCGACGCGTACGTCCCCGAGCCGACGCTCCAGCCGGGCGAGCCCGCGCAGGTGTCGGTGCAGCTCGTCAACGACGCGAGCGACGCCAGCGAGCGGGCGCGGACCGCGTCGAACGTCCGCGTCACCATGACCGCCGGCGACACGCCCATCGCCGTCCACTCCGGGACGCGCGCCGTCGGCTCGATGCCGGACGGTGCGGTGCGCCAGCTGGCCTTCGGCGTGAGCGTCCCCCGGAACGTCAGCGCCGGCACGTACCGGCTGCCGCTCACGGTGGAGTACGAGCACTCGGGCGGCGACACCGACACGCAGACCGTCTACGCGACCGTCCGCGTCGAGGAGCGCGCCCGGTTCGCGGTGACGAACTCCTCGATGGACGCGCCAATCGGCGACACCGGAACCGTCTCGCTCACCGTGAAGCACGTCGGCGAGTCCGTCGCCACCGACACTCGCGTCACGGTCCAGTCGGGGAGTCCGAACGTGCAGTTCGGCCAGTCACCGTCCGCGAGCCGGTTCGTCGGCCGATGGGAGCCCGGCGAGACCCGCACCGTCGAGTACGACGCGACGGTCGCGTCCGGCGCGGAGCGCCGACGGTACGCGCTCGAGACGACCGTCGCGTACGACGACGAGAACGGCACCGCCCGGCAGTACGGCCCGCTCGCGGCCGGCGTCACGCCGCGGCCCGAGCAGTCCTTTGTCCTGTCGAACGTCCGGCCGACCCTTCGCGCCGGCGAGGAAGGGTCGGTGACCGCCACCGTCGTCAACGAGGGACCGGAGACGGCCCGCGACGCCGTCGTGGTGTTCGCCACGCAGAATCAGAACGTCAACCCGCTGGAGACCGAGTACGCGCTCGGCGACCTCGGGCCGAACGAGTCCGCGGAGTTCTCGCTCCCGGTCGAGATCTCGGGGAGCGCGGACGCCGGGCCGCGCCAGTTCACGTACCGCGTCGAGTACCGGAACCGCGAGGGCGAGACGCGGCAGAGCGACGCGCTGACGACGCGCGTCGACGTGGCGGAGAGCCGCGACGTGTTCGGCGTCGAGCCGACGAGCGCGACCGTCGCGGCCAGCGGCTCCGGCACCGTCACCCTCACGGTCACGAACCGGGGCGACGAGACGGTGCGGAACGTCCACGCGAAGGCGTTCGCCAGCGACCCGCTCTCCGCGGACGACGACGAGGCGTACGTCCAGGCGCTCGAACCCGGCGAGTCCGCGAACGTCACGTTCGGCGTCGGCGCGGCCGGGAGCGCCCTGGAGAAGTCCTACGTGCTGGAGATGGACTTCCAGTACGAGGACGCCGACGGCGACACGAAGCTCTCCGACACCTACCAGGTGCCGGTCGAGGTCACGAACTCCGGCGGCGGCGACACGCCGCTCGCCGTGATCCTCGTGACGGTCGCCGCGCTCGCCGCCGCCGCGGTCGGCGGCTGGGTGTGGTTCCGCGAGTAGCATGCTCGACCACGAGGCCGTCGTCGAGCGGTCGAGCGACCTCGTCGTGGAGCGGCCGGGCGCGGTCGTCGCCGCGTTCCTCCTCGTCACGCTCGCGTTCGCCGCGGGCCTCGGCGGCGTCTCCACGGAGGCCGGCACCGACCAGTTCACGCAGGACGTGCCCGCGCAGAACGCGTTCGAGGCCGTGAACCG
>CAZYYH010000199.1:0-4184 GCA_964651725.1 uncultured Halobacteriales archaeon | reverse complement strand
ACCACGTCGAACAGGGTGTTCTCCAGATACCACTGGACGTTCCGCACCTCGTCGCCGACCTCCGGCCGGCGCTTCCGCACCTGGCGGGTGTCCCAGAGGCTCGTCACCTCCGCGTCGAGCGCGCGCTCCACGCGCTCGCGCTCGCGGTCGGCGAGCCGGCGCTCGTCCAGGGTTTCGAGGGCGTCCGCGACCGCGCGGAGCTTCGCCTTCACCGTCTTCCGCCGCGCCTCCGTCGGGTGCGCGGTGAACGTCGGCTCCACGAGCACGTCGTCCAGCACGCGCTGGACGACCTCGGGGTCGTCCTCGGCGAGCGCGTCCACTGCCGCCGCGAGGCTGTCCGAGAGGTCGTCGGCCTGCGCGCGCTCCCGGATGGCGCGCACGCGCTCGCGCTCCTCCGCGAGGTTGATGAGTTCGAAGTACGTGGCGAACGCCCGCGCGACGACGCCACGTCGCTCCGCGTCGATCCCGTCGAGCGTCTCCCGCATCGGGTCGCGGCTCTCCGCGTCGCCCTGCCGGTAGTCGATGGCCGCGGTGCGCAGCGACTCCACCGTCTCGAACGCGTCCTCGGTCTCCTGCTCGCGCATGACGTCGCCGAGGAGCGCCCCGAGTTCGCGGACGTCCTGCCGGACGCTCCGGGCGTAGAGGTCCATGCGTGAGAATCGGTCGCTTGCCGCAAAAGCGTTCGGCGACTGCGAGGCGCGAACGCAGTGAGCGCCTCGGAGACGTGAGCGGCGACCGGCGCGAGCCGCGAGCGCAGACCGCGAGGCGCGACCGTAGGGAGCGCCTCGGAACGGCGAGCGGCGCAGCCGCGAGCCAGGGAGCACCTCGGAGACGCGAGTACCCGCGCGATGACTCACTCGCGCCCGTCCGATCCCGTCCCGGCGTCCTGGGCCGGAGCGGCCTCGGGCGGGTGGACCCGCGCGAGGAGGTCCCGCACGGCGCCGGTGAAGAACGCGGGGTCGTCGAGGTTTGAGGCGTGGCCCGCGCTCGGCACCATCCGAACCGACGCGTCCGGGATCTCGGACCCGAGCTTCGACGCCTGCCGGCGGAGGAACCCGGGTTCGTTCTCCCCGTACAGCACCAGCGTCGGGACGGCGATGACGGAGCGGTCGAGGTCCGTCTCGGCGAAGGCTACCAGCGAACGGATCACCTTGGCGAACTCGTCGGTCTCGATCCTCGGCATCTCCGCCTGGAGTCGCACGACGGCCCCGTAGTCGCCGCTGGCTCCCCTGTCGAAGCGCTCGTGGACCCACGTCTTGAACGCCTGCACTCGCTCGTAGCCGACGAGTCGGGCCAGCGGGATGGTGGCACGCAGGGCAGCCATCTGGAGTCGCCCGCCCGGGGCCAGGTCCGGCGTGAACGTGTCGGCGAGCACCAGGCCGGCCAGCCGGTCGGGGTGCCGAGCCGCGTACACCTGCGCGATGCAGCCTCCCAGCGAGAGCCCGCAGAGGACGGGCCGGTCGAGGTCGAGTGCCGAGACGAGCGCGTCGAGGTCGTCGGCGAACAGGTCGATGGAGTACGCGTCCCTGGCCGAGCCGCCGGTCCGGCCGTGCCCGCGCACGTCGTAGGCGACGACCGTGTACTCGTCGCTCAGCGCGTCCATCTGCGGCTCCCACTGGGCGTGGTCCATGATCGCGCCGTGGACGAAGACCAGCGGCGGCCCGTCGCCACGTCGCTCGTAGTAGGTGTCGACGTCGCCCGTCCGAACGGTCGGCATGGGAGACGTAGGGACGCCGGCGGAGATAAGCCTGCTCTCGGGGCTCGGCTCGTTCGGAGCTTCTCGGCAGCCGGCTCGGCGGAGGGCGCGTCGTCGCCGTGATACGTCCCTGCCGAGCGCGCCATCGGCCGGATACCGCCGCTTGCCATCGACACCTTCGATGGCCGGGCGGCCGACTCGCGTCCCGTGGCCACCACCGTGCGGCTCCGACCATCGATTCCGGGAACCGTCAGTCGTTTCAGCCCCCGAATCGAGCGTGTCGTGTGCGCGTGCCCTCCACACCACGACTCGGCCCTCTCGCGGTCGTCGCTTCGAACCTCGTCCCGCTGCTGGGCGTCTACGCGCTCGGATGGTCCACCACGGCGCTGCTGGGCGTCCTCGTCCTCGAACTCGCCGCCGTCCTGTTCTGGTCGGCGGTGAAGATACCCTTCGCCGAGAAGCGCCCGAACAACGCCATCGGCGAGGACGAGCGCTTGCTCGGCCCGCTCGAGGAAAAGCGCGGCGCGACGGCGCTCCCGGGCCCGTTGCCGCCGGTCTATCTCCGGAATGCTCCCACCCTGCTCGTCGCCGTCTTCCTCCTCGCACCCTTCGAGCTGTTCGTGGCGCTGATGGTGTTCGGCGCTGCGAACCCGACGGTCACGGACGGCGCCGTCGGCGTGATCCTTCTCGGCGGGGTCGCCGTCTTCCTCAGCCGGGGCGTCGAAACGTACACCGGCTACTTCCGCGGCGGCGGCTACCGCGATCACTCGCCCCGCTCGGTGCTGTTGGTGCCACTCAAACATCTCTTCGGCGTCGGCACGCTGCTGTTCATCGCCGGTTCGTTTCAGGGGGCCAGCGGCGAGGACGCCGTGCTGGGACTCGTCCTGACCGGGAAGCTGGTGTACGACCTCCGCACGCTCCAGATCGAGCGCGTCCGGGACGAGCGGGGGTTCTTCTACCGGCTCTACGGGAGCGAGAAGACGGAGATACCGCCCGTTCCGGTCGAGGAACCGGACGGAAGCCCGAACTGCCGGGTCCGCGCCCCGCGGCGGGTGGCCGTTACCGACGCGCTCTACCGGGGCGTCAGCTACACGTTCACCAGCGTCGTCCTGTTCTGCTACGTGGGCGCGACGCTCGCGCTCGCCTTCGCGCCCCTACCCTTCGTCGCCGTTCCGCTCGTCGCCGCCATCGGGTTCGCGTGCGTCCGGACGACGACGCGCTACGTCCGGCACGGCACCCTCGAGTACCGTTGCTTCGACGACGTGCTGATCGTCTACGACACCCTGCTGGCCGAACCGCAAGCACGCCTGGAGTGGGACGCGATAACCGACGTCGCCGTCTCGACGGACGCCGTTGACCGGGTCTTCGGCACGCAGAGCCTGGAGTTCGACACCGACGAGGCCGACGATGCGACGCCCGTCCGACCGACCGTCCCCGACCCGGATGAGATCGAGGGTGGCGACGCGAACGCGAACCATCCGTTGACGCTCTACCACGTCGAAGACTCCGAGGCCGTCGCCGACGCGGTCGGCGCGTCGTGATACGGCTGAAGGCCCCGAACGACGCGCCGTTCCCTGCGGAAGCTGGAAGTTCGCGTCCCGGCCGTGGAGTCCACGCGCTACGACGGCCCGGTATCGGGCGGTCGTTCCGCTTCACGCCCGCTTCTGTATCTCCTCGCGGAGCGCGTCGCTCACCACGTCGCCGTCGGCCTTCCCACGGAGTGCGCCCATCGCCTCGCCCATCAGCGCGGAGAACGCGCCCATGCCCTCCGTCTCGACCTGGTCGGCGTTGCGCTCCACGACCTCGGCGACGGCCTCCCGCACCTCGCCCTCGCCGACGCCGCCCAGGCCTTCCCGTTCGACCGCTTCCGCGGCGGAGAGACCGGGGTTCCCGGCGAGCGCGACGAGCAGGTCGTTCAGGCCCTCGCGGGGCACCTCGCCGTCGTCCACGAGTCGGAGCGCGTCGGCGAGGTGGTCGTCGGTGAGGCGGTCGACCGGCACGTCGTCGCGCCGGAGCTCCGTGAGCGTCGATTCGAGGGTGCCGGCGGCGAGCGTCGGGTCCACGCCCTCGGCGACCACCGCCTCGAACAGGGGCATGTGCTCGCCGTAGGCTACCTGCTCGGCCAGGCCGGCGTCGAGGCCGAACTCGTCCCGGTAGCGCTCGACCTTCGCCGTGAGGAGTTCGGGCGTCTCCACCTCCGTCACGTCCGGTTCGACCGGCGGCACGTCGGTCTCGGGGTACATCCGCGCCGCGCCCGGCAGCGGCCGGAGGTAGCGCGAAGTCGCGTCGTCGTTCGCGCCCCGGGTCTCCTCGGGGACGCCCTCGATGGCGCTCTTCGCGCGCTCCGCCGCCGCCTCGACGGCCTGCTCGGCGACCTCGGGTGCGGCCGCGACCATCGCCACGGCGTCGCCCTCGCTCGCTCGCGGCTGATCGCCGTTCGCATCCTCCGAGGCGCGGAGCGCCTCGCTCGCACCCACCGCGTCCCGCA
>CAZYYH010000198.1:0-4254 GCA_964651725.1 uncultured Halobacteriales archaeon | reverse complement strand
GGCGCGGTCGTCCCCGGCCGCCGCCGGGCCCTCCAGGTCGCCGCCGGCGTCGCCGGGTTCGGCGTCGCCGCCGCCCTCCTCCGCGACGCCGACGCGACCGGCGACGCCGAACCCACCGAGTTCCAGGCCGTGGTCCAGTCGAAGCTCGGCGACGCCGCCGAGCAGTCCCTCGACGTGGACGGGCTGAAGGGGCTGGTCTCGCCGAAGGCGGAGTTCTACAAGGTGGACACCACCGCCGTCGACCCCGAACTGACCGGCGACGACTGGTCGCTCGCCGTCACCGGCGCGGTCGACGAGGAGGCCACGATCACCTTCGACGACCTCCGTGCGCTCCCGGCCGAGCACCGCTACGTGACGCTGCGGTGCGTCGGCGAGAGCCTCAACGGCCACAAGATGGACACCGCGGTGTGGACCGGCGTCGGCGTCACCGACCTCCTCGACGCCGTCGGCGTGGAACTCCCCGACGAGTGCTGCGTGATGCTCCACGCGGCCGACGACTACTACCAGGCGTTCCCGCTCGCCGCACTCGAAGGCGGCTTCCTCGCGTACGGCATGAACGGCGAGCGGCTGCCGCGCGGCCACGGCCGACCGGTGCGCACGCTCATCCCCGGCCACTGGGGCGAGATCAACGTGAAGTGGCTGACGGAGATCGAGGTGCTGGAGCAGGAAGCGAAGGGGTTCTGGGAGGAGCGCGGCTGGCACGGCACCGGCCCCGTGAACACCGTCGCCAAGCTCCACGCCACGAACCGACTGGACGATGGACGGGTGCAGGTCGCCGGGCACGCCTACGCCGGCACGCGCGGGGTGAGCGCCGTCGAGGTCTCGACCGACGGCGGCAGCACGTGGCAGGACGCCCGGCTCTCCCCCGACCTCCCGGGCGACGACGTGTGGCGACAGTGGGCGTTCGAGTTCCAGCCCTCGGGCAGCCACGAGGTCGTCGTGCGCGCCGTCGACGGCGACGGCACCGTCCAGCCGAAGGAGCGCTCGGAGGCGTTCCCGAGCGGCGCGACCGGCTGGGTGTCGAAGACCGTCGGGTGAGGCTGCTTCGATAGCACGGCCCGAACCCTCGTTACATTTCGAAACCAAGGCAAGTATCCAAACCTACTTCATCTCCTAGCCCCTCGATCCGACCATGCAGCCCCTCGACGACATCGACATGGAGATCCTCCGGCTGCTCGCGGCGGACGCGCGCCGCCCGTACCGCGAGATCGCCGACGCCGTCGACCGCTCGCCCCCGACCGTCTCCGACCGCATCGACCGCCTCCAGGACCTCGGCGTCATCGAGCGGTTCACCGTCGACGTGGACCGCTCGACCGTCCAGGACGGCGTCCCCGTCCTCGTGGACGTGGACCTCGACCCCGGCGCGGTGGACGAGGCGCGCGCCGACCTCGCCGCCGCCGGCTCCGTCGAGCACGTGTTCACGACCGCGGACGCCCGCGTCGTGTTCCAGGCGAGCCTCCTCGACGGCGACGTGCGCGGCCTGCTCGCCGACACCGTCGACCTCGATGCCGTCCACGGCTTCGACGTGTCGCTGCTGGAGGACGTGTCGTGGTCGCCGGACGTCACCGGCACCGGGTTCGCGCTCGACTGCGCGGAGTGCGGGAACACCGTCACCGCCGAGGGCGAGACCGCGCGCATCGACGGCGAGCGCTACCAGTTCTGCTGCTCGTCGTGCCGGTCGAACTTCGAGGAGCAGTACGCCGAACTCAGTGAAGCCGCCGGCGATTGACCAGGACGTTTACCTAACGTTCCCGCAGTCCCCGCATCTCTCACCGAACCACGTTAAGGACAACTCGCTTCAACGAGGAGTGCGTAGGTCCAGGTAACCAATGGTATCGAGAACGGCACGCGTCGAGATAACGGGGATGAGCTGTGCGAACTGCTCGTCCACCGTCACGGAGGCCGTCACGTCCCTCGACGGGGTGTCGGGGGCCGACGTGAACTTCGCCACCGACGAGGGCACCGTCGAGTACGACGACGGCGAGGTGTCGCTCGCCGAAATCTACGACGCCATCGCGGACGCGGGCTACGAGCCGGCGTCCCGGGAGGTCACCGTCGGCATCACCGACATGACCTGCGCGAACTGCGCGGAGACAGTCGGCGAGAGCCTGGAGCGAACCCCCGGCGTCGTCGCGGCGGACGCCAACTACGCCACCGACGAGGTCCGGGTCGTCTACAACCCCGCGGACGCCTCGATGGCCGACGTGTACGAGGGCATCGAGAGCGCGGGCTACGCGCCGGTCCGCGAGGGCGAGAGCGGGGAGGAGAGCGACGCCGACCGCCGGCAGGCCGCCCGCGACGAGGAGATACGCCGGCAGCGCCGGCTCACGCTGTTCGGCGCGGCGCTGTCCGCACCCCTGGTGGCGATGCTCGTCGCCCACCTGTTCGCGCCCGGGCTGGTGCCCGACGCGATCCCCGGCACCGGCATCGACTTTGGCTGGGTGGCGTTCGCGCTCGCCACGCCCGTCCAGTACGCGCTCGGCAGGCCGTTCTACGAGAACTCCTACACGGCACTGGTGCGGAATCGCACGGCGAACATGGACGTGCTCATCGCGCTCGGCTCCTCGACCGCCTACGTCTACTCGGTGGCGGTTCTGCTCGGGCTGATCGCCGGCGGCCTCTACTTCGACACCGCCGCGCTCATCCTGGTGTTCATCACGCTCGGCAACTACCTCGAAGCCCGGTCGAAGGGGCGGGCCGGCGAGGCCATTCAGGAGCTCCTCGAACTCGAAGCCGACACCGCGACGGTCGTCCGGAACGGCGACGAAGTGGAGGTTCCCGTCGAGGACGTGCAGGTCGGCGACCGCCTGAAGATCCGGCCGGGCGAGAAGGTGCCGACCGACGGCGTGGTCGTGGAGGGACAGAGCGCCGTGGACGAGTCGATGGTGACCGGCGAGAGCGTCCCCGTCGAGAAGGCCGAGGGCGACGAGGTCGTCGGCTCCACCATCAACGAGAACGGCGTGCTCGTCGTGGAGGCGACGAAGGTCGGCGCGGACACCGCGCTCCAGGGGATCGTGCGGACGGTGCGCGAGGCCCAGTCGCGCCAGCCCGAGATACAGAACGTCGCCGACCGCATCTCGGCGTACTTCGTCCCCGTCGTCATCGCCAACGCCCTGTTCTGGGGGACGACGTGGTACCTGTTCCCGGAGACGCTCGCGTCGGTCGTCTCGGGCCTCCCGCTGTGGGGCCTGGTCGCCGGCGGCCCCGCGGTAGCGGGCGGCACCGTCTCCGTCTTCGAGTTCGCGGTCGTCGTGTTCGCGTCGGCCGTCCTCATCGCCTGTCCCTGCGCGCTCGGCCTCGCCACGCCCGCCGCGACGATGGTCGGCACCGCGATCGGCGCGCGCAACGGCGTCCTCTTCAAGGGCGGCGACGTGCTGGAGCGCGTCCGCGACGTGGACACCGTGATCTTCGACAAGACCGGGACGCTCACCGAGGGCGAGATGAGCATGACCGACGTGGTCGTGCTGGACGGGGGCGTCACAGCTGATGGCGGAGACGCGGCGGCTGATGGGGGAGCCGTCGAGGCCCCGGAGACGCTCACCGAGGACGAACTCCTCCGCCTCGCCGCGAGCGCAGAGCGTGGCAGCGAGCACCCGCTCGCGCAGGCCATCGTGGAGGGCGCGCGGGAGCGCGGCGTCGACGTGTCCGACCCCGACGAGTTCGAGAACGTGCCCGGGCACGGCGTCGCGGCGACCGTAGCTGAGCGCGAGGTGCTGGTCGGCAACCGGAAGCTCCTCTCCGACCATGGCGTGGACCCCACTCCCGCCGAGGAGACGATGGAGCGCCTGGAGCGCGAGGGCAAGACCGCGATGCTGGTCGCCGTGGATGGCCGCCTCGCGGGCGTCGTCGCCGACGCCGACACCGTCAAGGAGAGTGCGAAGCGGGCGGTCGCGGAGCTACGCGAGCGCGGCGTCGACGTGATGATGATCACCGGCGACAACGAGCGGACCGCCCGCGCCGTCGCCAGGGAGGCCGGCTTCGCCGACCTCCAAAAACGTGGCGGCGAAGCCGCCGCGCAGCAGGTCGGCATCGACCCCGACGACGTGCGCGCCGAGGTGCTGCCCGAGGACAAGTCGGACGCCGTCGAGGCCATTCAGGACGGGGGGAAGCGCGCGATGATGGTCGGCGACGGCGTGAACGACGCGCCCGCGCTCGCCGCGGCGTTCGTCGGCGTCGCCATCGGCTCCGGCACCGACGTCGCCATCGAGGCGGCGGACGTGACGCTGATGCGCGACGACCCGCTCGACGTGGTGA
>CAZYYH010000197.1:0-4274 GCA_964651725.1 uncultured Halobacteriales archaeon | reverse complement strand
GAGTTCGAGGGCGAGATCCGCGAGATCGTCCCGAGCCCGGACGTGCCTACCTACGACCTCCAGCCCGAGATGAGCGCCGAGGGTGTGACCGACGCAGCCATCGACGTTATCGGTGACCGCGACCCGGACGTGCTCGTGCTCAACTACGCGAACCCGGACATGGTCGGCCACACCGGCGACTACGAGGCGGCGGTCGCGGCCGTCGAGGCGGTGGACGAGCAGCTCGGCCGGCTCGTCGCGTTCTGCCGGGAGCAGGGTGGGCACGTCCTGCTGACGGCGGACCACGGCAACGCCGACGACATGGGTACGCCCGGGAATCCGTACACCGCGCACACCACGAACCCGGTGCCGTTCGTGTACGTGAGTCGTGACGGAGGGGACGGTGGGAAGCAGGTTCGGGAGGGTGGCGCACTCCGCGACGTCGCGCCGACGCTGCTCTCGCTGATCGGCGTGGAGAAACCCGACGTGATGACGGGCTTGAGCCTGCTGAAGTGAGCGCTAATCGGCGTCGGTGGCATCCGTACTCGCCTCGGGCGCTCGACCGGCGTGGACCGCGAGCGTCGCCACCACGAGCGCCACGCCCGCCACCCCGATGGCGGCGAGCGGGCTGCCGGCGACGTCGAGACCCCTGATCGACAGCCGGGCGTCGGCGAGCAGTCCCATGCCGACGGAGAGCGGCACCGCGACCAGCGAGTACACCATCGACGCGCCGGAGAGGACCGTCGCCCGGCCCGCGGACTCGACGCGGTCGTTGACGTACTGGTTCGCCATCGGCCGGGTCGCGCTGCGGACGGCGCGGATGGCGACGAACGCGGGGAAGGCGAGCAGGGGCGCGACCCACGCGCCGACGAACAGGATACCGACGCCGAGGGGTGCGGCGGCCAGCCACCCGGACAACCCGAACCGGTCCCGGATGGCGTCGGCGCGGTAGCTCGCGACCGCGGCGACCAGCGTGAACCCCGCGTAGAGCCAGCCGAGGTCGGCGACGGCGACGCCGAGGTCCACCGCCACCGGCTGCGTGAACCGGGCGGCGGCCTGGAGCACGCCGAACACGACCGCGATCCAGAGCACGACGCGGCGGAGCGGTGGCCGCGCGAGGCTGTCGCGGATGGTCGGCAGCGCCTCCAGCGCGGAGATGCGGTCGTCGGGGTCGACGGACACCGACGGGAACCGCAGGAGGACGACGAGGCCGACCACCCAGAGAACGCCCGTGGCGAGGAAGGGGTAGCTGAGGTTCACCGCGCCGACGTAGCCGCCGGCGACGGAGCCGACCGCGCCGACGCCGAGCGTGATGGCCTGCCCCCGGCCCCGGATGCGCGTGAACGCGTCCGAGTCGAGCCGACGGTCGAGCACCTCGTAGAGCCAGGCGTCGCGGCTGCCGGACTGGAGCGTCGCGCCGACCGCCCAGAGCAGGTAGACGGCGGCGAGCGCGCCGAACGTCGGGGAGAGCCCCATCGCCACGACGGCGACGGCCTTGATGGCGTTTCCGACGACGAGGCTGTTGCGCCAGCCGACGCGGTCGCCGACGAAGCCCGTCGGAATCTCGCCCGCGACGATGCCGACCCACCAGATGCCGTCGAGCACCATGATTTCGGTGTACGACAGCCCCTGCGCGCGGAGGAACACGACCCAGATGGGGATGGAGAGGCCGGCCGAGGCGGTCGCCATGAACGCGTAGTACTTCAGGACGACGGGGCGCGGGAGGCGGTCGGCGAGCGGCACGGGTCGGGTGGAGCCAGCACGCCGCCCCTGAAAAGCGATTCCTGAACCCGGTTTTTGTTGCGGCGGTGTCAGTCCCGGCGGTCGCGCCGGGCCTCGGCTCCCCACCCCGACGGCTCGTCGTCCGACGCGGCGGAGGCATCGGAGCGGTCGCGCCGTGCGCGGCTCTCGGCGTCACGACGGTCGAACGTCTCGCCGCGCCCCTCGCCCTGCACCGCCTGCCACAGCAAAAGCGAGAATGCGACGCCGGCCGCGAGGACCGCGAACACCAGAACGAACTCGGCCATGCGCGATGGGTGCAGGGCGCGGGGCTTAGTCGTTGCGACCGTCGAAGACGACCGCGCCGTCCACGACCGTCAGCGCCACGTCGATGTCACGGATCTCGCCGGGATGCTCCCACGGCGACCGGTCCAGGGCGACGAGGTCGGCCTTCTTCCCGGCTTCGACGGTGCCGAGGCGGTCCTCGTCGAAGCCCGCGTACGCCGCGCCGAGCGTGTACGCGCGGAGCGCGTCCGTGACGGGGAGCCGCTGGCCCTCGGCGGGGGCGTTGACCGCCCAGCGCACGCCGAGCAGCGGGTCGAGCGGCATGCAGTCGCTGCCGAACGCGAGGGGTGCGCCCGCGTCGAGGTACGCGGGGAAGCGGTTGGTGGCGGTGCGGCGGTCGGTGCCGAGTCGATTCTCGTAGAGTCCCGACTCGCCCGCCCACTTGAGGAAGTTCGGCTGCATCGACGCCACGATACCGAGGTCGGCGAACCGCTCGACGGCCTCGTCCGACGCGAGTTCGGCGTGCTCGATGCGATGGCGGGCCGCGCCGGAGTCGTCGGCTTCGGCCTCGTAGGCGTCGAGCACCGCGTCCACCGCCTCGTCGCCGATGGCGTGCGCGCACACCTGGAAGCCCGCCTCGTCCGCCCGAGCGACGAGGTCGCGGAGTTCGTCGGGGTCCACCACCCACTGTCCCGTGCCGTCGCCCTCGGCGTACTCCTCGGAGAGCTTCGCCGTGCGGCCGCCGAGGCTACCGTCGGTGTACGTCTTGATCGCCCCCGTCCGCACCATTCCGGAGCCGTGGTTGGTGCGGAGACCCACTTCCTCGGCGGCGTCGAGGTGGTCGCTCCAGTAGTTGAGCCGCACCCGGACCGAGAGGTCGCTCGCGAGGTCCATCTCGCGGTACACCTCCGGCGCGCGGCTCCGCCGCACCATGTCGTGGACGCCCGTGACGCCGCGCCGGTTCGCCTCGCGCTGTGCCGCCCCGAGCAGGTCCCGCATCTGGTCGGTGTCCGGCTCTATCTCCCGGTACACCACGTCCACCGCCTCCTCCACGAGCACGCCCGTCGGCTCGCCACCCTCCGCCCGCACGTCGCCCTCGGGCATCTCGTCGTCGAACCGGTCGAGCGCGAGCGAGTTCACTGCCGCGACGTGCATATCCTCGCGGAACGCCGCGACCGGACGCTCCGTCGTCACCCGGTCGAGGTCGTCCCGGTCGAGGTACCGGCTCTCCGCCCACGTGCTCTCGTCGAAGCCGAAGCCGAGCACCCAGGCATCGTCCGGACGGGCGTTCGCCGACTCGTGCAGGCGCTCCACGCAGTCCTCCGGGCCGTCCGCCTCCGAGAGGTCGGCGTGGACGAGGTAGCGCCCCATCGTCTGGAGATGCGTGTGCGCGTCGATGAACCCGGGGAGGACGACCCGGCCGCCGAGGTCCACCACCTCGGTCGCCACGCCCTCCAGGAACTCGACCTCGTACGCGGAGTCCACTCGCACGATCTCGCCGTCCCGGACCGCGACCGCCTCGAACGTTTCGTCGGGTTCGGCGAGGGTGTGGACCTCCGCGTTCGTCAGTATCAGGTCCGCCGCGTCGGTCATGGCTTGAACCGGGTGGTCGGGAGCTAAAATCGTTGGGGAACCGGTCGGGAGAGTGTTCGAATCGGAGCGGTGTTTGATTGCGGTGGCGCGCGGTGCGCCGCGCTTGTGCGGCGCACCCGCGAGGGACGAGGAGCGGAGTGGAGCGAACGTAGTGAACGGAACGAGCACCGCAGTCGGCTGGGGAGGGCGTGGTGTAGTCTTTCATATTTGGAAGGTTTAGCTAGCGCCGTCCACATCGAACATCACCGCGTTTGCTGTAGACGGCGACGGGCTAGCTGCTGCTTCCAAACATGAACCCGCAGCCACGCGCCTCCCCAGCCGACTCGGCGCTCGCTCTCGCTGGTCGCGTCGCGCCTCGTCCCTCGCGCGGTCGTTCCCTTCGGTCACTCCTCGCGCGCCACCGTCGTCAGGTCCGCTAATCCGCATGCTGTCCAGCCGACTTCAGAGTCCGGCCTGCAGCAAACCACCA
Source organism: uncultured Halobacteriales archaeon (assembly GCA_964651725.1). Lineage (GTDB taxonomy): Archaea > Halobacteriota > Halobacteria > Halobacteriales > Halobacteriaceae > CAZYYH01. Next base: position 229 of record CAZYYH010000197.1, on the reverse strand, counting down.
CCGACCGCGAACGGCAACGATTACACCACCCCGCGCGCAACCCCCGGGCATGACGGACCCTGCCGACCTCGCCGACCGGGTGCAGTCCGGCGACCTCCGGCTCTACGAACTGGAGGAGCACGCCGACGCCGACACCGCGACGGCCGCGCGCCGCGTCCTGCTGGAGCGCGAGACCGACGCCGACCTCTCGACGGTCGGCGACTACGCGTTCGACGCGGCGCTCGCCGAC
>CAZYYH010000196.1:0-4276 GCA_964651725.1 uncultured Halobacteriales archaeon | reverse complement strand
GTCTATACGAGCGTTTATCCGCTGTATAGTATTACCCGTGGCCCCGGTTCGAACGCCCATGCCGTCTGAACGGTCACGGCGCAGGGTGCTGAGTGCGGCAGGAGCGTCCCTGTTCGTGGGTCTCGCCGGATGTACGTCCATTACGGGTAGTAACGATGAACAAACCACCGCGTCCACGGGCGGGGGCGAAACCGCCTCCTCCGGGGCGGAGACCGCGGCCGGAACCGGAACGCCGGCCGGAGAGACGTCGTCGTCTTCGTCCAACAAGATACAGACGCAGACCATCGACGACTTCGAGGACCTCTCGAAGTGGAATGCCAAGCAGGGCAAGATGGGCACCGCGAAAAACGCCTACGCCGGATCGCAGGCGATGCGCCTCACCCGGCGGAACGGCGAACCGCTGGTGACCCGTCCGGTCGACCTCGACCTGACGAACAAGAACCTCTCGCTGGCGGTCCAGACCGACGCCTCGCAGACCGTCGTCTTCGACGTGCTCGTTGACGCGCCGGACGCCAAGAACCGGCTCATCATGACCGAGGGGGTCCGCATCCCGCCGGGTCACAGCTGGCTCCGCATCGACCCCGGCGTGACCAACGTCAAGGGACTTCCCGACCTCGCCAACGTCAAGAACATCTCCATCCGCGTGCGCGGCGGCAATCAGGGCGCGAAGATCTGGATCGACGACCTCATCACGACGCCGTCGCCCAGCGAGCCCACGGTCGCCATCACCTTCGACGACTCGCTGGTGTCGCACTACAACACGGCGTTCCAGTACATGAAGAAGAAGGACATGCCCGCGACGGTGTCGACCATCACGGGCAGGGTCGGCGACAAGGGGCATCTCAACCTCAAGCAGATGAAGGAGATGAAGAAGGCGGGCTGGGAGTTCGCCTCCCACGCGCAGACGTCGCCGACCCTCGTCAACGCCTCGCGGCTGGAGGTCGAGCGCGAGATCGTGCAGGCCAAGCAGTGGCTGCAGGACAAGGGCTTCGAGACGGGTGCGCAGTACTTCATCTACCCCAAGGGAGTCTACGACAAGTCGCTCAAGAACTTCGTCGCCAAACACCACAACATGGCCTTCCGGTACATCGGCACCGGGAGCGCCGGCAGCGGGATGATAACCGAGGCGTCCACCGCCTCGCGCGGCGACGCGAGCAGCGTGGAGCGGGCGAAGCGGATGGTCGACGTGGCCACCCTCTACAACGACCTCGAGATATTCACGTTCCACGGCATCAACAACTCCGACAGCTCGCTCGCGGTGTCGCCCAAGGAGTTCCGGGGCTTCATCGACTACGTGAACAACAAGAAGAAGGTCAACGTGGTCACGCTCTCGCAGGTCGAGAAGAAGTTCCTCGCGGAAGTCAACCCCAACTCCGGTTCGCAGTGACGACGGGGCCGCGACGCACTCGCACCTGCGCCGCTCTGAGAGCGCCGCGGACGCCATGCGGCGCGGCTTAGGCGCGCGGTAACGCCGCACGCCGCGCCGCCGGGTGCGGGCGTCCGCGGGGCCCGACACGACGTTATACGGACGCTATCTCCGGCCAACCGACCACAATCGCGCTAAACAGTCATGAGCGTTTTTACCCCCGATTCGCGTACGGTGTACCGATGACACGCAAGTCCGCGTGGTGGGCCGTCGACCTCGTGGCGCTCCTCCTCTACGTCGCGGGGGTCAACGTCGCGGTGGGCGTCGGACTGCCCGAGTCCATCGTGCGCGCGGTGGTCGTCGTCCCGCTGGCGCTGTTCGCGCCGGGCTACGCGCTGGTCGCGCTCACGTTCCCCGAGCGCTACGGGACGCGGAGCGCGTCGCTCGAGTCCGACCGCAACCCGCTCCGCGAGTGGGCGAGCGACCAGCAGGGGCTATCGCCGCTCGGCCGGTTCACGCTCTCGGTCGGCGTCAGCATCGTCGTCGTCCCGGTGACGGTGCTGGTGTTGAACTTCGTGACCGGCGTCTACCTCACGCCCATCCTGGTGGCGGTGTCGGCCGAGACGGTGGCGTTCGCGGTGCTGGCGCTCGCCGCCCGGCGGCGCCTCCCGGCCGAGGAGCGGTTCACGCCCCACCCGAGCGTCCTGTTCGGGCGCGAGTCGCCCCGCCCGGGCGGCCAACCGAACCTCGGCGGTAGCGGGTCCTCCTCGTCGGCGCTGACGCGCCCGATGGGCGTCCTGCTGGTCGTGAGCGTGGTCGCGCTGTTCGGTAGCGTGGCGTTCGCCGCGGCCCTGCCGATGGCCGGGGTACCCGCGCCCCAGACCACCGACTTCACCGAGTTCTACCTCACGACCCAGAACGAGAGCGGTAACTACGTGATGTCCGACCTGCCCCACCAGTTCTCGCCGGGGCAGTCCCAACCCGTCTACGTCACCATCTCGAACGACGAGGGCGAGGACGTGCGCTACACGGTGGTGGCGAAGCTCCAGAACGTCGAGAACGGACAGGTGACCAGCGAGCGGCGGATGACAACGTTCTCGCGGCAGGTGCCCGAAGACGAGACGGCGCACATTCGACACGACGTCCAGCCGCAGGCCACCGGCTCGAACCTCCGGGTGGTCTACCTCCTGTACAAGGGCGACCCGCCGGAGGACCCGACGCAGAAGAACGCCTACCGGAGCATGCGCCTCTGGATCACGGTGAGTGGGTGACGATGTGGCCGTGGGAGCACCTCGCCTTCGGCTACCTGCTCTACACCGGGTTCGTCCACCTCGCGTGGGGTGAACGTCCCCGCGGCGGTCCCACGCTCCTCCTCGCTCTCGGCACGCAGGTGCCGGACCTCGTGGACAAGCCGCTCGGGTGGGGATTCGGGGTGTACGCCACGGGTTACGGCGCGACCCACTCCGTGCTGGTGGCGGGACCGGTGTTACTGGGCGTCCTCGCCGTCGCGGTTCACTACGGACGGCCGCGCCTCGGCGCGGGCTACGTCGTCGGCCACGCCTCCCACATGCTCGCCGACGCCATCAACCCGCTCAGGAACGGCCGTCCGCCGGAGTTCGAGCGCCTGTTCTGGCCCTTCTCCGACTTCGAGACCTACTCGCACGACTACGGCATCGTCGAGCGCGCGCTCCACTACTTCGGCGAGTTCCTCTTCCTCATGACCCGGCCCGAACACGTCGGCCTCGTGTTGGTCTACCTCTCGCTGTTCGTGTTCGTGGCCGCCGTGTGGGCGTTCGACGGCCTCCCGGGCGTCGGCACGCTCTACCGCCTCGTCGCCCGGGGCGGCGGACGGCGACAGTAGTCGGCGCGCCGTCGCGGCACCGACATCTCTCCTTCTGATAAATAGTTAATACGTCGAGCGAGGAACGCCACCCATGGCGAACGCGATTCGGGCGGCGCGTCACTACCTCTCTATCCCCGTGTGCATCGTCGCGCTCACCGTCGCGGGGACGCTGTTCGTCGGAGACCCCACGGGCGCGGCCCTCGCTCCGTTCTTCGTCGCCGTCCTCGGCGTTTCGGGACACGCGCTCTCGGTCGGCGCGTCGAACGAACTGGCGTCCGCGACGATGGCGTGTGTCGGCACGGCGGTCGTCGTCGCCCTCCTCCTCGGCGTCGCCGCGGCCCTCACCGGGGACGCGTGGAGCGCCGGCGCGGGCGACGTCGCCCTGAGCGCGACGCTGACCGTCACGTTACTCGCCGCGTATCCGGTCGCGCGGCGGCGGTCGTAGTCGCGGCCGACTCCCGCGCGAGGAGAAGCTACCGCGTTGCGTCGGCGGCGACGTTCAGCAGGTCCGGGAGCCGCTCCAGCGACTCCACGACCACGTCGGGTTCCTCGCCCGACTCCGGGTCGCGGTCGACGTACCGGCCGCGCGCGAGGCGGACGGTGGTCATCCCGAGGCGGTTGGGGTGGAGGAAGTCGGTGCGGGGGTTGTCGCCCACGTACGTCGTGCGCTCGGCGTCGACGCCCATGTCGTCCAGCGCCCGGTGGAACGGGGCGGCCTCGCGCTTGGTGAGGTCGTGTTCCGGGGCGACCACCACGGTGTCGAAGTAGTCGGCGAAGCCGAGTTCCGCCAGCTTCCAGCGGCCGTTGCGGCCGTCGGTCACGAGGCCGAGATGGAAGGCGTCGTCGAGCGTCGACAGCACGTCGTCGGCCTCGTCGTACGGCGTCAGGGCCGCGTCGTGGTCGTGGAACGCCTCCACGAGTTGGCCGACGAGGTCGTCGGGCAGGTTCTCGGCGTCGGCGAGGCCCTCGCGTTCGAGGAGGCGGTCGAACGTGTCGTGGCGGAGGTCCTCCCCGAAGTAGAGGTCCACGAGTTCGTCGGCGTAGTCCTCGCCGGTGTGGGACTCGAT
>CAZYYH010000195.1:0-4296 GCA_964651725.1 uncultured Halobacteriales archaeon | reverse complement strand
CCGAGGACGCCCGCGACCGTCTCGAACATCTCCTCGGCGCGGCGTTCGAGCTGTTCGACCGACGCCTTGTCCGGCGCGCCGCCCGCCTTCTCGATCACGTTCACCACGATCACGTCGTCGACCGTCGACGCCGCGTACGGCGACAGCGCCCCCGCCGTCGATTCCGCGTCCGACTCGTCGGCGATCGGCACCAGGACGCGGCGGAAGAGCGACTCGTCCGTCATCGCGGATCGGGCCGTCTACGGCCCCGGGGTGGTTCTGGTACAGCAGTATCGAAGGGCATATTCGATTGATTCCTTAGAAAGCACTTAATACGTTCGACTGAATAAGGAGGACCCCGGCAGGCCTCCGCCGGAAGCGACCGACTCGGCCGCCCCTCCTCCGCGTCGCGGCCGGCCGCAGCGCTGCTCGGTAGCCGAACGACGCGACTGCAGCGGTCCCACCGACGGCGCCCCTACTGGACGGTCTCCGCGTCGGCGTCCTCCGCGAAGATGCGCTCCAGCGCCTCGTCGAGCCCGCTGTGCGCGAACAGCGTCACGACGTCCCCCGCCTCTATCGTCGACGCCCCGCGCGGCGTGAGGATCGCGCCATCGCGCTCGATGGCGACCACCAGGACGTTCTCGCTGAGCAGCCCGCTCTCGTTGGCCTCCCGGAGCGTCCGCCCCGTTATCGGCGCGTCGTCGCTCACCGTGAACTCCACGACGTCCGCGTCCCCGGTGAGGCTGACGAAGTCGGTGATCGACGGCTCCTGCCGGGCCTCCTTCGGGCCGTACGGCTGGTACGGCTGGAAATGCTCGCGCTGGAGCAGGTTCTCCTCCTCGATCTCCACGTCGAAGCTCGTGATCGTCCGCGAGATGCGCGACAGGTCCTCGGTGTCCCTGGCGACCGCCTTGATCTGGAGGTCCTCGTGGCCCGTCATGATCTCGCGGACGTTGACGACGCCCGGGATCTGGAGCACCTGCTGGGCGAGGCGGCCGCGGTCCGACGCCGACGTGGTACACGAGATGAGGCTGGTGAGCAGCCCCTCGCCGCGCTCGTAGTCGACGTTCGCGTGGTACCCCTGGATGACGCCCTCGGACTCCAGTTGCTTGATACGGTTCCTGATGGTGCCGGCGGAGACGTTCAGGTCCGCCGCGATGTCCGGTGCGCTCGTGTCGCGGGCGTCCCGGACCAGTGCGTGGAGGATTCGCTTGTCCACCTCGTCCAGCCGGTACTCGTCCATATGCACCGACGTATGCGCGTGCTGTTAATACCGTTTTCTTTCGCCGGGGCGAGCGACGCCGGAGTCCGTCCGCCTCGAACCGGTCGGCCCGACCGAGTCGGTCGTTCGCGCGCGCCGGACCAGCGAAAGCTACATTGCCGGCGTCGGTATCGATTCGGACATGCCCTTCCCGAACCACCCGGGAAAGCACCGGGAGGAAGCCCTCGTCACGCCGGAGCAGAGCGCCGACTACCGGGAGTCCGTCGCCGACGCCGACGTGACGGAACCGCCCGAGGCGGTCGTCCTCTGCTACAGCCGCAGCCTGATGAAGTACGTCACGGAGACCTACGACGGGGAGAAGGTGGGGCTCTACTACGGCGACCTCTACGTCCTCGACGACGCCGACCACCGGGTCGGCGTGCTCGGCAACTTCGGTATCGGTGCCCCGACCACCGCGATGCTGATGGACGACCTCGTCGCGGACGGCGTCGAGACGTTCCTCTCCATCGGGTTCGCCGGCTGTCTCGACGACTCGGTCGAGATGGGCGAGTTCGTCGTCCCCTCGAAGGCCATCCGCGACGAGGGCACGTCGCACCACTACGTCGCGTCCGAGACGTACGCCCACCCCAGCGACTCACTCGTGACGACGATGGAGGCGGAGCTGGACGCCCGCGGCGAGCCGTACCACGTCGGGCCGTCGTGGACGACCGACGCTATCTACCGCGAGACCAAGGCGGAGGTCGAGGGTTACGCCGACGAGGGCGTGCTGACAGTGGAGATGGAGGCGTCCGCCGTGTTCGCGGTCGCCGCCCACCGCGGCGTCGAGGCGGGCGCGATGTTCGTCGTCAGCGACTACCTCGGCACGTCGGAGTGGGAGCCGAAGTTCCACCTCGCGCACGAGGACGTGCAGCATCTCGGCGACGCCGCGGTGGAGACTCTCGAAGCGCACGTCGAGTGACCCAACGAATCCACACCATCTCTGACTCACCCCGGAGTACAGTCGAATTCGGATAAACTATCACGGATAGACGTATCTGTGCAAGGTAACGATGGAGCAGACCGTTTCCCGGAGGCAGTTCGGGTGGCTCGCCTGCACGTCACTGACCCTCTCCGGTTGCGGTGCTCGTTCCGGCAACCCAGGTAGCGTCTCCGGCGACCATCGACCGGCCGAGGTGAACCTCTACAACAACGCCGAGACGCAGACGGAGGTCGACGTTCGGCTCGGTCGTCCTCGGGGAAGAACGTAGCCAGCGAGCGAATCACAGACCCGCCGCCGGCGACTACACGATCGATGGGCTGAAGGACGGCGAGCACCGCGTTCGGGTGTCGGCGTTCGATAACGACGCCTCCCACGAGTTCTCCGTAGACAGGAGTCACTCCCTGACGGTGTACATCCATCGGGACCGGATCGAGTTCATCACGGGGGCTGTTTAGCGGTACAGCTCACCCCAGCAGTTCGTGGAACCGGTTGGTGCCCTCGGTCGTGCCCGCGATGATGACCTCGTCGCCGTGCCGGATGCGGAACTCGGGGCCGACGTCGGTGCGTATCTCGCCGTCGCGCTCGACGCCGACGACGGTGCAGCCGGTCCGCGACCGCACGTTGGCCCCGCCGAGCGTGGAGCCGACCAGTCCCGGGGCGGCGGTCTGCACCACCTTGACCTGCGTGTCGAGCGCGATGACGTTCTCGCCTTCGAGGATGGTGGACGCGAGCATACGGCCGGTGATGCTGGACAGCGAGAGCGCGTAGTCCACGCCCGCCCGGTACATCTTCTGGACGTTCTCGGTCTCCTCGGCGCGCGCGATCACCTCCACGCGGTCGCTGAGGTCGCGCAGGACGAGCGTAACGAACTCGGTCGTGGTGTCGTCCGGGAGCGCCAGCACCGCCGACCGGGCGTGCGCCACGCCCGCCTCGCGGAGCACGTCGGCGTCGGTCGCGTCGCCGACCACGTCCACGCCCGGCTGCTCGGCGAGGTCGATCACCGCGTTCGGCACGTCCGCGTCGTCGAGCACGGCCGCGACTGTCCGACCGACCTCGCCGTAGCCGACGACGAGCGTCTCGCCCGGGCCGAACTCGCGGGACTCCGAGCGCATGAGCGCCTTCAGCGACTCGAGCTGTTGCTCCGTCCCCGACACGAGCAGGATGGTGCCGGCGTCGAGCCTCGAGTCGGGCGACGGCGGGTTCTCGAACGCGCCGTCGAACCACGCGCCGATGACGTTCACGCCGAAGCGCTCGCGGATGCCGCTGTCGGCGAGCGTCCGGCCGGAGAGCTCGGAGCCGCGGTGGATCGACAGCTCCGCGATCTCGAAGTCGTCCCCGATCTCGATGGCGTCGCCCACGTCGGTCGAGACGGCCGTCGTCACCTTCCGCGCCAGGCTCTCGCCGAGCAGCGTCCGCGGCGTCAGCACTGCGTCCGCGCCCGCGAGCACGTGGTAGCGCGCCGTCTCCGGGTCCTCCACGACGCTCACCACCTGCACGTCCTCCGCCACCTCCTTCGCGGTGAGGACGATGCTCGCGTCCACCTCGTCCGATACGTCCGCGACGACGGCGCGCGCGTCCCGGACGCGGGCGCTCTCCAGCCCCTCCACGGACTCAGGGTCGGCGTGGATGACGTGCTCGCCCGCGTCGTACAGATCGGCCGCCCGGTCGCGGTCCGGCTCCACCACGACGTACGGCACGTCCCACGATTCGAGTTCGTCCGTCAGCGTTGCCGTGCGTGGCGTGTGCGTGCAGATGACGACGTGGTTCGCCGTCTCCTCGGCGACCGCGGTCGGCACCGTCGTCGACAGCATCTCCTCCAGCAGCGGGAACGCGAGCACGGGCAGCGCGAGGAAGATCATCACGACGCCCGTGAGGTCCATCACGACGACGATGAGGTTCATCTCCGGGCTGGTCCACGGCGCGTCCGACCCGAACCCGGTCGTCGTGAACGTCTCCACGACCACCTGCAGCGAGTGGAGAATCGTCAGCGACTCGCCCTCGAACGTCATCATCCCGTAGTGGTACACTGCTGTGAACGCGGCGATGACGGCGACGAGCCCGGTGACGTAGTAGACGGTGCGACGCTGCAGGTCGTCCATGCCGACACGCACGCGGG
>CAZYYH010000194.1:0-4297 GCA_964651725.1 uncultured Halobacteriales archaeon | reverse complement strand
GCAGCACCTCCCACCAGATCGGGTCGAAGGCGTTCCCGAGCATCGCCGAGGACACGTGGTACGAGGTCGAGGTGGACTGGGGGACGGACGGCACGCACGTCGTCTCGCTGTACGACGACACCGGCGAGCGGCTGGCGCGCATCTCCGCGCAGGACGCGACGTGGTCGGCGGGCGGCGTCGGCTACGACGCCTACCTCGCGAGCAACGGCGGCACGTTCTACGCCGACGGCGTGACGATGGAGTACGAGTCGGTGGGCGCGACTGTGGATAGCTTCGAGGACGGCGACCTCGCGGAGTACAGCTTCGACCGCGGCGAATCCGGCGCGAGCGTCGTCTCCGGTACGGGGACCGACGGCTCGAACGCGCTCGAGATCAGCGGCACGAACACCGAACTCATCAGCACGTCCGGCCTCGGCGCGTACCCGGAGGCGGGCGACACGTTCCGCTACCGCGTGCGGGGGACGAACGGTGCGGACATCACGAATCTCACGTACGGCGTACAGGATCACCGGAACCGCTACTTCGCTCGGGTGAACCTGGTGGACGGCCGGTTCGTGCTCTACCGGTACGAGGCCGACGACTCCTACCAGATCGGGTCGAAGGCGTTCCCGAGCATCGCCGAGGACACCTGGTACGAGGTGGCGGTGAACTGGGGCACGGACGGCTCGCACGTCGCCACGCTCTCCGACGAGACCGGGAACCGGATCGCGCAGATCTCCGCGACGGACTCGACGTGGACTTCGGGCGGGATCGGCTTCGACGCGTACCTCGCCACCGACGGCGGCACGTTCCACTTCGACGGGGTCACGCTCGACGAGGACAGCGTCGGCACGTTCGTCGACGACTTCGAGGACGGTGACCTCGCCGAGTACACGTTCGACCGCGGCTCGTCGGGTGCGAGCGTCGTGTCCAGCCCGACGTACTCCGGGGGAAGCGCCCTGGAGATAACCGGAACCAACACGGAACTCATCAGCACGGCCGGCCTCGGCGCGTACCCGTCCGCGGGTGACGTCGTCCGATTCCACCTCCGGCCGACGAACGGTGCGACGCTCGCCAACGTGACGTACGGCGTGCAGGACCACCAGAACCGGTACTTCGTCCAGCTCCACGTCGACACCGACGACCTCGAACTCCTGCGGCTGGAGGGCGACACCGCGTACATCATCAACACCACTACGTCCGGGTTCTCGTTCTCCCAGGACACGTGGTACGAGGTCGAGGTGGACTGGCGCGCGGACGGTACGCACGTCGTCACGGTGTACGACGAGACCGGCGATCACGTCGCCGACGTGACGGGCTGGGACCCGAAGTGGACGAGCGGCGGTATCGGCTACGACGCCTATCTCACCGACGGCGGCACCGTCAACTTCGACGCGACCGAGGTCGGGTTCGACGCGTCGAACGCCGTGGTCGACGACTTCGAGGACCGCGACCTCGGCGAGTACGAGTTCGACCGCGGGGAACCGGGTGCGTCCGTCGTGACCGAGCCTTCGTTCAGCGGGAGCTACGCGCTTCGGCTCCAGGGGGACAACACGGAGCTCATCAGCACCGGCGGACTGGACGCGTACCCGAGCGCCGGCGACACGATCCGGACCCGGTTCCGAGGGTCGGACGGCGCGCCGCAGACCAACTTCACGTACGGCGCCCAGGACCACCGCAACCGCTACTTCGTCGGCGTGGAGTGGGACCAGAGCGACTTCGGACTCTATCGCTACGAGAGCGACACGTCACACGTCCTCGACACGACGAACGTGTCGCTCTCCCGGGACACGTGGTACGAACTGGAGGTGGACTGGGGCACCGACGGCAGCCACACCGCCACGCTCTCCGACGAGACCGGCAACCAGGTCGCGCAGGCGTCCGCGTCCGACCCCAAGTGGACGAGCGGTGGCGTCGGCTACGACGCCTACCTCGCGGACACCGGCACCGTCGTCTACGACGCGACGACCGTGAGGTCGGCCGCGACGACCGCCAAGTCGACGGCGACGACCGTGGACAGCTTCGAGGACGGCGACCTCGCGGAGTACACGTTCGACCGCGGCTCGTCGGGCGCGAGCGTGGTCTCCAGCCCGACGTTCGACGGCGCGAACGCACTGGAACTCTCGGGTGCCGACACCGAACTCATCAGCACGTCCGGCCTCGGCGCGTACCCGGAGGCGGGCGACACGCTCTCGGCGCGCGCCCGGATCACGAACGGTGACGAACTCCTGAACCTGACGTGGGGCGTGCAGGACCACCAGAACCGCTACTTCCTCCAGCTTCACACCGACACGGACGACCTCGAACTGTTGCGGCTGGAGGGCGACACGGCGTACGTGCTCGACACCACCACGTCCGGCTTCAGCGTCTCCGCGGGGACGTGGTACGAGGTCGTGGTGGACTGGCAGTCCGACGGGACGCAGACCGTCTCGATCCACGACGAGAGCGGCGCGAAGCTGGCGTCGGCGTCCGCGACTGACACGACGTGGACGAGCGGTGGCGTCGGCTACGACGCCTACCTCGCCGGCGGCGGCACCGTCCACTTCGACGACGTGCGGCTGGAGTAGTCGGTCCGGGGCCGGCTGGCCCCGCCTTCTACCCGGGGAACGCGAACGTTTTATTTTAACGTTAAAATATTATATTAACTCGGAGTGCAAACGATTCCTCGGGCGTCAGTTGGGTGGGAGAGACCCGGGCGTCCGGTTACCAATGACACCGACGGAGACCACGGATTCGACCGACAGTACCGATTCGACCGACAGCAACGGGTCGTGGTCGGAGCGATTCGGCCTCGGCCGACGGAACTACCTCGCCGCGACCGGCGGCGCGCTCGCCGCGGCGTTCAGCCAGGCGGGCGGAGCGACCCTGAGGGGTGGCGGCTCCGGGGACGGGTCGCGGCCGGCCGAGCGCGACGTGCTCGTGGGCGTCGACCACGGCGAGTCCGACGTCGCGGCGACGGTCGCGGAGCATCTGCCGCCGGGCGCGGAGGTCGTCCACCGGAACGACACGCTCTCGTACGTGGGCGTCTCGTTCCCGGAGGACGCGAGCGAGACGGCCCGCGAGCAGTTCGTGCAGGCCGTGACGAAGCAGCCGGAGATCAGGTACGCGGAGGAGAACGCGCGGGTGTGGGCGGCGTACACGCCCGACGACCCGCAGTACGACGATCAGTCGACGCTGGAGACGGTGGACGCGCCGGGCGCGTGGAACGCGACGCTGGGAGACGGGGACGTGACGGTCGCCGTCCTCGACACGGGCGTGCAGTACGGTCACGCCGACCTCGACGGCAACGTCGCCAGCGACCCCGGCTACGACTTCGTGGACGACGACTCCGACCCCGCGCCGGACGCACCCGCAGACGAGTACCACGGCACGCACGTCGCGGGCACGATAGCCGCGGGGACGGACAACGCCACGGGCGTCGCGGGCCTGAGCGGCGCAACCCTGATCGCGGGTCGCGTGCTGGACGAAACCGGCTACGGCACCGTGTCGGGCGTCGCGGACGGCATCCAGTGGGCGGCCGACCGGGGTGCGGACGTGATCAACCTCTCGCTCGCCGCCGGCTTCTCCAGCGCGATGCAGGATGCAGTCGAGTACGCCCACGACCGGGGCGCGATCCTCGTGGCGTCGGCGGGCAACAACGGCACCGACGTGGGCGATTACTACCCGGCGTCGTACCCCGAGTGCGTCGCCGTCGCGGGACTCGCCCGGGACGGCACGCTCTACTCGGAGTCGAACCACGGCGAGCAGGTTGAGCTGTGCGCGCCCGCCGACGGCGTGCTGTCCACGACGACCGGCTCTCGGGGCGAGTACGAGGGGCTCTCCGGCACGTCGCACGCCGCCGCGGTCGTCTCCGGCGTCGCGGCGCTCGCGCTCTCGCAGTGGGACCTCAGCAACGACCAGGTCCGCAGCCACCTGACGCGGCAGGCAGTCGACGTGGGCCTCGCGGCGGGCGAGCAGGGTGAAGGGCGCGTGGACGCCGCCCGCGCCGTCACCACCTCGCCGACGCGGGTCGTCGAGGATTTCTCCGAGGGCGTCGTCACCGGCGCGTACAGCTTCGACCGGGGCGAGTCCGGCGCGAGCATCGTCTCGTCGCCGACTTACTCCGGGTCGAAGGCCTTAGCGGTCACCGGCACGAACACCGAGATGATCAGCACGTCCGGGCTCGGCACGTACCCGTCCATCGGGGACACGCTCCGGTTCCGACTGCGCGGCACCGGCGGCGCGACGAACGTCAACCTCACGTACGGCGTTCAGGACCACCGGAACCGCTACTTCGTGCGGTTCGACTTCAACGACGACAACCTCCAGATGTTCCGGT
>CAZYYH010000193.1:0-4298 GCA_964651725.1 uncultured Halobacteriales archaeon | reverse complement strand
ACGCCCGGAAGGAGTTCGGCGTGAGCGCGCTCGCCATCGGCGGCATCCTCGCCGGCGGAAAGCTCACGAAGGCGCTCCTCCAGGGCTGGATGGGCGACGTGACCGACCGCCTCGGCCACAAGGCGTGGTTCGTGGCGGGCGGCGCGCTCCTCTACGCGCTCGGCACCGCCGCCATCCCGCTCGCGTCGTTCGCCGAGGGACGGATGCCGACGCTCGAACTCGCGGCGCTCGGGCGCTCGGTCACCGTGACGGGCGCGGTGCTCACGTTGTTCGCGGCCTACGGCATCCTGGGCGTCGCGGACAGCCTCCGGCTGCCGGCGAGCATGGCGCTGTTCGTGGAGGAGGGCGAGCGGTTCGACTCCGTGGCGTCGTCGATGTCGCTCCGCTCCATCTCGTGGAAGATCGGCCAGGTGACGGGGCCGGCGCTCGTCGGCGTCATCAAGGACACCGTGTCGACGCTCTGGGCGTTCTGGACGGCCGCGGGCTTCATCGTGGTCTCGACGATGGTGTTCGTCGGCGTGTTCGCCCGCGACCGCGTCGTGGAGCGCCGCCAGCCCGCGTCCGGCGACTGATCGCCGGTTCGACCGGCGACCGAACGCCCGCTCACCGGTCGCTCGTGCGGCCGAGCAGCCGCCGGCCGACCTGGCGCGCCACGTCCGAGAACGGTCCCGCGCCGAGCACGCCGACGACGACGCCGCCTACGCCGTTGAACACGATGTCGAGCGCGATGTCGTCGACGCCGTACACGACCAGCACGCTCTCCGAGCCGAGCATCGACGCGAGTCCGCTCACCCCGAACTCGACGAGTTCCCACGTGACGCCGAGCGCGAGCGTGATGACCACGACGACCACGACGAAGAAGCCGTCCGGGAACGACACGCCCTCCTCGTGGCGTTCGAGGGTGCGGACCGTGGCGTAGCCGACCGCCGCGACCACCGACGCCGAGAGCGCGTGCGCGATCTCGTCGTACCACGAGAACGCCTCGTAGACGCCGAGCGCGCCGACGGCGTGGACGAACACCGCGGCCGTCACCCAGAGGAGCACCGCGGGGTCCGGGGAGACGTCGAGGTCGCGCTTGAGCAGCGCGGGCAGGAACGTGACGGCGAGCGCGACCCCCGCGTTCACCGCGATTCCGCCCGAAGCCGTCCAGACGCCGTACGCGAGGATGACGGCGAGCCCCGCCTGGAGGCCGCGCGCCGCCAGGCGCTCGACGCCGTCGATGGCGTCGTGACTGCCGCTACCCGCCCCCGGGTCGGCGTCGCGGACCGCGTCGGTCACTGGCCGACGTCACCCCCGGGCGCACCGTCGACGTCGAAGTACGCGGCGACGACCGGGCCGGCGACTACCGCAGCGCCGGTCGCCACCGCGAACTCCCACATCGCGTCCGGGACGCTCGGCACGAACGCGGTCCCGAGGTAGACGTCGGAGAGCCACTGCACGACCATCCACACGCCCGCGACCGCCATCGCGGACAGCACGACGAACGGGACGGCGACGTGCAGTGGCATCTCGACCGGCGTGAACGCCGTGAGTTCGACGGTGAACACCAGCGCGAGCGCCACGACGGCGAGGTACGTCGTCGCCTGCGTCACGAGCGACCCCGCGCCGAGCGCGGCCGCGACGACCGGCACGGCGGCGAGCGCGGCAAGCTCGCCCGGCACGAGCGCGTAGGGATCGCGGAACGCGACGGCCGGCGCGAGCACCAGCGCGAGCGCGAACGCGGCGAACGCCACCCACAGCAGGTCGCCCTGCAGTAGCTGCCAGCCACCGCCGACCGCGAGCACGGCGACCGCCCCGTACACGACGCCGGCGTTCCATCGGTCGCGGGTGAACACAGCACTCGACGGAGCCATGCCCGTCGTACGGCGTCGAGACGCTAAAAGGTCCGGCCGTCACGCCCCGCCGGTTCGACCGGAGAGTCCCGGCGGTCGCAGGAACAGCGCGTCCACGAGCGCGAGTACGCTCGCGCCGGCCGCGGAGACGAGCGCGTGCTGGAGCGCGGTCGACGTGACGTACGCGACCGAGACCGCGACCAGGAACGCGAGCGGGATGACCGCGAGCACGAGGTCGTACCGGGAGAGGGTCCGGGTCGGTTCGCGCACGGTGCCGGAAGCCGTGGCGTCGTCGTCACTGGCCATCGATACGTCACCCCTCTACGCGAACCTACGGTCGTGAATCCACAAAAATTCTTCGGGAATCGCTAGCGGGCGGCCGGTCACTCGTCCTCCACGCGCGGGTCGAGCACGAGGTACGCGAGGTCCTGGACGAGGTTGCCGACGACGCCGACGAACGCGAGCACCATCGCCACGCCGAGCACGAGCGGGAGGTCGCGCTGCTGGATGGCGAGGAGACCGACGCCGCCGATGCCCCGGACGTCGAGCACCGCTTCGAGGACGAACACGTTCACGACGAGCACGCCGATGAGGTCGGCGAAGAACAGGGAGAGCAGCGGGAGCGCGGCGTTCCGGACGACGTGCCGGGCGACGCGGCGCGTCGACGCGCCCTTCGACCGCACGAACTTCACGAACGACGTGGAGACGTACTCGCTGGACTCCACGCGGGCGTACCGGAGCTGGCCGGCGAACAGGCTCACGCCGAGGACGGCCGCCGGCAGGACGACGTCGACCCACGGCGACGCGTTCCGGAACTCGTCGCCGTACCGTGCGATTCCGAGCAGGAGGACGACGTTCGCTACCCAGTAGTTCGGGAGGCCGTAGCCGAGGTAGACGCCGCCGGTGACGACCCGCTCCGCAAGCGACCCCGGTCGGAGCCCCGCGTACACGCCGAGACCGACGCCGCCGAGGAGCGCGAACAGCATCGCCGGCACGACGTACGCCAGCGTCCGGGGGAGCGTCCGCGCGAGCACCGCGGTCACCGGGGCGTCCTGCGTGTGCGACCGGCCCCAGTCGAGCGTGGCGATGTCGACCAGCCACCGGACGTACCGCTCCTCCACCGGCTCGTCGAGATCGTGCGCCACCCGGTACGCGCTCACCGCCTCGTTCACCATCGCCGCCGCCTCCGACGCGTTCGCGCGCTCCGACGCGGCCTGCTGGGCCGTCTGGTGTGCGACGAGGGAGACGCTCGGGTTCGCGGTCAGCGCGACGAATCCGAACGTGATAGACACCACGAGGTAGATGGCGAACACCGCGAACAGGACCCGCTTCGAGACCCCCTTCCACGAGACCATCACTCGGCTCCGTCGTCCGTTTACGACGGCGACGCGCCACAAAAGGTTAATGAACGAAGCTGTACAATCGATGGAGTAGCACGTCCGGTCGCCGCCGACGGGCATCGGCCGCGCATCGCTCGCCGCACCAGCGGAACCCGGGACACGCCGGGAGACCGGCCCACCGCAGGACAGTGACTGCCGACGCCGACCCAGCGCCGAACCGACCCGCCATCGAGCGAGTCGACTGGGAGCACCTCGACGGCCGGAGCCGAACGATCCCCTGGCGGCTCGTCGGCCTCGTCGCCGCACTCGGCGTCCTCGCCGCGCTCTACCGCTACGCCCAACTCCACAACAGCGACCTCTTCCTCCGGTGGGAGCCGACCCCGCTGACGTGGGTGTACCGCGTCAGCCTCGTCGTCCTCGCGTTCGTCGTCCTCCCGCCACTGGTGCGCCACCGCGAGCGCACACTGCGCTACTGGCGGCGGTTCCGCGCGAACCGGCTCGCCGTCGCCAGCCTCGCGTACCTCGTCGCGTTCACCGCCGTCGCCGTCCTCGGACCCGCCGTCGTCGGCATCCCCCGCGTCGACGTGCAGGCCGCGTTCCAGCCGCCGGTCGGGTTCACCGTCCCCTCCGGCACCATCGCCCGGAACTGCGTCGGCTCCGTCGTCGGCTCCGAGATCGCCCCACAGTGCCGCGGCTCCCTCCAGCACCCCCTCGGCACCTCTCGGCTCGGCTCCAGCATGGGCGTCCTCCTCGTCTCCGGCGTCCACGTCAGCTTCCAGGTCGCCGTCATCGCCACCGTCCTCATCGTCCCGCTCGCCACCGCCGTCGGCGTCGTCGCCGGCTACGTCGGCGGCCCCGTCGACGCCGTCCTCATGCGCTACGTCGACGTCCAGCAGGCCGTCCCCGCGTTCGTCGTCTACATCATCCTCGTGTTCGTCTTCGGGCCCAGCCTCCTCCTGCTCGTCGGCGTCTTCGGCCTGCTCAACTGGGGGAGCGTCGCCCGACTCGTCCGTAGCGAGACGCTCCAGCGCCGCACCGCCGACTACGTCACCGTCGCCCGCAGCCACGGCGCGAGCCGGCTCACCATCCTCCGCCGGCACGTCCTCCCCAACGTCTCCAACACCGT
>CAZYYH010000192.1:0-4299 GCA_964651725.1 uncultured Halobacteriales archaeon | reverse complement strand
CACGGCTTCGAGCACTGGGGCGAGATGGTCGCGCGCGACCTCTAGTCGAGCAGGTAGACGCGCGCTTCGTACGGCCGCAGGTCGAGTTCGCGCGGGTCGGGGTCCGCCACGTCGTAGTTCGTGCAGACGAGGTCGGCGTCGTCGTACTCGACGCCGGACGGAAGCTCGACGACGGGCCGGCCGTCGAAGAAGTTGAGGACGGCGAGCGCGCGATTTGCCTGCTCGTCGTGTCTGCGGAGGTACGCCATGACCTCGGCGTGCTCCTCGAGGATGGGGACGTAGTTGCCGTACTTGAGCACGGGCTGCTCGTGGCGTAGCGCCACGAGCTGCCGGTAGTACTCCAGGACGGAGTCCGGGTCGCCGCGCTGGCGCTCTACGTTCACGTCGGGGTAGTCCTCGTTCACCTTGATCCACGGCTCGCCGACGGTGAAGCCGGCGTTGGGGTCGTCGCTCCACTGCATCGGGGTGCGGGCGTTGTCCCGCGTCCAGTAGTTGACGGCGTTCCTGACGGCATCGAACTGGTCGATGTGGCCGGTTTCGAGCGCGAGTTCGACGGCCCGGATGGTCGCCACGTCCCGGTAGTCGTCGATGGTCTCGAAGCGAGCGTTGGTCATCCCGAGTTCGTCGCCCTGGTAGACGAACGGCGTGCCCTTGAGCGTGAACAGGTAGGTGGCGAGCAGCTTCGTGGACTCGCGGCGGTACTCGGCGTCGTCGCCGAACCGCGACACCATCCGCGGCTGGTCGTGGTTGCCGAGGTAGAGGCTGTTCCAGCCCTCGGAGAGGCCGGTCTGCCACTTCGCGGTGACCTCCTTGAGGTCGGCGAGTTCCCACTCCGCGACAGTGAACCGGCTGCCGGCCTCGTCGAGGTACATGTGGTCGAACGTGAACACCATGTCGAGGCCGTCCTCGACGATGAACCGCCGGGCGTCCTCGATGGACACGTCGAGGGCTTCGCCGACGGTCATCACGTCGTACCGGCTGAGCACCTCCTCGTGCATCTCCTGGATGTACTCGTGGATGGGCGGGGCGGAGACGAAGTGCTCCCATCCGGTCACCGGCGCGGCGTCGTCGGTGCCGTCGGGGAGTCCGTCGCGCTTGGCGAGGAGGTTGATCACGTCCATGCGGAAGCCGTCCACGTCGCGGTCGAGCCACCACCGCATCATCTCGTACACGTCCTCGCGGACCGCGGGGTTCGTCCAGTCGAGGTCGGGCTGCTTCGGGTCGAAGAGGTGGAGATACCAGGCCTCTCGCTCGTCGTCGTACGTCCACGCGGGGCCGTCGAACAGCGACTCCCAGTTGTTCGGCGGCTCGTCGGAATCGCCGTCGCGCCACACGTAGTAGTCGGTGTAGGGGTCCTCGAGCCGCCGGGACTTCCGGAACCACTCGTGCTCGTCGGAGGTGTGGTTGACGACGAGGTCCATGATGAGGCGGATGTCGCGGTCGTGGAGGCCGTCGCGGAGCGTCTCCCAGTCGGCCATCGTGCCGTACTCGTCGAGGATGGCGCGGTAGTCGCGCACGTCGTAGCCGTTGTCGGCGAGCGGCGAGTCGTAGACGGGGTTGAGCCACACCGCGTCGACGCCGAGGTAGTCGAGGTAGTCGAGCTTCTCCACGATGCCGGGGATGTCGCCGACGCCGTCGCCGTCGGAGTCCTTGAAGCTCTGCGGATAGATCTGGTAGACGACTCCCTCCTTCCACCATTCGCGTTGCCCGTCCATGGGAGCGAGATTGGGCGTGAACGCCCTTAGCCGCCGGGTTCGTTCGCGTCGCCGACACGACGCGGGCGGTCGGCGGGGCCGCCTCACTCCGCGGCGTCGCCGCTGCGCGCGGCGTCCGCGAGCGCGGCCCGGTCGCCGGTCGCGCCGGTCTCGACGTAGTACGCGCCACAGTGGTTGGCGAGCGCGAGCGCGGCCCGCCACCCCCAGCCGGCGGCGAGGCCGTGCGCGAGTCCGGCGTCGAACCGGTCGCCCGCGCCGGTGCGGTGCGTCGGCGTCTCGACCGCCGGATTCGTGGCGCGCACGCGCCGGTCGCGCGTCGCGGCGACCGCGGCGTCGCGGGCGTGGAGGACGACGCCACTGACGCCGAGCGCGCCGCGGACGGCGGCGACGGCGTCGGTATCGTCGCTGCGCTCGCAGTCGAGCGCCCGCGCGAGATCGTGAAGTTCCGCGCGGTTCACGCTCACCGCCACGTCGTACGGGTCGTCGAGCGCGGCGAGCGCGCCCGCCAGCTCGCCGATGCCGTCCGCGGACTCGTCGACGAGCGCACCGGGGTCGAAGACGAACCACGAGTCCTCCGGGTCGGCGGCCGCGAGTTCGGAGAGCGCGTCCGTCATCGCGGGGAACGACGCCCAGTTCACGCAGCAGACGGCGTCCGCGGTCACCGCCGCGTCGAAGTCGGGTGCGGCCGCGCGGAGGTCCGCGAGCGTCCACGACGCGAGGTCCGCGGAGTCCTCGACGAGCAGCACGTCGTCGTCGTCGAACTCCAGCACGGCCACCTCGGCGGGGTCGCCCATCGAGACCGCGTCCGCCGCGAGGTCGTCGAAGGCGGGATGGTCGAGGTGGCCGTAGACGGTCGCGTCGTCGCCGAGCGCCGCGGCCTGCTCGGCGAGGTTGACTGCGTGACCGCCCGGGAAGGTGTTGGCTCGCGGGCCGCTACGCTCCCCGCTCGTCCATTCGGCGGCGCTCCCGTCGGTCGTGCCGCTCGCCCGCCGCCGGAGGTCGAACTCGGTCGGGCCGTCCGTCGGCACGCGCTCGGCGAACGCCGCGCGGTCGGTGACCCGCTCGCCGCCGGACTCCACGGCGAAGAAGCGGTCCACGCTTCCGTCGGGAAACGCGGTGACCGAGACGGGGTCGGCGTCCGCGAGCCGCGCCGCGAGATCCACGTCGTCCATGCGGGGAGGTGCGCGTCCAGCACCAAAACCGGTTCGTCACCCCCGCGCGCCGTGCTCGTCGATCTCGCCGGCGACGACGCGCGTGGAGGAGATGCGCTCGCCACCCTCCGCTTCGACGAACGGCACGACGACGGCGACGAGCGGGTCGAATCCGCGGTCGCGGCGCTCGTCGTTGATGACCTCGATCTCGGGGTAGGTCTCCGGCGACACGACGAGCGCGTCGAGGTCCGGGAGGTCGTCCGCGAACCCCTGCTCGTCGTGGATCTCCCGTATCTCCCGGTCGCGGCCCCACCGGTCGAGTTCGGCGAGCGCGGTCTCGACGCCGTCGCGGCGCTCCGCGAACCCGGGGACCTCGCGTTCCCGGCTCGACCGCGCGAGTCGGTCGCTCGTGAGGCCGACGACGACGCCGTCCGCGCCGACTTCGAGCGCGGTGCGGAGGAGCCGGCGGTGTCCGTCGTGGAGCGGGCCGAACGTGCCCGCGACTGCGACGCGCATACTCCGGTTTGGCGCTCCAGCGTGAAGGGTCTGGGGCTCTCAACGAGGTAGTGTTCAGGCGGAGCGGTCCGAGCGACACTACCACTTCGAAAGCCCTCGCCCGCTACGCTCCCGGGACTCGCTGCGCGCTTCCCTCCCTCGCTCCCTGCGGTCGCTCGGTCGGTCCAGTGCTTGCGTCGCCCGGGTTCGCGTAGCGGACTCGCCCTTTCATTCCACCTGGTGAGCGGTTGGTCGGCCGGCTGTCGCCGTCGGCCGCCGGCTAAGCTGAACGCTGCCCTCGGTGGACGAACGTGCGCCGGACGCGTCGTCCGGGACGCCCAGGATGCCCTCCAGGGTCGCGTCGTCCGCTTCCACGGTCACCTCGGTCGTGTCGGTCATCGTCTCTCCCGTGCGGGGCTACGCCCCGGCGGGGCTTGGACGTTGGCAGGCGGCGGACCGCGGGCCGACCGGTGGCCGAACCGTCGACGAGAGCCGGCACGGTCACCGCGTCCCGGCGTCGGCGTCGTCGGGCGGCTCCACCGTCTCCACGCGCTCGTGGAGCCACGCGACCGCGTCGGCGACCGCCTCGGCGTCGGTGCCGGTGACCTTGAGGCGGCCAGCCGTGCCGCCCTCGCCGGGGTAGCTCCCGACGGACACGTCGAACGCGTCGCGGACGCCGTCGAGGACGCCGCCGAGCGCGCCCTCGGGTGCCGGCGTGTACAGCGTCTCCGCGACGGCGTCGCCCGCGAACTCGTCGGCGACGAGCGCGAACGCCGCTTTCATCTCGTCGGGGACGCCGGGGAGGACGTAGACGCTCCCGACGGCACACCCCGGCATCCAGCCGGCGTCGGTCCAGAGCGGCCGGCCGCCCGCCGGCAGCGACGCCGCGTCGTCGAGGTCGGTGTCGAACTCGTAGTCGGCGGCGAGGTCGGGGTTGG
>CAZYYH010000191.1:0-4356 GCA_964651725.1 uncultured Halobacteriales archaeon | reverse complement strand
TCGACAAGCAGGCGGCGAAGGTCGGCACGGCGTTCGCGCGCCTGCTCGTGAACGGTTTCAGCTTCGAGCGCGCGCTCCAGCTCGCGCGGCGGCGCATCATGATGGGGAAGGATTACGGCGTCGTCGGCGACGGCACGCACGTCCTCTCGCAGTCGGAGAACGTCGTTCCGTCGACCGCGGAGGTCGAGGTGGTCGACGACGATAGCTACCGATTGACGTTCGAGGCCGTGCTCGCGCACAACACGGGCGGCTACTACATGCCAAACGTCCCCAGCCACGAACAGTCGTGCCTCTGGGGGAACGAAGCGAGTGTAATACTCACTGCGGACTCGCTCGTCTCCTTCCTCAACCGAGCGAAGATGCCGGTCGTGTACGACGGTGAGTTCCACTGGTCGCTGGAACTCACCGAAGAGTTCGGGTGAGTGAGCTACGGACCGCCACCGCCGCTCGTGCCCGACGCCAGAACCGCCTGGACCTGGGTGAGCACGAGCAGAAGCGTCATCAGTGCACCGGTCGCCCGTGTGTGATTCCTGAGCCATTCACGCACGTCATCCCGTGACATGGTACCAGGACCTACTACGTAAAACTCCTTTAATGTTCTGATTTCTGAATCACAATAAATGGCCGTGAAGGTAGGTTATCCCGTTAAAACAATATCAGATAACGAACGAGCGTTCAGCTTGTCGGAGGCGGTAAAATTATATATGCCCAAGGGCCTTAGACACATGTAGGTATGGCATCGAATTTACTCGGGGTACGCGTCGACGAGATACTGGATCACGTCTTCGGCGAGAACCCCGAAGCTGCGCTGGTGGTCAACCCGCCAGCCGGCGTCGTTGAGACGCTCATCGAGAGCGCGACCGAGTACGAGGGCGACCTCCCCGAGGTCCGCGTGCTGGCGGACGAGGGCACGCTCAAGACCGTCATGGACGACTTCATCGTGGCGAGCAACGCCGCCGACCTCATCGAGGCCGGCACGCTGTCGCTCCGCACGACCGAGTCCCTCCCGCAGGGCTCGCTGGTCCTCACGCCCGGGCGCTCCATCGCGCTCGTGGCCGTCGACGACCAGACCGGCGGGCTCTCCGCGGAGGACGACCCGTTCGTCGAGACGGCGTTCGACTCGTACAACGCCGACTGGGAGGGCGCCGAGGAGTTCAACCTCCGCACGCCCGCCATCTCGCGCGTTCGCGACACGCTCGAAACCGAAATCAGCCCCGAGGTCGAGGACGACTTCGACTCGGTGCTGGCGTCGCTGGAGACCGCGCGCGGTGACGGCGAGGGGCTCGACGAGGTGACGATCAGCCTCCTCGTCGCGGCGAAGAACCGCGTGCTCCTCTACGACATCAGCAAGTGGGGCGAGGACGTGGGCATCGCGTCGAAGGCCACGTTCTCCCGCACGAAGACGAAGCTCGAGGACATGGGTCTCATCGACACCGAGAAGGTACCCATCGACGTCGGCCGCCCGCGCCTCCGCCTACGACTCGCCGACGACCGCCTCGAGGACGCCGACCCCGCGGAGATGGCGAACGTCGCGCAGTCCGTCCTGGGCTGAGAAGGCTTATCCCCGGGGACTTCGACGCCCCAGGTATGGACGCGACACTGGACCGCCGGACAGCCGGCGGGTGTGACGAGTGACGACTGTCGCCGTCGTGGGCTCCGGCCCGGCGGCGGAAGCCACGCGCACCGCCCTCTCGGATCTCTCCATCTCCATCTCGACGCCCGATGTAGCGACTGCGTCCGACGCCGACCTCGCCGTCGTGGTGGGGCTGGCGGGTAGCCCCGGCTTCGAGCGCGCGAACGCCGGCGCACTGGACGCCGACCAGCCGTGGCTCGCGGTCGAGGTCGGCGGCGTCGGCGGTCGACCCGTCCCGGGCGTGGCGGCGGCGGTGTCGGCGTTCGCGCCGGACGCGGGCTGCTTCGAGTGCCTGCGGACGCGCGTCGCGGCGGCCGCCGAGGACGACCCCGCGAGCGAGCCGAGCGCGAACCGGAGCGACGTGCGGCTCGCGGGCGCGATAGCGGGCCGGCGCGCGGTCGGCGCGCTCGGCGGCGAGCAGGTCGCTGGAACCGTCGTGGAGGTGCCACACGTGGAGCGCTCCTTCCTGCCGGTTCCGGGGTGTGACACCTGTGGCACCGACCGCGATTTCTCACTCGACCGCGAGTACCGCGACGTGCCGCTCGACGACGCGGTGGCGCGCGCGGAGCGCGCGGTGGACGACCGCGTCGGCGTCGTCACCGGCGTCGGCGAGCGCGAGTCGTTCCCGGCGGCGTACTACCTTGCCGCGCTTTCCGATACCTCCGGGTTCAGCGACGCCGAAGCGCCGCGGCACGCCGCCGGGGTCGCCGACGGCTGGGACCGCGCCTACGTGAAGGCGCTCGGCGAGGCGCTGGAGCGCTACGGCGCGGGCGTCTACCGCGAGGCCGTGTTCGCGGTCGCCGCCCCGGACGACGTGGCGAACCCGGTCGGTCCCGGCGAGTTCGTGCGCCCCGACTCGTTCCCGTCGCCGGACGCCGGCGAGGCGATTCCCTGGCTGCCGGGCGAACACCTGGGGAGCGGCGAGTCCGCACACCTCCCTGCGGAGTTCGTCGTGTTCCCGCCGCCCGA
The DNA here is from genome assembly GCA_964651725.1 of uncultured Halobacteriales archaeon. GTDB lineage: Archaea > Halobacteriota > Halobacteria > Halobacteriales > Halobacteriaceae > CAZYYH01. The sequence continues at coordinate 1,754 of CAZYYH010000191.1, read as the reverse complement.
CGAGCGGTTCAAGCCCGCGATCACCACGGGGCTCGGCCTCGGCAACTCGACGGTCGAAGCGGCCCTGTCCGGTCTCTACGAGGTGATAGAGCGCGACGCGACGATGCTCGCGTGGTACTCGACGTTCGAGCCGCTCGGGCTGTCGGTCGAGCACGAGCGATTCGACGCGCTCGCCCGCCGCGCGCGCTCCGAGGACCTCGCGGTGACGCCCCTGCTGGTCACGCAGGACGTGGACGTTCCCGTCGTCGCCGTCGCCGTCCACCGCGACGACGGCTGGCCGGCGTTCGCGGTCGGGTCGGCCGCCGACCTCGACGCCGACGCCGCCGCGGCGTCCGCGCTCGCCGAAGCCCTCCAGAACTGGATGGAACTCCGCGCGATGGGGGCGGAGCAGGCCGCCGGGGAGGACGGCGCTATCGGCCGGTACGCAGAGTTTCCCCGGGAGGTCAGGGGGTTCGTCGATCCCGACGCCAGCGTGAACGCCGCCGGGGTCGGCCCGGCGGAGCAGTTGTCGGGCGTCGACGAACTCGACGCCGTGACCGCGCGCCTCGCGGATGCGGACGTGGACGGGTACGCGACCCGCCTGACGCCCCGCGACGTGGAGCAGCTGGGTTTCGAAGCAGTCCGCGTGCTCGCGCCCCGGGCGCAGCCGCTGTTCACCGGCGACGCCTACTTCGGGGAGCGAGCGCGGATTGTGCCGCGCGAACTCGGCTATCGGGCACGACTCGACCGGCCGTACCATCCGTATCCGTGAGTGCGGGGGTGGCTCCTAGTATGAAGGCAGACTGACCATCCAGAAGCGGAAGCTTGCCGATTGACCACCACCCTGGCTGACTTCGAACGGGCGAGCGTTGCGTGGCGGCACAGCCGCCACGGTATAGGTCCGGGCACTGCCCAGCCACCTGCTCCGGGAAGTCACAGCCCGCGCAGCCGAGCGTAGCGAGGCGAGCAGGACCGTCTTCCCGTGCCCCCGACCGAAGCTCGCGAGGGCTTTCGGGCAGTTGCTCGCGTTCGTCGTCGAGCGGACCGAGTTCCCGACGACACGGACTTCCTGCTAGCCCTGGCAGATGGTGAACTGAAAATTCGGGAGCGCAAAACTGCGATTCGGAGTTCCAGTCCTACACGCCGAACGTCGCGCGAAGCATGTCCCGCGTCCCCGGCCCCAGCCCGACCGCGAGGATGGCGATGAGGAGCATGATGGAGAACCGGGGGCTCTCCTCCAGTATCTCGTCGTCGAACACCCAGACGACGAGCGTGGCGACGGCGAGTTTGACGAGCAGGAAGCCCCACGCGGTGCCGATGACGCCGGTGATGGATTCGGGGACGTACGCGGCGGTGAGATCGACGATGGCCCTGTTCACGGGGTGCTTCGGCACGAGGTCGGAGCGCAGTCCGAGTTCCTGCGCCCAGTCGAGGCCGACGACGTTCGCCACGCCGTCCACGGCGTGCCCCCAGATGACGACGAGGCCGACGAGACCGGTGCCGGCGTTCACCTCCGGCTCGTACTGCTCCACCAGCAACCACGTCGCGGCCGCTACGACCGTCGCGCCCGCGAGGATGACCGCCGGGAACACCGGGTGGAACGTGACGTAGTCGGTCGCGACCGCGAGGTAGACGAGGTAGCCGACGGTCGCGGCGAGCACCACCGCGCCGCCCGCGAACACCGGGCGCTCGTAGCCGTCCGACCGGCCGGAGCGCGCCAGCCACACGCCCGCGACCAGCACCGCGAGCGTCACCGCGAACACCGTGAAGTAGAT
>CAZYYH010000190.1:0-4374 GCA_964651725.1 uncultured Halobacteriales archaeon | reverse complement strand
ACGAGATCGTGAAGACCGCGCTCGCGGACGCCGACGGCTTCGTGCTCGACGGCTACCCCCGCAATCTCGACCAGGCGAAGTACCTCGCCGACATCACGGATCTCGACGTGGTCGTCTACCTCGACGTGCCCGAGGACGAACTCGTGCGCCGGCTCACCGGCCGTCGCGTCGATCCGGAGACCGGCGACAACTACCACGTCGAGTTCGACATGCCCGACGACCCCGAGGTGCGGGAGCGCCTGGTGCAGCGCGAGGACGACACGGAGGAGACGGTGCGCGAGCGCCTCCGCGTCTACGAGGAGAACACCGCGCCCGTCGTCGAGTTCTACCGCGAGCGCGGCGGCGTGGTGGACGTGGACGGCCAGGGCTCGCCGGACGAGGTGTACGAGCGGCTGCGCGACGTGGTCTCGGACGCCGCCGAGTAAACAGGTTGATTACCCGCCACCGCCAACCCCCGGCAAATGGCACGCACGGTCGAGAAAGTCCGCGACCTCGTGGACGAGGACCCGGCGTTCGCGGGCGCACTCGTGAACCTCCTCGAACACGACGGCGAGGTCATCGAGTGGCGCGACGTGAACGACGACCTCACGTCCGGCCAGTGGGGGCGGCTCATCGAGAAGGACGTGCTCGTGGACGCGGGCGACGGCTTCCGGCTCGCCGACGCCGACGCGATCCGCGAGGAACTCGACGGCGCAGGAACGACCGCGACCCCCACGAGTTCGTCGTCCGACGACGAGGAGGACGAGGACTCCGGCTGGTCGAAGTGGGACAAGATCGCGGCGCTCGGCTCCGTCGGATTGTTCGCCGGCTACTCCATCGGCCAGGTCCGGAGCGTCATCGGCGGCGCGATGGACCTCCTGCTCGGCCCGCTCGACGCCCTCCTCCCGTTCTACGCCGTCATCATGGTGCTGGCGACGCTTACCGGCCTCTACTCCACCATCCTCCAGGCCAACCTCATGGACATGGACAAGATGGGCGAGTACCAGGAGCGCATGAAGGACATCCGCGAGCGCGAGAAGGCCGCCCGCGAGCGCGGCGACGACGAGGCCCTGGAACGCATCCGCGAGGAGCAGATGTCCGCGATGGGCGACCAGGCCGGCATGTTCAAAGCCCAGTTCCGGCCGATGGTGTGGATCATGCTGTTCACCATCCCGGTGTTCCTCTGGATGTACTGGATGCTGCTGGAGGGCCGCGTCGCCGAAGGCGAGCAGTTCCTCACCCTGCCGCTCGCCGGCGAGGTCGACCTCAACCAGGGCATCTTCGTCATGCCCGCCTGGATCGTCTGGTACTTCCTCTGCTCCATGAGCTTCACGCAGATCATCAGGAAGTCGCTCAACATCCAGACGACACCGACGTAGGCGGGACTGTCGTCCTGCTTCCTCTCCGGTCGCGAGTAGTCGTTACCATCCGTTGTACGATTTCACGCCGCGTCACGCGAACTCCGGCAGTCGCTCGGCGTATCCCTGATCGCGCGCTCGCTCCAGCAGCGTCCCCACCACGTCCGCCTTGGCCTCCGTGTACGCCTCCGGGTCGTCGGGATGCGCCGCGACGGCCTCCCGCTTGACGCGCTCGTACTCCCGGCGCGCCTCAGGGGTCTCGCGCAGGTACTCGCGGAACAGCAGTTGGTTGCGCACCTTCTCGTCGTCCCGGGTGTGCAGCTTCACGAACACGGCGTGGTCGTCGTTCCAGCGGACGACCAGCATCGAGTCGGCTGCCTCGTGTTCGAGTTCGTACTCCCCGTCGGCGAGGCCGCTCGCCGCGGCTCGCATCGACCCGTCACCCTCGAACACCGCGAGCACGTCCAGCGCGGGCTTGCCCGGCACGTCGGGGATGGCGGTGCTGCCGACGTGGAAGACGCCGAGGAGGCCGTCATCGGCCACGTCGAGTATCCGCCGTCGCTCCTCCTCGTAGCGGTCCGTCCACACCGGGTCGGGTTCGAGCGCGAATCGCTCTCTGAGGTCCATGCGACCCCCGAGAGCAACCGCTCACGGAAAGAACTTGTGAAACATATTTACTTTACTGCTTACTTACTTTTTCTCCGGCCGGACACTTAGGCGTTCCGGCAGGCGAAGGCCCGCCGAGACCCCGGAGAGCGAGCCACGCGTCGACGAACCGACCAGCCGCAGGACTCGCAGTGCTCGCAGCCCTCGCTGAACTACAGCACCGTCGTGTTGCGAATCGAGTGTTTACAACAGATGACGAACGTTACACCCGCGTTCGACGGCCGAGCACGTCCCTCGAACGCGGAGTGGTGCGTCCTAGAGCCGAGTTCCACGAAGGGATTTAAGTGGGGTCGTGTTATCCACAGCCGTTACGATGCGGCTTCCGGACCGGCTCGTACTCAAGTACTACCTGTACGCCGCTACGCGGTCGCACGGGTTCGTGATCCCGGTGGTGGTCGAGTACCTGCTGCACAGCGGTCTGTCGTTCACGCAGGTCGGCACGACGGAGGCCGTGTTCATGGCCGGGTGGACGTTGGGGGAGGTGCCGACGGGTTACGTGAGCGACCGCATCGGTCGCCGGAACGCGCTGATCGTCTCGAAGGTGCTGACCGTGGCGGCGCTGCTGACCCTGGGGTTCGGCCGGACGTTCGCGGCGTTCGTCGCCGGCTACGCCGTGTGGTCGCTCGGCGTGACCTTCCGGTCCGGAGCCGGCTCTGCCTGGCTGTACGAGGCGCTGGAGGAGCGACTAGACGCGGACGAGTACACTCGCGTCAAGGGGCGCGGCTCGGCGGTCCAGCTCTCGGTAACCGCCGTCGCCTCCGTGGTAGGGGGCTGGCTGGCCGCCGTGAACTGGCTGTATCCGTTCCTCGCGAACGCCGCGCTCGCGGCGGCGGGGATTCCGGTGCTACTGACGTTCGTGGCGGTCGGGCGTGACGACGGGGAGGCGACTCCGGGCGTCGCCGAAGTGGTGTCGGTCGTCCGCGACCAGTTCACCGCGCCGCCGTTGCGGGGGTTCGTCGTCTACATGGCGCTGTTCTTCGCGCTGACGTCGGTCGTCGAGACGTTCGTCCAGCCGGTGAGCACCGACCTCGGGGTGCCGGTCGGGGCACTGGGCTGGCTGTACGCCGGGTTCAGCCTCGTCGCCGCGGGCGCCGGCTACGTCGCCGGCGACGTCCGGGAGCGCATCGGCGAGCGCACCTGGTTCGTGGCCGCGCCGCTCGGGCTGGCGCTGCTGCTGGTCGCGACGCCGTTCGTTCCCCTCCTCGCACTCCCGGTCTTCTTCGTCCTCCGTGGCACCCGTAGCCTCACGACGACGCTGCGAGGCCAGTACCTCAACGACCGCGTCGGGTCGGTCGGCCGCGCTACCGTGCTCTCGGCGGCGTCGATGACGTTCGCGCTCGCAGCAGCGGTCTCCCGACAAGCGGGCGGCATCGTCGCGGACCTGACCTCACCGCTGACGATGTTCGGGCTGTTCAGCGGCGCGTTCGTCGCCGCCACACTGGTCCTGCTGCGGGTGGACCCCCCGATTCCCACCGGAGAAACGTCGAAGTCGCCCGCCGACTGAGCGAACCGCGTGTCGATAAACCGCGAGAAGAGAACCCGCTACCCCGTCAGCACTCCGACCAGCCGCAGGACTCGCAGTGCTTGCAGCCCTCGCTGAAGTACAGCGTCATAGCGCCGCACTCCGGGCACTCCGGGCTCTCGCCTGAGTCGATGAGCGACTGCGTGGCGTCCTCGCGGCCGGCGTCGACCCCGGGCTCGTCGACCGGCTCGGGGACCGGGCCGTCGTCCGCGGTCTCCTCCAGCGTCGCCTGCTGGGGGTACGCCTTGTCGATCTCGTCGTCGAGGTAGCGCCGGAGGCCCGTGCCGAACGCGTCCGGGATGGAGTTGATCTGCTCGCCCTTGTCCCACGCGACCTTGGGGCTGCGGATGCCCGCGAGCTTGTCCACGACCTCGCGCGGGTCGACGCCCGACCGGAGCGCGATGGACACCGTCTTGGCGAGCGCGTCCACGAACGAGTTCGTGAACCCGCCCGAGTAGCCGGTGTTGGCGAACAGCTCGAACGGCTCGCCCGTCTCCGGGTCCTCGTTGATGGTGAGGTAGAGCTTGCCGTAGCCGGTGTCGATGCGCTGCGTGATGCCGTGGAGCTGGTTCGGGCGCTCCTTCTTCTCCGCGTACCGGCCCTCGGGGCTCTCCACGAGCGCGTCCAGCGCGTCGACGTGCTCCCGCACGTCCTCTCGCGCGAGGAACTCGTCGACGCCACCGAACGTCTCCTCGATGCGTTCGAGGATGGCGTCCGCGGCCTCGTCGTCGTCCATGTCCGCGGCGAAGTCGGCGTTGTCCGCGCGCGTCGTCAGCACCTGCTTCGAGCGCGTACCGTCGCGGTAGACGGTGACGCCCTTCCCGCCGTTGTCGTAGATGTAGCGGTACA
>CAZYYH010000189.1:0-4382 GCA_964651725.1 uncultured Halobacteriales archaeon | reverse complement strand
CGAACGCGACGGTGTTCACCGCGCCCACGCGCGCCGCCGTCTCGTCCGGCTCCACGACCGCCAGCGCGTCCTCCTTGAACGGCACCGTCACGTTCAGCCCCGCCACGCCGAGCGCGTCCGCACCCCGGATGGCGTCCGCGATGGCGTCCCGTGCCGGCTCGAACGTGACGTACCGCGCGTCCATCCCGAGTTCCGCGTACGCCGCCTCATGCATCGGCGGCGACAACGAGTGCCCCACCGGATTCCCGACCAGCCCGTACACGTCCATGCCCGACGCGTCGCGGCCGCCCGACAAAAGCTATGCGACGGCGGCGAGCGCCGTCACTCCCCCGCGGGCACGACGAGCACCGGCACGTCGACGGTCCTGAGAACGCGGTCGGTCGTGCTCCCGAGAAGCTGTCCCGCGAAGCTCTCCTCGCTGACCGACGCCATCGCCACCAGGTCGACGTCCTCCTCGTCGACGTACGCGGCGATCTCCTCGCTCGGAGCGCCCGTCCGGACGGCCTGCTCCACGTCGAGCGCGGCGTCCGGCGCGGGCGACTCGCACGCCGCGGCGAACTCGTCGAGGTCATCCTCCGCGTCGGCGACGAGGCCGTCCACGAACTCCTGGTCGACGCCACCCGCGCTGAACACGCCGCCCTCCCGGGCCAGGTCCACCACGGTCAGGAGGTGGAGGGCTGCGTCGGACGCCGACGCGACGCTCGTCCCGTACGGGACGGCGGCGCGCGCCACGTCGCTCCCGTCACTCGTCATCAGCACGTTCCCGTAGTCGCCGACCGAGCCGTCGCCAGCGGAGACGGTGAGCACCGGCCGCTCGCAGCCCCGCAGCACCTTCTCGGTCACGCTCCCGAGCAGCCGCTCGCCCAGGCCCGCATGGCCATGCCGCCCCATCACCACCACGTCCGCGTCGAGGTCGTCGGCGGCGTCGACCACGGCGCGCCGCGGGTCGTCCGCGACGACGCGCGTCTCCACCGGCCGCCGGGACGCCGCACCGGCGTCCGCCGCGTCCGCGGCGATCCGCTCCGCGTCCGCCTCGGAGAGTTCACCGCCCGCGGCGACCACCACGGTGAGCGCCGCCTCGAACGTCTCCGCGAGCGCCGCCGCGGTGCGGGCTGCGCGCGTCGACGGCTCGCTCCCATCGACGGCGACGAGTACCTGCTCGAACATGGATTCGACCCACTCTTCGTGGACTCGCGGCAAAAGTCCGCCGCCCGGGAGCGCCGACGGTGTTCAGAGTGGTCGGCCGGCCATCGCCGTCGGCCGACCGACTACCCGGCGGGGTGGGACTTCGAAAGGGCCGGCGTCCCCGTTCCGGCCCGACCGACCACGCAGTCTAAACAGTGCCGGGAGCGCCCGTCTGAGGCGCCACGGTGCACCCCGGCTACCGTGCCAATTGGGCTCGTGCCCCATAGATTTCGGTTGGGGAAATCGCAAGGGTTACTTGCGCGATGACGGACCTTCACCCATGGTCACGGACCGGCTCCGACACCCGCTGGTCGCTCTCGTCTTCGCCGCGCTCGTCACGGCTCCCTGGGTGGCCGTGGAGCTTCTGGGCGGGCCGGAGGGCGTCGGCCTCTCGAACGCGCTCACGGTCGCCGTCAGCGGAATCGCCATCCTCGGGGCATCGTTCATGCTCGCGTGGGGTGCCGAGACGGCCGAGAAGGACGTGCCGCGCGCGTTCGCCATCGCCGTCCTCGCCGTGCTCGCTGTCGCCCCCGAGTACGCCGTCGACGCCCTCTACGCCTTCAACGCGGGCGACGGCGGCGCGACCACCGCAGCGTGCGCGGAGTTCACCGCCAGGCAGATCGAGACGGCGACCGGCGGCGTCGCGGCGGCGTGCCACGACGCCAACCTCGCCGTCGCCAACATGACGGGAGCGAACCGCATCCTCATCGGCCTCGGCTGGTCCGGCATCGCGCTCTACACCGTCTACCGCTCCGGGAGCGACCGCGACTCATCGGTCGAGAAGCAGTCGGGCTTCCTCGCCAGCACGGTCCACCTCGACCGGGACCTCGGCCTCGAGATCGCCTTCCTCCTGCTCGCCACCGCGTTCGCGTTCCTCGTCCCCTTCCTCGGCGGCATCGACGTGATAGACACGCTGTTCCTCGTCGGCCTCTACGTCGCGTACATCGCCATCATCGTCCGGGGCGACGTCGAGGACCACGGGGAGCAGGTCGGCGTGCCCGCGTACCTCCAGCGACGCTCGTTCCCCGTCCGCGCCGCCAGCTCGATACTCCTGTTCCTCTACTCCGGCGCGATGATCTTCACGGCCGTCCACCCGTTCGCGCACGGCCTCGAGGTGCTGGGCAGCAGCTTCGGCATCCCCGACTTCTTCATGATCCAGTGGATCGCGCCGCTCGCGTCGGAGAGCCCGGAACTCATCGTCGTCGCGTACCTCGTGAACAAGGCGCGCTCGACCGCCGGGTTCAACGCGCTCATCTCCTCGAAGCTCAACCAGTGGACGCTGCTCATCGGCACGCTCGCCGTCGTGTACTCGTTCTCGCTCGGCCACGTCAGCACGCTCCCGTTCGACGAGAAGCAGACCGCCGAGATCTGGATCACGGCCGCCCAGAGCCTGTTCGCCATCGCCATCATCACGAACTTCCGGATATCCGTCCGCGAGGCCGTGGTGCTGCTCGGCCTGTTCGTGACGCAGGTCGCCGCCGAGTACGCCGTCATCCTGACGACGGCGTCGAGCGCCCGGGAGACCGCGCTCAGCATCCTCATCCTCGAGGCGTACACCGTCGTCTACCTGGTCGCCGCGCTCGGGCTGTTCTGGTACCGCCGGGACGCGCTCCTCGGCATCGCCCGGTACAGCACCGCGACGGCCCTGAACGCGCTCGGCCGCGACCGCCAGCCCGTCGAGGGCGCGGACTGATCGGACCCGCGACAATCGACTCATTCTTGACGGCGACGCCGTAACGGTCGAACGTGATCGGTGTCGTCGTGAGCCGGGCCGACGAGGCGTCCGAGCACGTCGCCGAGCACCTGCTCGACCTCGCGGACTGGCGGGAGGGGTCCGACGAGTCGCGGCCGGACGGCGAAGGCGGCGGGACGGTCCACCGAACGGACGGCTTCGAACTCCGGACGTTCGACGACCTCCACCTCTCCCTCGACGGGGTGGCCGACGCGTTCGACGACCCCGAGTTCGTGGTGTTCGCGTCGCGCCACTCGGGCGAGACGGGGCCGCTGCTGACCGCGCACTTCACCGGGAACTTCGGGCCGGCGGAGTACGGCGGCGCGGACGGCGACCTGGCCCGGGCGTGTCCGGGCGCACGGAAGCGGGTCGTCGCGGCGCTCGCCGAGCACGCGCCCGACGGCTACGACGTGGGCACGGAGTGCACCCACCACGGCCCCTCCGAGGTGGGTGCGCCGTCGATGTTCGTGGAACTCGGGAGCGCCGAACCGGAGTGGCGGGACCCGGAGGGAGCGCGGGCGGTGGCGCGCGCCATCCTCGACCTGCGCGGTGTGTCGGCGGCCGACGACAGGACGCTCGTCTGGTTCGGCGGCAACCACTACGCGTCCCGGCCGCACCGCGTGCTCCGCGAGACGGGCTGGGCCGTCGGCCACGTTGCGGCCGACTGGTGTCTCGACGCGATGGGCGACCCGAGCGAGGCGCGGGACGCGATCGCGCAGGCGTTCGAGGAGAGCGATGCGGAGCACGCCGTCGTCGCCGTCGACGACCCCGATCTCGAAGCGGTCGTCCGGAATCTCGGCTACCGCGCCGTGAGCGAGACGTGGGTGCGACAGACCGACGGCGTCCCGCTCGCCCTCGTCGCCGACCTCGAAGCCGAACTGTCGTCGGTGGGCGCCGGCCTCCGGTTCAGGGAGCGGGCCCGGGGATTCGACGGCGACTGGACCGCCGTCGACCTCCCCGCGGACCTCCTCTCGGAGGCCGCCGGCCTCGACCGCGAAGCGGTGTTCGCCGCCGCCGAGGCGACCGCGCTCGCGTTCGAGACCGAGGAAGGCGGGACGCTCGTGTCGGGCCGGGCCGCGTTCCCCGAGGGCGGGCCCGACGCGTTCGTCGACCGTCTGCTCGACGTGCTCCGCCGGAAGTACGACGGCGTGGCGCGCGAGGGCGGCGAGGTGGTGGCGCGCGAGTCCGCGTTCGACCCCGAGCGCGCCGCCGACCTCGGCGTGCCCGAGGGGCCGGCGTTCGGGCGGCTGGCTGACGGCGACCCCGTCACCGTCGACGGGCGCGAGGTCGCGCCCGAGGACGTGCGCTCGGAGCGCGTCAGGCGGTTCCCTCTCGTGCTGGATTAACGCGGCGTTAACGCGGGCCGCGATTCGAGCGTGGGCGTGCGACGCGCGGCGGTCGAGAGGGGGAAGCATAATAGGGCGCCACATGGAGAATGCGTACAACCATGGTTTCGAGAGTTAAG
>CAZYYH010000188.1:0-4416 GCA_964651725.1 uncultured Halobacteriales archaeon | reverse complement strand
CGCCGGGCCGGTGGGTGAGCCTGTTCTCGGGCGGGAAGGACTCGTCGTGGGCGCTGTACCGCGCGCTGGAGGCCGGGCTGGACGTGGCGCGGCTCGTCACCGTCCACCCCGAGGGCGACTCCTACATGTACCACGTGCCGGCGACGCGGCTCGCCGACCTCGTGGCGGAGAGCGTGGGCGTTCCGCTGGTGAGCGTCGAGCCGGACGACTTCGCGGCCGGGGACGCGGCGGACTCGGGCGCGCAGGGCGACGCGGAACTCGAACCGCTGGAGGCCGTACTCGCGGACCTCGCGGACGACCTCGACGGCGGGCTGGCGGGCGTGACCGCGGGCGCGGTGGAGAGCGAGTTCCAGACGAGCCGCATCGAGGCGATGTGCGAGCGGCTGGACGCGGACCTCTTCGCGCCGCTCTGGCGGCGCGACCCCCGCGAACTCGCGGACGAGATGCTGGACGCCGGCTTCGAGATCGAGATCGTCCAGGTGGCGGCGCGCGGCCTCGACGAGTCGTGGCTCGGGCGCACGCTCGACCGCGACGCGCTCGCGGACCTCGAAGCGCTCAACGACGAGTACGGCGTCCACGTGCTCGGCGAGGGCGGGGAGTTCGAGACGCTGGTGGTGGACGGGCCGCACATGGACCGGCGGATCGAACTGGAGTACGAGACGGAGTGGGACGGGGTGCGGGGGCGACTCGACGTCCGCGACGCGTGGCTAAGGTAGGAGAGCGCACGAGTGCGGGGTTTTTGGTGCAGCTTTTTTGCGGCGAGCGGGTCGCCGGAGGCGAACCCGATCCAGAAAAAGGTGCCTACTCGCCGTGGATGCAGGTGTGCGCGCCGACGAGCGCGCCGGAGAAGTCGACGTTCTCGATGTGCGCTTGCTCGTCGATGATGGAGTCGCGCACGTCGCAGTCGCGGACGACCGCTCCCGAGAAGACGACGGAGTCGTCCACCCGCGAGTCCGTGACCTCCGCGCCGGCCATCACGTGGACGTTCTCGCCGAACTCCGAGCCCTCGACGTCGGCGTCCGGCGCGATCATGTTCTCGCCGCCGAGTTCCCAGGCGACCGCGTCGAGGTAGCTCTCCGGCGTCCCGATGTCGAACCACGCGTCGTCGAAGCTGAACGCGTACACCGGCTGACGGTCGTGGAGCCACTGCACGAACCAGCCGGGCTCGTCCGGGTTGTTGCCGTCCGAGAGGTACTCGTCGAGCATCGGGACCGTCTCCTGTGCGAACGCGTAGCACGCGATGGAGACCAGGCTGCTCTTCGGCTCGTCGGGCTTCTCCTGTACGTCCACGACCCGGTCGCCGTCGAGTTCCAGGACGCCGTACGACCGGGCGCGGTCACGGCTCCCCACGTCGTACGCGGCGAGCGCGGAGCCGTCGCGCGCCTCGAAGAAGTCGACGAAGTCGCTCACCGCGAAGCTGATGAGGTTGTCGCCCGCGATGACCAGCAGGTCGTCGTCCACGCCCTCGCGCTCCACGAGCTGCGCGAGCGCGCCGACCACGCCGAACTTCTCGTCCTCGCCCGTCGTGTCCTCGACGGAGAGCCGTGGCTTCTCGTAGCCGGCGTCCGCGAGGTGGTCGCGGAAGTCGTCCGCGAACCGCTCGTTCGTGCTCACGTACACGTCGTCGACGCGGTCGTCGGCCTCCAGCTCCCGAAAGATGTGGTCGACGACCGTGATCTCGCCCACCGGAAGGAACATCTTCGGCCGGTGTTTCGTGATCGGCCAGAGTCGCGTCGCGTACCCCCCTGCTAGCACGACGGCTTGCATATGCCAGTTGGTCTACGTCGCCGGGTAAGTCCTTTTTCCTTCAGTCGGCAGGAGTGTCGCGGCGAAGCGTTTTGCCGTATCCGTGTAGACGTATGGCGGCGAAGACGCTCACCGTCACCGAGGAGGCGTACGAACGCCTGAAAGCCCACAAGCGACCCGGCGAGAGCTTCACCGACGTGGTGCTGCGGCTCGCGGGCGACGAGCGCGACGTGACGAAAGGGTTCGGCGCGTGGGCCGACGAGGACATCGACGCCGCAGTCGAGGAGACGCGGGAGGAACTGAACGCGGACCTGGCGGCGCGACAGGATGAACTGTTTGGACAGTAGCGTCGTCGTTGCGTACCTCCGTGGTGACGACGCCGTGGGCGAGTTCGTCAGCGAACCCGACGCTCGGCCGCTGTTTGCGCCGAGCGTCGTACTGTTCGAGAGCTATCGGGTGCAGCGCGCCTCCGCGGAATCGAGGGAATCGCGGAGCTAACGGACGACCTCGACTGGATCGAGCCGCTGCCGCTGACCGAGGAGTGCGCCCGCGAGGCCGCACGAATCGACGAGGGACTCCACGACGACGGCAGTCCGCTCGGACTCGGCGACTGCTTGATCGCCGGCACGGTTCGATGCGTGGACGGGACGCTACTGACACGCGACGCCGATTTCGAGATGGTCCCCGAACTCGACGTGCGCCACGTCTAAGAGTCGACACCGATTTCCCACTGCCCTGCCTCGCTTTCGTATGCGCGAAGCAGACCGGACGACCCGCCAGCGCGTCGCCGACGCGCTCCGCGAGGAGCCGGCCACGCCGAGCGAACTCGCCGCCCGCTTCGACCTCACGCCCGCGACCGCCGTGGACCACGTCCGCCACCTCGCGCGGTCGCTCGACGCCGCCGACGAGGACCTCCTGGTGCGGCCGCCCGCCTGCCGGGACTGCGGGTTCGACGACTTCGACGACCGCGCGAACCTGCCGTCGCGGTGCCCGGAGTGCCGGAGCGAGCGCGTCGCCGAGCCCGCGTTCCGCGTCGCCTAGAACTCGACGTTCGACGTGGAGACCAGGTCGAGGTCGTCGGTCGGCATCGGGCCGACGTGGACGAACTCGTAGCAGTCGTCCGCGAGGTACACGTCGCCGTCCGCCACCGTCACGTCCACCGCGTCGAGGTACGCACCCTCGCACGGTCCGAACGTGCAGAAGCCGGTGTCCGCCTCGAAGTACGCGCCGTGGTTCGTGCAGAGTATCTCGCCATCGCGCATCTCCGCGCCTGAGCCCTTGTCGAGGTTGATGTGCGTAAGATGCTGGCAGTAGTTCCGCCAGCACGCCACGCCGTCGTCGGTGCGGACGAGGATAGCTTCCTCTTCGTCGCCCGTCTCGCGGTCGCGGACCGTGAAGACGAGCGTCGAGTCGTCGGGTACGTCGTCGAGCGACGCGATTCGGCTACCCGCCATCTACCGTCGGCTATCCGACCCGCACGCTTCACGGCTTCGTTTGCCGGCCCCGGTCACTGCGTCCGCGCGTCCGCCTGCTCGATCCAGCCGGCGATGCGCTTCGACGACAGCTCCGTCTCGTCGCCGAGCGCGTCGGCGTCCGCCGACGCGAGGTCGCCCACCGTCTCCACGCCCGCGTTCGACAGCTTCTCCGCGTACGACGGCCCGATTCCTTTGATGGTGTCCACGGACTCCGCCGCCGCGCCCGTCTGCTCGGGCTCGGTCTCCGCAGGTTCGGTCTCCGCCGACTCGGCCTCCTCGATGACCGCCTCGTCGTCGGCTTCGTCCGTCTCCACCGTCTCTTCCGCTTCGTCCACTCCCTCCGTTCCGGCCGTCTCGGCGGTCTCCGCTGCGTCCGCGGGCGGCTCGGGTTCGGCCTCTGGTTCCGGCTCCGCGGTCTCCTCGGCGGTCGGCTCCGATTCGGTCGTCGGCTCTTTCACCGCACGCTCGCTTTCGGCAGCGCCGCCCGGCTCGTGTTCGACGGTCACGTCGACGTTCCCGCGTCGCGCGGGACGGTCGTCGCCGAAACCGAGCAGCGATTTCAGCTTCGATAGGAGTCCCATTACCCGGAACTATTAACCCATCCCACTTAAAGTCGTTCACGCAGCGCGGCGTTCATCGCGTCGACCGGGGCCTCCCGCCCGGTCCAGCGCTCGAACGCCTCGACGCCCTGATAGAGCAGCATCCACCCGCCGTCCACCGTCGTCGCGCCCGCGGCCGCCGCGTCCCGGAGCAGTCGCGTCTCCACCGGCGAGTACACCGCGTCCAGCACCGCGAGGTCGGCGTGCAGGCAGTCCGCGGCCACCGGCGACTCGTCCTCGTCCATCCCCACCGTCGTCGCGTTCACCAGCGCGTCCGCGTTCCGGACGAGGTCGGGCAGCGCGTCCAGCCCGTGCGCGGATGCCCCCGGCACGTCTCCGGCCAGCGACTCCGCCCGTGACACCGTCCGGTTCGCCACGGCGACCGCAGCGCCCGCGTCGGCGAGCGCGAACGCGGCCGCGCGCCCCGCACCGCCCGCGCCCACGACCACCGCGTCACGGCCCGCGAGCGGCACGTCGTGGTGCGCGAACGCCCGACGCACCCCCGCCACGTCCGTGTTGTAGCCCTGCGGCTCGCCGTCCCCGAACGCGACGGTGTTCACCGCGCCCACGCGCGCCGCCGTCTCGTCCGGCTCCAC
>CAZYYH010000187.1:0-4433 GCA_964651725.1 uncultured Halobacteriales archaeon | reverse complement strand
GTCACCTCGTCGAACAGCATGACGTTGGGGTCCATCGCCAGCGCGCGAGCGATGGCGACCCGCTGCTGCTGGCCGCCCGAGAGTTCCGAGGGGTAGGAGTCGGCCTGGTCGCCGAGTCCCACCTCGTCGAGGAGTTCCGTCCCGCGCTGGCGGGCTTCGGCCGTCGAGAGGCCGCGGACGCGGACGGGCGCGAGCGTGACGTTCTCCAGTGCGGTCTTGTGCGGGAACAGGTTGAAGTGCTGGAACACCATGCCGACGCGCTGGCGGAGCCGGTTGACGTCCACGTCGGGCGCGGTGATCGGGACGCCCTCGATCCGGATCTCGCCGTCCTGTATCTCCTCCAGTCGGTTGACACAGCGCAGGAGCGTGGACTTCCCGGAGCCACTCGGCCCGATGACGACGACGACCTCCTGGGCCGCCACCGCGAGGTCGACGTCCTTCAGGACGTGCGTCTCGCCGAAGTACTTGTCCACCTTCTCGAACTCGACCGTCGGCTGGCCGGCCACAGTTTCCTCCGGCGAGTTCGTCGCGTCACTCATCGCTCTGCCCCCACTGGGCGCGCGCTTCGAGGTACCGGACGAGTCGCATCAGCGGGAGCGTGATGGCGAGGTAGGTCACGGCGACGAGGACGATGGGCGTCCACGCGTCGAACTGGTTGGAGTTGATCTCCCGGAACACGGTCATGATCTCGGGGAACGCGATGACCGTCAGCAGCGACGTATCCTTCACGAGGATGACCTGGTCGTTGCCGATGGCCGCGAGCGCGTTGCGCCACGCCTGCGGCAGGACGACCTCGCGCATCGAGTCGACGTACGACATCCCGAGCGACCGGGCGGCCTCCATCTGTCCCTCCGGGACGGCGTTGATGCCGCCCTTGACCGCCTCGCCGACGTACGCCGCGTGGTTCAGCGTCAGCGCGATGATGGCCGTGGCCCAGCTCCAGTTGTCGACCGGGAACCCGCCCGGCGGCCACAGCGACGGCACCCCGAGATAGATGATGAACAGCTGGAAGAGCAGCGGCGTCCCCCGGAAGAACTCGACGTAGGCGGTGGCGATGGTCCGGGTAATCGCCGTGCGCGACACCCGGCCGAGGCCGACGAACATCCCCGCGGTGACCGCGAGGACGCTGGAGATGACGACGACCTCCACGACTCGGACGAACGCGGTGACGAACCGCGGAACCACGGCGAACAGCAGGTCGTAGTCGACGTACTCCAGCAGGATGAGCGCGATGAACGCGAGGACGGCCGCGGTGAACGCGAGCGCGACCGCGGCGCCCGCCCACCTGACGCGCTCGTCGGTCACCACGCCCTCACCGGCCGCTACCTCGCCGCCGCGCTCGTCGGTGTACGTCTCCCCCATCGCGGATTATCCGGTGGTGTTCGTCTCGTTCTCCGTGGCGTTGCCGGTCGTGGCGTTCGTGGCGTTGCCGGCCGTGGCGTTGCCGGCCGTCGTCCCGTCTTCTCCCGCCAGGATGCTCTGCGGCGGGTCGCCCGGGAAGTACTCGCGGTAGATCTCCTCGTACCTGCCGCCCTGGATGACCGCCGCGAGCGCTTCGTTCACCTGCTCGCGGAACTCGTCGTCGTCCTCGCGGAACGCGATGCCGTAGCGCTCGACGGTGAGCGTGAGATACGGCGGAGCCTCCTCGAACTCCGCGGCGGCCTCGCCCTCGCCCTCCAGCATGACGATGTTGTCCTGATCCTCGGTGTACTGGAGGTTGACCGCGTTGTCGTTGATGACCGCGACCGCCTGCCCGTTGAGCAGTGCGTTGAACGCGCCCGGGATCTGGTCGTAGCTGTCGACGGTGAGTTCGCCGTCGAACTCCTCCTTCAGGCCCTGTGCGGCCTCCTCGCCGGTCGTGCCCTTCTGGACCGCGACCGTCTGCCCCCGGAGGTCGTCGAGGCTCTCGACGTCGCCGCCCTGCAGGACGGCGACCGTCTGGAACGCGACGAAGTACGGGTCCGAGAAGTCGACCTCCTCGTCGCGCTGCTCGTTGATCGTCATCGCCGACATGATGATCCGGAAGTTCCCGTTGTTCAGGCTCGGGATGATGGTGTCGAACCCGGTCTGGACGAACTCGTACTCCCGCCCCATCTCCTCGGCGAAGATGGCCTCGGCCACGTCCACGTCGAAGCCGGTCAGCTCCCCGTCCTCCGTCCGGTACTCGAACGGCTTGTACGGGATGTCCGAGCCGATCCTGACGACCTCCTCATCCTGTGCGCCCGCGAGTCCGCCGAGCGCGAGCGTGCCAGCGATTCCTGCGCTACCCTTGACGACCGTCCGCCTGTCTATCTCCATGGCTCTCCCCCGTACTAAATGCAGGTCGATACCACATAATCGTTGGCGTGAGATATCCATTTTCGGGCGATAGCGGGCCTAAAATGAGGCGTCTCGACTCGCGTGGTGGACAGGTGTAGCCGCGACCGACGGAGCCCGTCGGTCGCGTGCGTGCCAGAATCAGCCGGTCCCGCATCGGGTCAGTCGGCCGGCACGCCCGCGTCGGACGTCGCTCGCTCGGGTGGGCTCGCCGCCTCGTACGCCCACAGCGTCGCGGCGAGCAGCGACCCGAAGATGACGAGCGCCGCGGCGTGGTGTGCGGTCTGGACGACCGCGGTGTACGTGAACACCGTCTCGCGGCCGAGCAGCACCTGGACGGGCGTGACCGCGAGCGCGAGCCACGACGCGTGCTGGACGCGGCGCGGCAGCCCCTCGCGGTGGGCCTGGACGGCGGTGCCGAGGATGAAGAAGCCGGTTATCATCGCCACCAGCCGGTGGGTCCACTCCACGAGGCTCGGGAGGCTCTGCGGGAACAGCCCGCCGTCGCAGTACGGCCACTGCGCCGAGCACGACAGCCCCGCGCCCATCGCCGCCGTGTAGACGCCGAGGAGGATGAGCGCGAACGTCAGCCCGGTCGTGACGGCCGCGAGGTGGCGGAGACGAACGGTCATGGGCGACGGTTGCCGCGCGCCGTACTTAGGTGGTGCGACTGCTCCCGGACGGCGAGAATCGTCGCGGGCGAACGGCGACGGAGCGGGGGGTTCGACGAGCGTCGAAGGCGAATTCGACGGGTTCGGATAGCTTTTTCACTGGGGCACGGGGAGTAGGGAACATGGGACTCGACGAGGACGCGCTGGAGTATCACCGGAGCGAGCCACCGGGGAAGATAGCGATAGAGACGACGAAGCCGACGAACACGCAGCGCGACTTGAGTTTAGCGTACACGCCGGGCGTCGCCGCGCCCTGCCTCGAGATCGCCGACGACCCCGAGGTGGCGTACAGCTACACCGCGAAGGGCAACCTCGTCGGCGTCGTCTCGAACGGCTCCGCGGTGCTCGGCCTCGGCGACATCGGCGCGCAGGCGTCGAAGCCCGTGATGGAGGGGAAGGGCGTGCTGTTCAAGCGGTTCGCGGACATCGACGTGTTCGACGTGGAACTCGACCTCGACGACGCGGACGCCCTCGTCGAGGCCATCGCCGCGATGGAGCCGACGTTCGGCGGGGTGAACCTGGAGGATATCAAGGCCCCGGAGTGCTTCGTCATCGAGGAGCGACTGCGCGAGCGCATGGACGTGCCGGTGTTCCACGACGACCAGCACGGCACCGCCATCATCTCCGGGGCGGCGCTGCTCAACGCCGCCGACATCGCAGGCAAGGGCCTCGCCGACCTCGACGTGGTGTTCTCGGGCGCTGGCGCGTCCGCCATCGCCAGCGCACGGTTCTACGTGAGCCTCGGCGTCCGGAAGGAGAACGTCACGATGTGCGACTCGTCGGGTATCATCACGCAGGCACGCGCGGACGCGGGAGACGTGAACGAGTACAAGCGCGAGTTCGCGCGCGACGTGCCCGAGGGCGACCTCGCGGACGCGATGGCTGGCGCGGACGTGTTCGTCGGGCTCTCCATCGCCGACATCGTCGACCGGGAGATGGTGCGGTCGATGGCCGACGACCCCATCATCTTCGCCATGGCGAACCCCGACCCCGAGATCGGCTACGAGGACGCGAAGGCCGCGCGCGACGACACGGTCATCATGGCGACCGGGCGCTCGGACTACCCGAACCAGGTCAACAACGTCCTCGGGTTCCCCTTCATCTTCCGCGGCGCGCTCGACGCGCGCGCCACCGACATCGACGAGGAGATGAAGGTGGCGGCCGCCCGCGCGCTCGCCGACCTCGCCAGGCAGGACGTGCCGGACGCGGTCGTGAAGGCGTACGGCGACCAGCCGCTCCAGTTCGGCCCCGAGTACATCATCCCGAAGCCGCTCGACCCGCGCGTCCTCTTCGAGGTCGCGCCCGCCGTCGCCCGTGCCGCGATGGAGTCCGGCGCGGCCCGCCGCGACCTCGACCTCGACGCGTACCGCGAGCGCCTCGAAGCCCGGCTCGGCAAGAGCCGGGAGATGATGCGCATCGTCCTCAACAAGGCGAAGTCCGACCCGA
>CAZYYH010000186.1:0-4441 GCA_964651725.1 uncultured Halobacteriales archaeon | reverse complement strand
GCCGTTCGGGAACTGCTCGGCGAGCGTGCGGTAGCGGCGCTCGGACTCCTCCAGGGCGCGCTCGCGCTCCTTCCGCTCCGTGATGTCGGTGACTGCACCGGGGAACTTGTGGGGGTTGCCCTCGTCGTCACGTTCGACGTGTCCGCGGGCCACGATCCACCGCGTCTCGCCGTCGGCGTCGCGGACGCGGTACTCGGCCTCGTACTCGCCACGGGATTCGATGGCACGCTCGAGCTTCCGCTCGACCCGGTCGATGTCGTCCTCGTGGATGGCGGCGGTGAACCGGTCGAGCGGCTCGCCCTCGCGGGCGTCCTCGGGGTCCACGCCGAACGTCCGGGCGAACGACGCGCCCGCGACGAACTCGTCTTCGGGGATGTGCCACTCCCACGTCCCGACCGCACCGGCCTCGGTCGCGGCCTCCAGCTGGTCCTTGGCGTCGCGCAGGTAGCGTTCGCGCTCGACGCGGTCGAACGCCGCCTCGGCGTTGGCCGCCAGCAGCTCCAGCAACTGGAGCGTCCGGTCGTCGAACGCGCCGGCCTCGGCGTCGCCGGCGAACACCGAGCCGTGATCGCCGATCGGCGCGAACACGCCCGCCCGCATGTCGGTCTCCTCACCGATGAAGTTCGGCGAGCCGCGTATGTCGTCCCACTGGACGCTCTCCCCGGTCGCGTACACGTTGCCGACGATGGTGTCGTCGTTCACCGGTACCCGCGGGAGGTCGTCCCACATCACGCCCACGTCGCTGGCCTTCCCCGCTGGGTAGAGGTCGCCGCGCTCGTCGTCGTGCAGGTACAGCGCGGCGTCCGAGAGCCCGAGCACGTTCGACGCGGCAGTGACGACCGTGCGACTGACCTCCTCGGCGCTCTCGGCGGGGAACAGCTCCCGAGTGGTGTCGTGCAGCGTGCGGATGGCGTCCTCGAAGCGCTTCCGCTCCGTGATGTCCTGGGCCATCGTCATCCCCGCGAACACCTCGCCCTGCTCGTCGGTGATGGGAGCGGCGTGGACGACCCACTCTCGGTCCGCGTACGCAACCTCGACCGAGCGCTCCTCGCCCGCGAGCGCGGCCTCGAAGACGGGTTGGAGTACGTCCGCCACGTCCTCGTCCCACACCTCGCGGTACGACCGATCCGTCACGTCGTCCGGCTCGAGCGGGATGTAGTCGAAGGCCTGGCCCGCCGCCAGCGTGTACTCGAGGTCGCGGTCGAACAGTGTGACGACCCCGTTCGGGAACTGCTCGGCGAGCGTGCGGTAGCGGCGCTCGGACTCCTCCAGGACGCGCTCGCGCTCCACGCGCTCCGTCACGTCGCGCACCACGCCGACGCGCTCGTAGCCGTCGTCGTGCTCGATGAGCGAGAGCGTCGTCTCCACCGGGAACTCGTCGCCATCGGCGTCCTCGACGGTGACCTCGACGGTCGCCCCGTCGCGCTCGCCCGCCAGAAGCTCCGCCTCCACGTCCGACCCCGCCCGCGCCGCGTCCGGCGGCGCGACCAGCGATCGGTCCTCGCCCAGGAGTTCGTCGCGGTCGTACCCCAGCATCTCCATCTGCGCGTCGTTGACCATCGTGAACCGGCCGTCCTCGTCGAGGACGTAGATGCCGTCGGAGACGGTCTCCACGATGGTCTCGTACCGCTCCAGCTCGCGCTCGCGGCGCTTCCGCTCCGTCACGTCGCGGGCGATGCCCGTGAAGTAGCGGTCGCCGTCGTGCTCGTACCCGCTGAACGACAGCCCGATTTGCACCTCGTCGCCGTCGCGGTGCTCGGCGACGAGTTCGACGTACGCCTGCTCCTCGGTGCCGCCGCCGGCCGCGAGCCGTTCGAGCGTTTCGAGCTGCGCGTCGCGGTCGTCCGCCGGCATCAACGTTCCCATCGACTCCCCGACGAGTTCCCCGGGGTCGTACCCGAACACGTCCTCGACCGACGGGTTCGCCGACTGGATGACGCCCCGGTCGTCCACGGTGACGATGGCGTCGGACGCCGTCTGCGTGACCGTGTGGTACTGCCTGAGTTCGCGCTCGCGCTCGCGGAGTTCGGTCTCGCGGTCCACCCGGTCCATCGCGGACTCGGCGTTCGCGGTCAGGAGTTCCGCGAGTTCCACCGTCCCGTCGTCGAACGAGCCGACCTCCTCGTCGCCGACGAGCAGGACACCGTGGTCGCCGAGCGGGATGAACAGGTTGCGCTGGACGTCGGCCTCGTCGTTCGCAAGCAGCTCCGGCTCGTGTACGTCCTCGTACTGGACCGTCTCCTCGCCGGCGAACGCACTCCCCAGGATGGAACTCTCCGCGGTCGCTTCGACGGTCGGGAGGTCGCCGTAGTGCTCGGTCACGTCCTCGGCGTACGCCGCCGGGTGGAGTTCGCCCGCCGCCTCGTCGTGGAGGTACACCGCCACCCCGGGGAGGCCGAGCAGGTCGTTCGCCGCGTCGACGACGCGCTCCGCGACCTCCGCCTTCGTCTCCGCGTGCGGGAGGTCCTGCGTGACGCCGTGGAGCCCCGCGAGCGTCTGCTCGTACTGCTTGCGGTCCGTGACGTCCCGGAAGTAGACCGAGATGCCGGTCTCCGAGGGGTACGCCGACACCGAGAACCACGCCTCCAGCGTCGGGTCGTACTCCTCGAAGTCGACTGCCTCCTGGTTCTCCATCGCGCGACGGTACTCGTGCTCGAACTGCGTGTCCACCGCGTCGGGGAACGCCTCCCACACGCTGCTCCCGAGCAGCTCGGCTTCGCTCCGGTCGAGCAGCTCCTTCGCGGTCCCGTTGACGTACGTGAACTTCCAGTCCTCGTCGAGCGCGAAGAACGCGTCGGTGACGCGGCCGAACAGCTCCGACAGCTCCGACTCGAGTTCGTCGCGCTCCCGGGCGAGCGCGCGCTGGGTCTCCTTGAGGTCGGTCACGTCCTCGGACGTGACGACGACGCGGTCCTCGTCGCCGGGCATCATCGCGGCGTTGAGGGACACCCACCGGCGCTCGCCCGTCGCGGTCTCGAGCTGACACTGCCTGTCCTCGACCGGCTCGCCCGTCGTCAGCACGTCCGCGTACGGGCGCTCCTCGGGCGGCACGAACTCGCCGTCCTCGTCGAAGAGGGGACGGTCGCCCATCTCGTAGTGCTCGTCGTCCTCGGGGACGCCGAGCCGGCGCTTCGCCCGCCCGTTGGCCTTCACGACCTCGCCGCTATCGTTCACGACGATGACGCTCATCGGACCGGTCTCGATGATGCTCTCCACGAGGTCGCGCTCCTGGCGGAGCTGCTGTTCGCGCTCGCGGCGCTCGGTCATGTCCCGGGTCACCTTCGCGTAACCCCGAAGCGAGCCCTCGTCGTCGTGGAGTGCCGTGATGACCACGTTCGCCCAGAACCGGCTGCCGTCCTGTCGCACGCGCCAGCCCTCGTCCTCCACGCGGCCGTTCGCCGCCGCTAGCTCGAGATTCTCCCCGGGGACGCCCGCGTCCCGATCCGAGGGCGTGTAGAACTGCGAGAAGTGCTCGCCGAGGATCTCCTCGCGGTCGTAGCCCTTGATGCGCTCCGCGCCGTCGTTCCAGGTCTCGATGTGGCCGTCCGTATCGAGCATGAAGATGGCGTACTCGTCGACCTCCTGGACGAGCGACCGGAACCGCTCGCGCTCCTGGCGGAGCTGCTGTTCGCGCTCGTGGCGCTCCGTCACGTCCTCGCCCACCGTCAGCACCTGCTCGACCTCGCCGTCGTCGCCGAACAGCGGCGTGCAGTTCACCGACACCCACCGGCGCTCGCCGTCGGGCCGGTCGATCTGCAGCTCCCGGTTGAGCACCGGCTCGCCCGTCCGGAGCGCTCGTGCGAACGGCCGCTCGTCGGCGGGAATCGGGTCGCCCTGCTCGTCGTACACCGTCCGCTCCGTGGCGGTCTGCTCTGAGAGTTCGGCGGCGGACATCCCGAGCAGTTCCTCCGCTCGCTCGTTCGCCCGGACGATGGAGCCGTCCGGCTCCAGCAGGCCGATGCCCACCGGGCTTGACTCCACGATGCGCTCCACGAGGTCGCGCTCCTGCCGGAGCGACTGCTCGTGCTCGACGCGGTCGGTGACGTCCTTCGAGGTCACCACGACGCGCTCCACGTCGCCGTCGTCGTCGAGGAGCGGGACGGCGTTCGCCGACACCCACCGGCGTTCGCCGTCGGGATGCTCGACCTGCCCCGTCCAGTCGTACACCGGCTCGCCCGTCTCGAACACGCGCGTCGACGGGAACGCCGCCGGGTCGAGGCGGTCGCCGTCCTCGTCGTACACCGTCATCTCGTCCTTCGTGAACTCGGGTGCGGGCTTCTCGTAGAGGCCGAGAATGTTCTGCATGCGCTCGTTCGCGCGCTCCGGACTGCCGCCCGGTCCCATCACGGCGATGCCGACCGGACTCGACTCCAGTACCCGGTCGGTGAGGTCGCGCTCCTGGCGGAGCTGCTGTTCGCGCTCGCGGCGCTCGGTCATGTCC
>CAZYYH010000185.1:0-4489 GCA_964651725.1 uncultured Halobacteriales archaeon | reverse complement strand
AGTACACCCGCTACTTCCACGTCCCGATGCTCCTCCAGGACGACGTGGACCGCGTTCTCTTCATCGGTGGCGGCGGGTTCTCCGGCCCCAAGCGCTTCCTGGCGGAGTACCCGAACGTGACCGTGGACGTGGTCGAACTCGACCCCGAGGTCGTCTCCGTCGCCGAGGAGTACTTCGGCGTGAACCGCTCCCACCCGCGGCTCAACGTCCACGTCGGCGACGGCCGCGAGTTCCTGACGGACACCGACCACACGTACGACGCCATCGTCCTCGACGCGTACCGCAAGGACCGCGTGCCCTTCCACCTCACCACCGTCGAGTTCATGGACCTCGCCGAGTCCCGGCTCGACGAGGACGGCACCCTCGTCGCCAACGTCATCTCCGCCCCCGCCGGCTCCGGCTCCGAGTTCTTCCGCGCGGAGTACAAGACCATGCGGGAGGCGTTCCCCCACGTCTACGCCTTCCCCACCAGCGACACCCCGTTCCTCCAGAACGTCGAACTCGTCGCCACCAGGAACCAGTCGGGGTTCACCGAGGCCGAGTTCCAGCAGCGTGCTCGAACCCGTGACATCGGCATCGACCTCGCCCGCGACCTCGAAAGCTACCGGAACGCGTCGATGGTCCCGACCGACGACGTACCCGTCCTCCGCGACGACCGTGCCCCCGTGGACCAGTTGCTCGACCCCCAGTTCGGCCGCCGGTACGTCGTCGAACGGAACGGTACCGAGGAGGCCGACGCTCGGCGCGATTCGGCAGTCGCCATGCCGTCCCGCGTCTCGAGCAGCCGGTGAGATGCGGAACGGTCGAACGAGCGGCGTGCGAGGGAACACCCAAGAGGCCGCCCGACGAACGGCGAGCCATGTCGGACGAGGGGGCGACCCACGACGGACGACGACGCGTCGAGATCGAGGAGTTCCCTCCCCTCGCGCTGGACGAGGCGCTCTCGATCGTCGGCGAGCGGACGCGGGCGAACATCGTGGTCGCGCTCGGCGAGGCGCGGACGGCCGACGGCAAGACGTCGAACGCCCTCGGCTTCTCGGAACTGATGAAGCGGATCGGCGCCGAGGACAGCGGTCGGTTCAACTACCATCTCGACAAGCTCGTGGGAACGTTCGTCATGAAGGACGCGGCGGGCTACAAGCTCCGGCTGCCCGGGCAGCTGATCTACCAGGCGATCGTCGCCGGAACGCTGACGGAGCGTCGCGTCGTCGAGCCGTTCGCAGTCGGTGACTGTCCCGACTGTGCCGGTCGACTCTCGGCCGCGTACCATCCAGATCACCTCCTCACCGTCGAGTGCGTGGGCTGCGAGACGCTGTTCGACGCGGTGCATTTCCCGGCACGTGGCGTCGAGGATCGCTCGAAGCGGGAGCTACTGGACGCGGCGTACCAGCGACGCCACCACAAGATCGGCACGATGCGTCGAGGGATCTGTCACGGCTGTGGCGGACGCGTCCACCGTGCGCTCCGGGACACCGCGTCGATCACCTACGGATCCGGCTCCGTGGAGGAGATGGCCGGCTTGGAGACGTACGCGACCATGGCGTGCGAGGAGTGCGGTACGAGCCTTGTCGGCAACCCGGCGAACGTCGCGTTGACGACGCCCGCCGTCGTCGGCTTCCTCGCCGACCACGGCCGTGACGCTGCGCTCTCCCGCTGGTGGGACGGTCCCGTCGCCGCCGCCAGAGACGGCCTCGGAGTCGTCGCGGAGGACCCGCCGGCCGTCGCGATGCCGTTCGAGATCGCCGGCGACCGGCTCCGCGTCGTCCTCGACGACGAACTCCGAGTCGTCGAGCGTGAGCGGACCGGTGACTGACCGTTACGGTCTCCGAAGCTGGCTTCTGCAAACCATCGAACAGAACTGACGTTCGCAGAACGTACAAGTCGTCTACGCGCCTGTCGTTCGTCATGAATCCGAGCCGCAACCGGATCGTGAACCCGAAGATCGTCAAGGTCGTCGCCGCGATTGTCGTGGGTCTGAGCGTCGGTACCCTGATTCCACCGGAACCCGTGACGCTTCCCGTCGTTGGGCCGGCGTCCGGAATCGCCGTCGGCGGCATCGGACTGGTCCTCGGCGCGGTGCTCTACCTGTGGATTCCGAAGCGCGTGAGCGGGTCCGGGTCGGGGTGTGGCTGCTCCGGGGACTGTGACTGCTAGCGAGCGCACGGTCAACCCCGTTCCGATGTCCGCAGGCTGAAGTAGCTCGGCGGGCTATCGACGACCAGATTCGTGTCGCGCCGTCCATCCGCCCCTGCGCTCTCACCCGTCGAGGTAGCGGTGTTCGCGTCGGGCGTGGTGGGGATGGGACTCCAGCTTCTCGCCGGCCGGCTGCTCGCGCCGACGTTCGGGTCGAGCGTGTACACGTGGGGGTCGGTGATCGGGGTGAGCATGGTGGCGCTGAGCGCGGGGTACGCCTTCGGCGGTCGCCGGGCCGACACCGGGGCGACGCCGGGGCGCGTGGCGGCGCTGCTGGCGTACGCGAGCGTGTGGGTGGCGGGGCTGGCGGTGGTGGACGGCCGGATACTCGCAGCGATCGCGGGTTCGCCGTTGCCGACGCGCGCCCGGCCGGTGGTGGCGGTTGCGGTGCTGTTCGGGCCGCCGACGCTGGCGCTCGGGGCGGTGAGTCCGTACGCGGCGGAACTCGCAGCCGGGCGGCGGAACCCGACGGCGGCCGGGGGCCACGGGTCGGCGGCGGGTCGGGTGTACGCGCTCGGGACGGCGGGGTCGATTCTGGGGGCGTTCGGGACGACGTTCGTGCTGGTGCCGACCCTGGGGACGGTCGGGGTGGCGGTGGCGCTCGGCGCGCTACTGCTGGTGGCGGCGGGTGGAGTGGTGCCGGGCGCGGACGTTCGCGGGTGGACGCGGGTGATGGCGGCGGGGTTCGTGCTGGTGGCGGCGACCGGGGTGGGCGTCTACGGTGGCGGCGCGTCGGTGGTGTACGAGACGAGTACACCGTACCAGGAACTCGAAGTGGTGGACCGCGACGGGGTGCGGACGCTCTCCCTCGATGGAGCACCGCACAGCGCGACGTACGTCGACGACCGCTCGGGGTACGTGTTCGCGTACCCCCGGTACTTCCACCTCTCGATGCTGCTCGCCGAGGACGTGGACCGGGTGCTGTTCGTCGGCGGCGGCGGATTCTCGGGGCCGAAGCGCTTCCTGGCGGAGTATCCGAACGTGACCGTGGACGTGGTCGAACTCGACCCGGCGGTGGTCGAGGCGGCGCGGCGCTACTTCGGTGTGAACGAGAGCCACCCCCGGCTGAACGTCCACGTCCGGGACGGCCGCGAGTTCCTCGAATCCACGAACCGAACGTACGACGTGATCGTCCTCGACGCGTACCGCAAGGACCGCGTGCCCTTCCACCTCACCACCGTCGAGTTCATGGACCTCGCCGAGTCCCGGCTCGACGAGGACGGCACCCTCGTCGCCAACGTCATCTCCGCCCCCGCCGGCTCCGGCTCCGAGTTCTTCCGCGCGGAGTACAAGACCATGCGGGAGGCGTTCCCGCGCGTCTACGCCTTCCCGACCACGCGCTCGAACGCGCTCCAGAACGTCGAACTCGTCGCCACGAAGCGCGACGAGCGCGTCACCGAAGCGGAGTTCCGCGAACTCGACCGGCGACGCGACGTGGGTCTCGACCTCTCGACGGAGATCGGGCAGTACCGCGGCCCCGGCGACGTGAACACCACGGGCGTGCCCGTGCTCCGCGACGACCACGCGCCCGTCGACGCGCTCGTGGACGCGCAGGTCGGCCGGGAGTACGTCGTCGCGCGGAACGGGTCGAACGGGACGGCGACCGCGAGCGGCTGACCGGGAATCGCGTCCGTCGGCGTGACGCCACCCGACCGGAAGACACATCACGCGACCCCGAGACGACGGGCCATGGTCCCCTCGCGCCCCTCCCGCAGACGCTTCCTCGCCGCCGCCGGGGTCGCGGGCGTCGCGGCGACGGCCGGCTGCGTCCGCTACGGCGACCCGTACACGTCACACGGCCACGCCGCCGGCGACGCCGGCTCCGCGACCGACTGGCCCGCGCCCGCACACGACGCCGCGAACGCCGGCTTCGCGCCCGACGGCCGGGGGCCGACCGGTAGCGTCGGCGAGCGGTGGTCGGTCGAGATGGAGGCGTTCCCGAACGCCGCGCCGGTCGTCGCCGGGAGCAACGTCCTCCAGGTCGACGGTGACGCGCTCCGGTGTCTCCGCGCGTCGGACGGCGAGGAGCAGTGGCGGGTCCGCGTCGGCCGGCTGACGCTCCAGCCGCCCACCGTCGGCGGCTGGACGAGCGAGGCGGACGCGTCTGCCATGGACACCGTCTACCTCGCGGGCTCCGACGGCGTCGTTCGCGCGCTCGCGCTCGCGGACGGCGAGGAGCGCTGGCGGTTCGAGGCCGCGGGGAGCGTCCGCGCCACGCCGACCGTCACCCGGGAGGGCCGCTACCTGCTCGTCGGCACCGAGCGCGGCGTCGTCCACGGCCTCGAACTCACCGAGG
>CAZYYH010000184.1:0-4503 GCA_964651725.1 uncultured Halobacteriales archaeon | reverse complement strand
AGCGCCAGCAGGAGCGCGACGGCCTGGAGGCGCTCGACGGCGTCGGCCCGAAGACGGCGGAGAAGCTCAAGGACGCCGGCTTCGAGAGCGTGGACGCCCTTCGTGATGCGAAGCCGGAGGACGTTGCGGGGAGTGTCAGTGGTGTGAGTGCGGACAAAGTGCGGAAGTGGCAGGCCGAGGCGTAATCGGGAGGACTCAGTTTTCGCGTTGCGGCTCGAACACCCACGACCGCCGCGCGTCCGAGTCGTAGTAGAGCGCATCGGGCGGGTCGCCGAGCAGCCGCCAGACGAGATAGAGGTCGCCGGCCGACCCGGCGGCGTTGAAGACGATGCCCACGTACGCGCCCGCGGCGACCCACGGAACTGGCGCGGCGAGCAGGGGCGCGAGCGCGACCGTGAGGACGGCGAGGGGTGCGAGCCCGACCACGAGACTGTCGCGGCGCGTCTGGAACTGGTCGAACGCGGCGACGTAGAACGCACCGAGGTGGAGCGCGACGCCGTACGTCACGTCGTAGCCGAGCAGCCGGTACGCCGCGCCGTGGACGAGTTCGTGGACGGCGGTGACGACGACGACCGCGCCGAGTAGGACGACGCCGAGGCGCGCGGCGTCGACGGTGACGGCGACGGCGTCGGCCGAGGATTCGACGGCGGCAAACTCCCGGAGGACGCTCGGTCCCTGGATCACCCAGAGGAGCGCGCCGAACGCCGCGGCGGCCGCGACGAGGACGGCCGCGACGACGACGAACAGCACGCCGGTCGGGTAGCCGAACGACTCGGCGGGGCGGTAGCCGTCGGGCGGCGGTGGGGGCGCATCGCCGTCGTCGCGCGCTGGCGCGGTCACTGGCCGGGATTCGACGCCCGGCCCTGAAAACTGTTCGCTCGCGGCGAGCGTTCGGGAACAGTCGTAACCGGTTCTCTTGGACGCGCGTGCGACCGGGCGAGCGAGCACCTGCCTTTAAACTTTATCAGTGTAATTCTATGTAATAGTTTATAATTTTCGTAAGCTTTAAGTGGTTTATGTACTCCCCGGGAGGCCGACGGACAAACTGATCGGGTGGGAATGAAAGGTGCTGGGCCGCTCCGGGAAGCACGGCGAAGTAAGCACTGGAGCGACCGAACGGAGTGAGGGAGCGAAGCGCGCAGCGAGCGGGTGGCGCGAACGGAGTGAGCGCCACCGACTGCGCGGGCGGGGAGCGGAGCGACTCGCGAGCGCCGCGCGACCGGAGCGGCCCAGGGGCTTTCGAGACGGTGACAGTCCAGTAGACAGCAGGACGCCTACCCGGGACGACTACATCGCCAGGGGTTTTCGACGTGGTAGCGGTCGACGATTCTGTTCCGAGCGTGGCCGCGAGTCCGGTTTCTGTCCGGTGAAGCGCTCTGCGCTGCTGGCAAAATGGGGAAGTGAACGGTCAGTCGGGCTGGACGTACTGGCGTGGCTGGCTCGCTTCACCCGTCATACCTCACCTAGCGCGAGTTTCAAAACCCCTCGACCCCAACCACCTCGTAGATGCGCCTGGACGAGTACATCGAGGGACTGGAGCCGGACGAGGCGATGGAGCGCCGCCGCCTCGCCGAGGAGAAGTCCTACGAGATCCTCGATTACGTGGAGGACGTGCGGGCGCGGTTCGAGGCGGTGCAGCAGGGCGATTCGCTGTTCGGTTCGACGGCTCCCTCGGTGTTCGTGGGCCGGTCGAGCTACCCGAACGTGTCGACGGGCATCCTGTCACCGGTGGGCGAGGAGGAGAACGCGGCGGAGTTCGCCACGTCGAGCGACTGGTACGGGCGGGGACTGGACATCGAGAACGTGCTGCAGTACCGGACGGGCCTGCTGAACTCGCGGAAGTCGGCGAGCGTGAACGTCGAGGACGTGTGGGACGGCTTCGTCGGGGTGCAGCGGGAGGTCGCCATCGCGGACCGGCCGGTGGACGTGGAGATCGGGCTGTCGGAGACGCCGGACCTCGACCTAACGCTTTCCGACATCCAGGCGCCCACGGGGCCGAACGCGCGTGCGGAGTCGGCGGACCTCACGGAGAACCCGCACGTCCCCAGGGCGGTGGAGAAGACGCTGTCGGACGACGACTGGCGGGCGGAAGGCGCGATGACGTATCTCTACCGCCGGGGGTTCGACGTGTACGACATCAACCGGGTGCTGTCGGTCGGGGCGCTCGGGCAGGGGGAGAACCGGCGGCTGGTGCCGACGCGATGGTCGATCACGGCGGTGGACGACACGGTCGGCCAGTATCTCCGGGGGCGCATCCGGAACAGCCCCTCCATCGACGAGGTGCAGGTGTGGATGAACGAGTACGTCGGCAACCGCTACTGGGTGATCCTCGCGCCCGGCCGGTGGGAGTACGAACTCGTGGAGATGAAGGCCCCGGGGAGCATCTGGAACCAGGACCCGACGGGCGAGACGTGGATGGGGTCGGCCCACGAGGGCTACGAGGGGCGCACGGGGTACGTCGAGGAGACCGCGGGCGCGTACTACGCGTCGCGGCTCGGCGTGCTGGAGCATCTCGACGAGGTGGGCCGGCAGGCGAAGTGTCTGGTGCTGCGCGAGGTCTCGGACGACTACTGGGCACCGGTCGGCGTCTGGCAGATACGGGAGAGCGTCCGGAACGCGTTCGACGGGGAGTACGGCACCGCGGAGACGTTCCACGACGCGGTGCGCGCGCTCGCCGGCGAACTCCCGGTGTCGCTCGCCGACCTCCGTCGGAAGTCGGATATGGTGTCCGGCCTCCAGGCCAGCCTCGGCGACTTCGGCTAATCGCCGGGTTCGCCGGACTCCTCCAGCACCTCGATCCGACGCACCACGTAGTCCTCCAGGAGCAACAGGACGTTGTACGTCGCGGTCGCCTGCGCGCCCACCGCGAAGAACGCGACGGCGGCGGGGAGCGCGAGTCGGCTGCTCGCGTCCACGACCGCGTAGCTCACGACGAGATTGCCGAGCGTGGCGACGACGTGGACGGTGGACGCGGCCAGCAGCGTGGTGTCCGAGCCGGCCTCGCGCCGGGCGAAGAGGCTATCGAACGCCACCGCGGCGAGCGTGCCGTACCCGAGGAGCGCGCCGCCGACGTAGAGGAAAACGATCGGGGGGTCCGGGACGCCGTAGGCGCTGACGAGTATCGCACCCGCTCCCCAGATGGTGAGCGTGTAGCCGTACGCCTGCGCTTCGGCCGTGAGGTTCTCGGCCAGCCGGCGCTTCCACTCCATCCTCGTCGTATCTTCGGGAACGGGAAGTTTATAGTTCGGGCGGCACTCGACCCGGCCGATGGTCCTTCCGCTGTTCGCGCCCGGTGGCGTCGAGGTGGCGATCATCCTCCTGATCAGCCTGTTTCTGTTCTCGCCCATCGTCGCGCTCGCGTACCTCGTGCTGTTCCGGCCGGACCGCGAGGACGACGCGACGGCGGACCGCGTGGACGAACTCGAAGCGGAGGTCGAGCAGCTCCGGGAGCGCCTCGAAACGGCCGACGGGCGCGAGGAGAGTGGCACGTTGGACGCCGACGCTCCGGAGGGCGGCGACGCCGACTCGTCGAACGACGAGTCCGGGCGCACCGCTCCCGACGACGACTGACCGGGTGATGTTTTGGGGGAGGCGGCCCAACGGTCGGGCATGCACGCTCGAACGACAGTCCCGCCCGGCCGTGCAGTCGCCGCCGCGGTCGGCACGGCGGTCGCGGGCATCGTCGCCGCGGCCGTGTTGACCGTCGCCGCAAGTCTCGTGCTCGCGACCGTCGGCGTCGACCTGCCCATCACCGCCACGCTCGTACTCACGCTCGTGCTCACGCAGGGCGTCGCGTTCGGCGGCGTCGCCGCGCTCTACCTCCGCTACCGCGACCTCGGCTTCGACTTCGTGTCCGCACGCGTCCCGTCGCTGCGCGAGGCTGCGTGGGCGGTCGGCGGCTACCTGCTCGCGCTCGGCGCGGCGCTCGTCGCCGCGCTGCTCGTCGCCGCAACCGGCGTCGACGCCGCCAGCAACCAGGTCGCGGAGATCGGTATCGAGAACCCCGAGGTGTTGTTGCTGTTGATACCGTTCTCCTTCCTCCTCATCGGCCCCGGCGAGGAACTCCTGTTCCGCGGCGTCGTCCAGGGGACGCTCCGGCAGGCGTTCGGCCCGTGGGTCGCGGTCGGGCTGGCGAGCGCCATCTTCGCCGCCATCCACTGGTTCGCGCTCACCGGGGGCGCGGCCAGCCGGCTCGTCTCCATCTCCCTCCTCTTCTTCCCGAGTCTCGTCTTCGGCGCGGTGTACGAGCACACCGACAACCTCGTCGTTCCCGCGCTCGTCCACGGCGCGTACAACGCGACGCTGTTCTCGCTCGTCTACGTCGCCATCCGGTTCGGTGCGCAGCCCGCTTAGAGGCTCTCGAACGCCTCGTCGACCATCTCGCCGGTCTCGGCGACGATGCTCGCCCACCCGTCGTCGTCCGGAGCCAGCCCGACGAGCCGCGCGATGCGCATGATGGAGACGTGGTAGACGGTCTGGACGCCCGGCTCCTCCTGCCACACG
>CAZYYH010000183.1:0-4539 GCA_964651725.1 uncultured Halobacteriales archaeon | reverse complement strand
GGCCGCCTGCGTGCACGTCGATGGATTCGTCGAGGTGGGTCATGCTCATCGCGGAGCACTCGACGTGCCAGCCCGGCCGGCCCTCGCCCCACGGCGAGTCCCAGGTCTGCCCGCCCGGCTCCGCGTCGTCCGGGTGGGCAACGCCGTCCTTCCAGAGCGCGAAATCCTGCGGGTGGCGCTTCTCGGCCTGCTCGGACTCCTCGCCCTGCGCCTCCAGATCCTCGACGCGCTGGTTCGACAGCTTGCCGTAGTCGGGGAACTCGGTCACGTCGAAGTAGACCGAGCCGTCGGACTCGTAGGCGTACCCCTTCTCCACCAGGGTCTCCACGAGGTCGATGATCTCGGGAACGTGCTCGGAGACCCTGGGGTACACCTCCGCGCGGAGCAGGTTCAGCCCGCGCATGTCCCGGAGCACGGACTCGACGAAGTGGCGGGCCACGTCCGCCTCGGTGTCGCCGAGGTCGTCCTCGCCGACGCGCGCCACGATCTTCTCGTTCACGTCCGTGAAGTTCTCGACGTGGCGCACCTCGTACCCGAGATGCTCCAGCCA
The DNA here is from genome assembly GCA_964651725.1 of uncultured Halobacteriales archaeon. Classification (GTDB taxonomy): domain Archaea; phylum Halobacteriota; class Halobacteria; order Halobacteriales; family Halobacteriaceae; genus CAZYYH01. The sequence goes on along the minus strand of CAZYYH010000183.1, from coordinate 3,989 downwards.
CCGGTGCATCACGTCCACGTGCACCCACGCGCGGGCGTGGCCCAGGTGGGCGTCGTCGGAGACCGTGAGCCCGCAGTAGTAGAGGAGGACGGAGTCGGGGTCGATGGGCTCGAACGGCTCCTGCTCGCCCGTCAGGGTGTTCACGACGTGCAGCGTCATCACGGACACCTACTCGCTGCAGCGTTTTAAGCCGTCGAAGTCGACACGCGCTGTCGGCTATCGAGCGTCCGGGCGTATCGGCACGGCGTCGAGCGCCGCCTCCACCGCACGCAGCGCGTCCGCGCCGTCGCGGCGCTCGACGACCACGAGTAGGGAGTCGTCGGCGACCCCGGCGGCCTCGACCGTCACGCCCGCGGTCGAGAGTCGACCGAGCACCGCGGCGAGCGCGTCCGCGTCCACCTCTCCCGTCGCCACGACGCCCGTCAGCGACCCCTCGCCGGGCGCGTACGTCGAACCACTCACTGCGAGCAGGCCCTCGCCGTCCGCCCGCCCCAGGCCGCTCTCCATCGCCACGCGCGCGCTCCGGTCCTCGGTCTCGAACCCGTCGAGGTCCGTCTCGAACCGCCGGAGCGCCGTGGCGACCGCGTCCACGTCCCCGTCCACGTCCAGGAAACGCGCCGCCGCTGCGTAGTTGCAGACGCCCGCGCGGAGCGCGAGTTCGAGGAACGGATGGTCGCGCGCCGCGCCGCGCGTGTCGGCTGCGAGTGTCATGGTCGAGGGGAGACGGGGACCCGTCAAAAATCGCGCGGTGCCTAGTCGAACCACCGCTCCCGGTATCCGACCGCTAGCTATGGCCAGCCAATTAGCCGAATGCTACGGCTTGCCAGCGAGCCGGCGGGGGGACTTCGGAAGGGGCCGACCGCGTGGCGGCTTCGCCGCCACGTTATAGGTGGCCGGGCACCGCCCGGCCGGTCGCTGCGGGAAGCACGGCGACGTAAGCACTGGAACGACCGAACGCAGTGAGTGAGAGAGTGAAGCGCGCAACGAGCCGCGCGACCGCAGCGGACGGGGGCTTCCGGAGCCAGTGCTGGCCGCTCCAGACGCGCCCACGGTCAGACACAATCAGCGTCCTGGGTCAGTCCTCGCGGAGCATCAGCCAGGCCGTCCCGACGCCGGCGATCACCGCGACCACGCCGAGCATGACGGCGAGCGCGTCGCTGATGACGGCGGCGAACACGGCGAACGTCACCGCGACGCCCGCGAGCGCCACCACCGGCAGCACCTCGCGCGACGCGCTCGCGACGCCGCTCCCGCCCGCAGACGCGGGCGAGTCCGCGTCATCTCGCGTCGGCGGCTCCGCCATCGACTCGTCGACGGCGACCGCGTCCTCCGAGCGCTCCGGTTCGACCACGTCGATGGCGACGCGCGCGGTCTCCGCGCCGTAGCCCGTCACGATCTCCAGCGTGCCCTCGGCGGGCCGCGGGCCGTCGGCCACCCGCACCACGACATCGTGGCTCGTCTCGGACTCGACGTAGTGGTTGGCGGTGCCGAGCGCAGCGACGCGCGAGAGCGCGTCGTCGAGATGGAGGTGGACGTGCGTCGCCGAGCCGTGGTTCTCGACGCGGACCACGAACGAGTCCGTGACCTCGAACGACGGCGGCACGTCTACGGCGTGGATGCGGTCGCGGTTGATCTCGACCGGCAGCGTCTCGGTCACGGTTCCCCACACTCCGTCATGATAGAAAAAGCTTCAGGCTGGCGACTCCTCGCGCATGTCCGGCGGGAGCAGGTTCGGGATGCCGTCCTCGATGGGGTAGACCTCGCCGCACTCCGTACACGTCAACGTCCCCTCCATCACCTCGTCGTCCTCGCGGCGTTCGACGGCCAGTTCGAGGTCGTGTTTGTCGAGTGGACAGCAGATGATGTCCATCAGCGACTCCTTCATACCCCGAGCGTCGCGGGCGTTCGGGAAAAACGTACCGGGTCGCTACGGTGGGACTGCTCGAATCGTGTCGCCGTGCTTCGGGGCGAGGTGGACCCGTCGTCTCTCCCCACCCACGACCCTCCCTGGAGGATGCCCCGCGTTACGACCTGTTCGAGTGCGAGGAGGCCGCCCGCGTGGCCGGTGTCCGCGTCCCGAACTCTCGGCCGGGGACCTCTCCGCTAACGCCATCTATTTGCACGTCGTGGCGGTACATCGACGTAGCACCATGCCGGAGATATTCTTCGAGGACCTCGCGGTCGGCGAGATCCGGGAGTTCGGGAGCTACGACGTGACGGAGGCGGAGATACTGGAGTTCGCCGAGCGGTACGACCCGCAGTGGTTCCACACGCAGCCCGAGCGCGCCGCGGACTCCATCTACGGCGGCCTCATCGCCTCCGGCTGGCACACGGGCGCGATGACGATGCGGATGCTCGTCGACCACCACTTCTCCCGCGCGGCGTCGATGGGAGCCATCGGCTTGGAGGAACTCCGGTGGCCGAACCCGGTGCGGCCGGACGAGACGCTGTCGGTGCGCTCGGAAATCCTCGACAAGCGGCCGTCGGAGAGCAAGCCCGACCGCGGCGTCGTGCGGACGCGGACGACGACGGTGAACGGCGACGGCGAACCGAAGCTCCGCATGGAGTCGCTAGTGTTGTACGGGCGGCGCGACCGACCCGAGTGAGGGAGCGCCGTCAGAGCTTCGCTCCGACGAGCCGTCCGCTCGCTCCCGGTGGTCGCTCGCGGAGACGCCGCCGAACGGGCTACTCGATCTCGACTTCGACGCGGTTCTCGGTGACGTGGAGGAACGTGACGACGCGGCCGCCGCCGCCGTACGACAGGGTGCCGTACGAGACGTCCTCGCTGACCGACCCCGCGTTCCCGTTCCCGTGGCTGAAGTCGTCGACTTCGAGGTCGAACGTCGGCCCGACCAGCGTGAAGTAGTGGTCGATGAGATAGCCGATCTCCTCGGAGTCGCTGCCGGGGTCGTAGGTCGCCGCGGTGTCGCTGTCGTGTGCCGTGAACTCCATGCCGTTCGGGCCGGCGTCGTACGTCAGCGCGTCGGTGCCGGTGAAGTTGATGGCGAGGCTCGGCGTGCCGCCCGCGCAGCTGTACGAGAAGTCCGTCGCGTTCTCCGAGAACGCGCTCGTCCGGACCCACTCGTGGCTGCCCTCGGGGCCGGCGTACGACAGCCGCACGTCCACGTTGCCGCCGTTGCAGATCTTCCCGCCGTTCTTGTGGAGGCTGACGTTGAGGGTGCGGCTGCCACTCGACGCGTCGAGCGACCAGTCGAGGTTGGAGAAGTCCGCAGCGTCGCCGTCCGGCTTCAGCACGATGGTGAAGTTGTTCATCGAGTGGTCGTCGTCCAGCGCCCGCATCTCGATGGCGTCGCCGTCCGGCGGCATCCCGAAGTCGCCCTGCATCCCGACAGCGACGAGTTCGGCCGTGACCGTGCGGTTCGCGGCGTCGACGGTGACGTTCCCGTCGGTGCGCGCGCGGAAGTACGACGCCCATCCCTCGTAGTAGCGGCTGTGGACCGAGACGGTGAGCGACCCCGACTCGACGGGGTTGCGGTAGGAGCCGGCACCGCCGGGGTACGACTGCGACGCGTTCGGGAACACCCGCGACCGCGTCTCCGCCTGGCGCACCACCGCGCGCGAAGCACCCGCGCCCGCCGCCGACCCCTCGACGCGGATCACCGGGAGGGTGAGCGTCGCACCTCGGTAGTGGAACTCCGGCGGCGACACCATCCGCGCCGAGCCGTTGCCGTCGACGCGCCACACGCCGCCGCCCTGGTACGCGAGCGTCGTGTCCTCGTTCTCGTACACGAGCGCACCGAGCGACCCGTTGTACACCTCCTCGTCGTTCGTCCCCGAGTAGTTGTGGTGGGTTATCCGGAGCCAGCCCTCGCCCTCGCGCACGTCGAACCCGCCGCCGCGCGCCCGCCCGAGGTCGACCGTCTGCACGTTCGCGTCGCCGAGCGCCACCAGCGCGCTCCGCGCATCGAACAGGGTCATCGCGTGCTGTGCGCTCTCCGTCTCCGTCGAGTCCTGCGCGTCGTCGATGG
>CAZYYH010000182.1:2772-4545 GCA_964651725.1 uncultured Halobacteriales archaeon | reverse complement strand
GGACGGCGGTGAGCGTCTGCGCGAGCGGCCGGAAGTAGACGGCGCGCTCGCCGTACGCGGTGAGCGCGACGAGTTCCGCGCTGAAGTCGCGCCGCACGAGGTGTGCGGCGAGGTCGTCGGCGCGCTCGCCCGGCCGGAGTTCCGAGAGCGCGCGGTGGAGTTCGCGGTAGAGCCCCCGCGTCTCGTGGTCCGCCGTCGCCGGAGCCGAGGTCGGCATGACGGTTGGAGGGAAGAACCCGATGGGGATAAGGGCCAGCCTAAGGCGGAGTGAAAGTGAAACTGGTCGGGAGGGTGTGCATCCGGAGCCGATCGATTCACCGTATCGCTGCGCATCTCGGCGATTCGACCCCCATCAGCAAACTTATCGAACACCCGATTTATACCAGCGGTATGGAGGTTGCTCTCCACGACTCACTCGACGGACAGACGGTCCTCGTGACCGGAGCCAACCGGGGGATCGGGAAGGCCATCGCCGACGAACTCGTCGACCTCGGTGCGACCGTGTACGCCGGCGCACGCGACCCGGCCGATGTCCCCGAGGACGACCGCAGGCCCGTTCGCCTCGACGTGACGAGCGAGGCGGACATCGGTGCCGCGATGGACCGCGTTCGCCGTGAAACCGAGCGTCTCGACGTACTCGTAAACAATGCAGCCGTGGCCGGGCCGGACGGCCCCATCGGCGAGGGCACGACCGGCGGCATCGACCGCGCGCTACGAACCAACCTCAGGGGTCCGATTCTGACGAGCAAACACGCGCTTTCGCTCCTGTTGGAGCGCGACGGTGGCCGGATCGTCAACGTGTCTAGCCGAGGTGGCCAACTCTCCGGCGACACCGATCGGTGGCGGGGCGCGTACTCCATCTCCAAGACGGCCCTCAACGGACTCACCGTACAGCTTCACGGCGCGTACGCCGAAGAGGGGCTGATCGCCAACGCGGCGTCGCCGGGATGGGTGCGGACGGCGCTCGGCGGGGACGAAGCGCCACGGAGTCCGGCGGCGGGCGCGGAGACACCCACGTGGCTGACCCGATTCGCGCCCAGTGCACCCGGCGGCAAGTTCTGGCACGACCGGGAGCCCATCGACTGGTGACGCCCGGTGAGTCCGGCCCTCGCTACAGCTCGCCGAGCTTCCGGAGCAGCTGCCCGCGGTACTCCTCGTCGGCGCGGACGTGCTTGGATTCGAGGACGTTGCGCTCCAGTTTGTCGAGTGCGACGAAGAACGCGCTCTCCGCGCCGTAGCCCTCGCCGGAGCCAGCCATCTGACCGCGGCTCGTCCGCAGCCGGATCTGGGCCTGGACGAGCGGGGTGCCGCGGAGCTTCTCCTTGTGCCGGTGGAACCGGACGTGAGCGTGGAGCACCTGCATCTCGCCGTACTTATCCGAGATCGCCTCGACGCTCTCCCGAATCTCCCGGCGTGAGATGGTGTCGAGGAGGTCGATGTTCGTGATCTGCACGTCGAGGTGGTCCTCCTCGGTGTACGTGAGCGCGCGGAGCACGTCGGTCTTCGTGAGGACGCCCTCGATGACGCGGTCGTCGTCCGCCGGCGTCACGACGAGGCCGGCGTAGTCGCTGTCGAGCATGCGTTCGACCGCCGACTGGACGGTGTCGCCGACGGACGCCGTCTCGACCGGGCTCGACATCACGTCGTACGCGGGCAGGTCGAGCAGGCGCTCGATCTCGCCCGCACGGTCGCCGACAGTCGCCTTGTCCACGTCACGAACCACCACGTCCACGATGTCGTGGGTGGTGACGACGCCCGCGAGGTGGCCGCTCT
>CAZYYH010000182.1:0-2672 GCA_964651725.1 uncultured Halobacteriales archaeon | reverse complement strand
ACCACCACGTCCACGATGTCGTGGGTGGTGACGACGCCCGCGAGGTGGCCGCTCTCGTTCACCACGGGGAGCCGCGAGATGCCGTTCTCGCGCATCAGGTTGATTGCGCGCCCGACCGTGGCGTCCTCGTCGACGGTCACCACGTCCGCCGTGTAGATGTCGCCGACGACGAGCGCGTCGAGGCTGTCGAGTACGGCGTCGAGGATGGCGTCCTCGGTGACGATGCCCCACAGCCGGTCGCCCTCGAACACCGGCGCGATCTTCACGCCGCCCTCGACGAGCATCCGCGCGGTGTCCCGGACGTCCTCCGTCCGACTCACCTGCGGCGCGGACCGAGCGAGCGCCTGCGCCTTCGTGTGGTCCTCGACGTGGGACTGGAGGAGCTGCTTCTGCGTGACGACGCCCGCGTACTCGCCGTCCTCGGTGACGACGATCCCCTTCGGGTTCCGCTCCTCGAAGATGGACCGGACCTTCCCGAGGCGCTCGCCGGCGTCGACCTCGGCGAAATCCCGCGTTGCGATGTCGGCGATATCCATCTGTATCTACCCCGACGTTTGGACCCGGCGGTCTTGAAACCTCGTTTCGGCGTTCGCGCCAGTGTTAACTGGCCTCCGGCCGAACGTCGCCTCGTGATACCGGACCTCGGCGCGGCCCTCGGCGAGTACACGTACCTCGCGTCCGAGGTGTTCTTCGGTGCGGTCGCGCTCGCACTCCTCGTCCGCGCGGACGCGCTCCGCCGCGCCGCGGTCACCATCGCCGTCCTCTACCCCGTCGCCTACGTCTGGGACTGGTACACGCTCGCCATCGGCGTGTTCGAGATACGGCTCCGCACCGGCGTCAACCTCCTCGGCATCCCCGTAGAGGAGCACCTGTTCATCGTCGTCGTGCCCGCACTCGTCCTCGGCGTCCACGAGACCGTCCACGCGCACCTCGGCGAGGAACCGGCGACGGACGCTCACGGTGGAAGCGCGACCGGGGAGGACGTGGCTGACGAGGGCGAGGCGGAGACCCGGCACGGCCCGTAACTACTTTGCTGCGGCGTGCGTCAGGAGCTATCATGGGCGACCCGGCCTGCTACCTCGAGTTCTGTCCGGACTGCGACGCGCAGGTCACGACGGTCGACGACGAGTGCCCGGACTGCGGCGCGCGTCTCGACTGAACGGCCGTCGGCGAGCGTCGTGGAGAAAGCGTGCGGTCAGTCGGCGGCTTCGTCGCCGCGGTGCCAGACGTTCGTGACGGACTCGCCGTCGGGCGGGGTGTGACTGACGTCCTTCATCGTCTCGGTTCGTGCGTCGTCCGTCTCTCGGTGACTCATCGTGGCCAGCGATAGCGCCAACCCCTACTTAACGCTTCCCGGGGTATTCTCTATACTCCTAATATCACCTTACCCCGTTTTATCGGGTTGTTCGAGGATTCGAGGGTTCAGAAACACTATCTGGTCGGCCGTCCAACTACCGACCGAGGATTTCACGATGGCGAGCACACTCTCGAAAGTGATGGGATCAGGGGAGCAGAGCGGCGACGGAACCGGCGGCGACCGACTCAGGCGTGCCGCCAGCCGCGGGATGCGCGAGATGGTGAAAGGGGTCGTGAAGGAAGCCATCGAGGAGTCGGCGACCGAGTCGCGCCGGTCGGGCGGCAGCTCCCGCGGGATGGCGATGCTCGGCCTCGGCGCTATCGCGGGCTACCTCGTCCGCGACTGGCAGCTCCGACCCGAGATGTACGAGCAGGTCGAGGAGGAACTCGCCGAGGTTCCGGAGCAGGCCGAGGAAGCCCGCCGAAGGGCGATGGGCGACGAGGACGAGGGCGGCTCGTGGATGGGTCGGCTCGGCAGCGCCGCGACGCTCGTGCTCCTCGCCGGCGTCGGCTACGCGATGATGCAGCGGCGGCGGCGCTCCCAGCGCGGCGAGCAGTGGACCGAGCAGCGCGGCCAGGAGAGCCAGGGCGGCCTCACCGGCGAGGGCGGCGAGATGGGTGGCGACGCCGGCCGCATGGGCGGCGAGTCGGGCGAGATGGGCGGCGGTGGGATGGGCGGCGAGTCCGGCCGAGAGGGTCAGGAGACCACGACCGGCGGCGGGACCAGCGGCACGTCGTCCGGCGGCGGGCAGTCCGAGTCGAGCGAGTCCTCGATGGGCGGCTCGTCCGAGGACGAGGAGTCGGGCGAGTAGCGACTCGGCGCGCGATGCCCGATCTCGACCGACGCACCGCAACCGATCTCATCCGTACCGCGCGACGTCGATTGCCAGGAAGAACAGAAGGAATACGCGCAGCCCGTGGCACCTTCCGCAGTCAAGCGCAGCACCCGCGAGCGAGGCGCGCGAAGCTCGCCGAGCGAGCGGACCGAGGAGCGACTAACGCGCGAGCGGAGCGAGCGCGGCTGGAGCGACGAGGGTTTTTGGCGCGGCTTTTTGTAAGCGACTGAGCGAACGAAGTGAGCGAAGGAGTGCAACAAAAAGGTGCATGGGTTCGGGCGGATTTGAACCGGAGGGAGACGATCCGGGTCGCTCCCTCGCTGCGCTCGGTCGCTTCCCGGGCGTGCGACTCCCAGGGTTCAAATCCTTCCTCACCGCACTGCTCGTTCTCTCCGCTCCGCAGTGCGTCGCTCCGAGAAACTCGCAGTGGGTTCGGGCGGATTTGAACCGCCGGCCTCCTCCATGTCAAGGAGGTGTCAT
>CAZYYH010000181.1:0-4545 GCA_964651725.1 uncultured Halobacteriales archaeon | reverse complement strand
CTCCAGCAGTTCGGCCACGACCTGACGGTGCCGGGCGACGGCGAGATGTACGCCGTCGGCTTCCCGGCCTCGCTCGAGGACGACACTATCGCGGGCGTGTTCGGCGAGTTCGACGGCACGATCTGGGCCTTCGACGAGGCCGCCCAGCAGTGGGCGCGCGCGGACCCCGACGACCGGATCGGCGAACTCGACGCCGTCGTGGTCGTCGCGGAGGAAGAGACGCGTGCCGTGGTCGAGTTCGCGGCGGACACCGGCCCGGCCCAGCCCGGTTCGCACGACGTGCGTGCCGGATGGAACTTCGTCGCCGCGCCGCAGTCCGGCGGTGCCGAGGTGGCCTTCGGTGCGTCGAGCGCCGACCCCGAGCGCGTCATCGACACGTTCGCCGACCCCGGGAGCCAGCCGATGGGAGTCGCCGGCGAGGAGTTCGGTACGCACACGTTCGGCGAGGCGTCCGCTCCCCAGGTCAGCCCCTACACGGGCTACTGGGTCTACGCGAACGAGGACGGCACCATCGCCGTCAACGGCTACGACGGCATGACACTCGAGGAGGTCTCCGAACTGCTCGCTGCCCAGGACGAGGACGGGAGCGAGTGAGAACGAACGATGGCGTACCACAATCACTCGACGTCGACGCGGCGCGCGGGGGTGCTGGCAGTAGTGCTGGTGCTCGCTCTGGCGACGCCGGCCGGAGTGCTCGCCGCGAGCGCGACGCCCCCGCAGCCGCCGGCGGCGTACTACGGCCAGGTCGCGGTGAACGGCGACCCGGCACCGGCGGGCGTCGTCGTGACCGCGTGGGTTGACGGCGAGGCGAAGGGCACCATCGTCACCGACGCCGACGGCGGCTTCGGCGGTCCGGGCACGTTCGACGACAAGCTCGTGGTGCGCGAGGGTACGAACGAGACGGTGCGGTTCACGGTCGGTGGTGTGGCGACGGACACGGCGGTGACGTGGGAGTCCGGCGACCACCGGCAGCTCTCGCTGTCGGTCACCGACGACGCCGCACCGACCGCCGCCGTCTCCGCGCCCGACAGCGCCGACGTGGACTCGTCGATCAGCTTCGACGCGGGCGACTCGACCGACGACGGCCAGATCGTGCAGTACGAGTGGTCGTTCGGCGACGGCGAGACCGCCACCGGCGAGACCGTCTCCCACGCGTTCGGGAGCCCGGGCCAGTACGAGGTGACGCTCACCGTCACCGACATGGCGGGGAACTCGAAGGAGACGACCGTCTCCCTGGCCGTGAGCGAGGACGGGGAGTCCGATGACCAGGGCGACGACGAGTCCGACGATCAGGGCGACGAGCAGCCGAACACGGGCACCGGCTCGACGCCCGGTAACGTCGGGAACGCGCCGTCGAACGGACCGGCGACCGTCACGTCGACCGCCGACGGTGCTACCGTCAGGTTCGACGCCCTGACGCGGAACCGGATAGTCTCGGTCGACCTCGACGCCGCGGCCACCAGCTCCAACGGTACGCAGCTCGAATCGCTCGCTCTCTCGACGACGGAGAACACGTCCGCGACGCTCGACGTGCAGGTCGTCGAGGAGCCGTCGGCGGACGCGGACGCACCGACGCGAGACGACGCCGTCGGCTACTTCGTGATCGACCACGACGTTCCCGACGACGCCATCGGCGAGGTGACGTTCGACTTCACGGCGTCGGCGGCGACGCTCTCCGAGCAGGGGCTGGCTCCCGGCGACGTGACGCTCTACCGGTACCACGACGGCGAGTGGCGGGCGCTCCGGACCACCGTGGTCGAGCAGGACGGCGACCGGTTCCGCTTCAGCGCGGTCTCGCCCGGTCTCTCCGTGTTCGCCATCGGCGGTCCGTCGGGCGAGGCGTCGTTCTCGGTCCAGTCCGCCGAACTCGGCGCGACCGAGGCCGTCGTCGGCGACGCGGTGACGGTGTCGGCCACGATCTCGAACGTGGGGAACGCGGACGGAAACTACACCGCGGCGCTGCTCGCCGACGGCGAGCAGATCGACGAGACGACGGTGGCCGTCCCCGCGGGCGAGTCGCGGACGGTGACGTTCGACGTCTCGTTCGACGACGCGGGCAGCTACGAGATCCGCGTCGACGACGAGACGGCCGGCTCGCTCGGCGTTTCGGCGGCGACGACGCCCGGGCAGGACGACGGCCCGTCCGAGAACCGGGGAACGGACGAGACGCCGGCGGTCGAGGAGACGGCGTGGTTCGACCCGGTCACCATCGGCGTGATGCTGGCCGTCCTCGCGGTCGTCATCGGGCTGTTCGTGCTGGCCCGTCGCACCTCCTGACTCCGTCTCGTTTCTCCCTTCTTCTGCCGGCGCGTACCGGCCGCACGCACCGGATCGATTATCAGCCGGGATAACTGCGGGCGAACGTTTTTGTACGACGACGAGTCCGCTCGGACGTGACCGCTACCGACTCCCGGGACGACGGACGGGCGGCCACTGGGACCGTCAGCACCGACGGGTCCACGGCGACGCGCTCGCCGTCCGAGTCGGCGGGTCCGGAGCGCGCGAGCCTGCCGGCCGAGGTGCTGCGTCTCGGCCACGCGGTGGACCTGGTGGCGCTGGCGGCGGTGCCGGCGGCGCTCGTCGCCGTCTTCGCGCTCCCGCTGTCGGTCCGGCGTGACCTCGTGCTGGCGTACACCGACCCGACGCTCCTCACCGCGTTCGCCGCGCACTTCGTGCATCTCGACGCCGCACACCTCGCCACCAACCTCGGCGCGTACGTCCTCGTGGTTCCGGTCGCGTATCTGCTCTGCGTGCTCTCCGGGCGGCGGACGGAGTTCTACGTCGCCGGCGTCGCGTTCGTCGTCGCGTTCCCGCTCGCCCTCTCCGCACTCGACGTCGCGCTCGTCCGTCCCCGCGTCGGCTACGGGTTCTCCGGCGTCAACGCCGCGTTCTTCGGCTTTCTCCCCGTCGCACTGTTCGGCTATCTCCCGGCGAGACTCGGGGTTCCCGTCGCGGTACGCGACGCCCCGTCGCTGTTCTTCGCCGGTTCCGCGCTCGTCGCCGTCGTCGCGGTCCCCGCGTCGCCCCTCAGCCTGTCGGTCGCAGCAGTTGCCGCACTCGCGGCGACCGCGTACGTCCACGAGTGCTACCCGGCGCTCGCCCCGCTCCGCCGACGCTTCGCCGCACTCCCCGCCTATCCGGGGTACGCCGAACTCGCCGTCGTCGGCGCGGGCGCGTTCGCGGCGTTCCCGTTCGCGGCGTTCCCCGCCGACCCGGCGAGCGGCGGGGCCGTCGTCAACCTCTACGCGCACCTCCTGGGCTACGCGCTCGCGTTCATCACCTCGTACGTCACGCTCTCGCTCGTCGGTCTCGACGGCGACCGGGAGGCGCTCCCGCGCTCGGAGTCCTCGCTCGCGGGAGCGGCGTGCGGAGACATCCGGAACGTCGACGGCCGGGTCGCGTTCTCCGCGAACGAGGCCACCGACGAGTAGGGCTGCGGGCGGCGTCGAGCCGGACCGAGAACTGGCAGACGTCGGGTCGCCAGGCCCCTCCATCCGAAGTCGGGGGCAAGCCGGTAACCAACCCGCAGTAACGCCCGTCCGCTCCCCCGTCGTACTCCGGAGCATGGAGTACGACGGGTTCGTGACGCGGGTGGCGGAGCGGGAGGACCGCGACCTCGCGGAGCTGGGGTCGGCCGAGCGCGACGCGATGGCGGTCGTGGCGACGCTGCTCGACGCCGTGACCGACCGCGAGAGCGACGACCTCTCGACGCACTACACCGCCGACTACGATGAGCTGTTCGCCATGGTCGACCCCGAGGAGGTGTGGGGGCCGGGCTGGCGCGAACGGCTGGGCGAGGCGGGATGAGCCGCGCGGTGGGCCGGCCGGGGGCCGCGGCGCTCGCCGACCACACGGTCGGGATGGTGTACCCGTCGCTCGGGCACGGCGCGACACGGCGGTCGACGACCGAGTACGGCCACCCCGCCCACCGCGGGTTCGCCGACGCGGTGGGCGCGGACCCCGTGATCGTCGAGTTCCGGCGGCTCCCGGGACCGCTCCGGGACACCCTGGCGGCGGACGCGTACTCCGCGGTCGCCGCCGACGTCCCCGAGCGCGACGCGTACGTCACCGAGAACGACGCGGTGCTGTACGCCGCGCCGGTGCTGAAGCGCCGGTATCCCGACGCCACCGTCGTCCACCTCGCGGCGTCCGACCGCCTGCTCGGCAGCCTCTGTACCGGCCGGCCCGACCGGTCGCGGCTCCGGACGGCGAAGCGGTGCGCGAACAGTCGCGTCGACCACGCCGTCCTCCAGCGGGTTCTCAGACGGTACTGCGACGGCGTCGTCGCGGTGTCGCAGTTCGCCCGCGACCGGGTGCGGTCGTTCGCCCCCGACCTCCCCGTCCGGGTCGCCACGCCCTACGTCCAGCCCGAGGTGGACGAGACGCTGTCGGCGGTCGAGCCGGACCTCGACGCAACGGTCGCGGTCTCCGTCGGGGCGTGGCGCGAACACAAGGGCTTCGACCTGCTCGTCGACGCCTGGCCCCGGGTGCGCGAGCGCCACCCGGACGCGGAACTCAGGCTCGTCGGACCGGACCACCCGAGCG
>CAZYYH010000180.1:0-4549 GCA_964651725.1 uncultured Halobacteriales archaeon | reverse complement strand
GACGTGCGGGTCGCCGCGAGCGCGACATCGCGCGAGGGACGCAGGCGTGAACGAGCGGCCAAGTCGGCTGGGAAGGCGCGTGGCTGTGGTCTCCCGTTGCGCAAGGTTCAGCCAGCGATAGCCTCACCGCGTTCCGCAGTGAGTCGCGTCGAACCAGCACCGGACACGATCGCCCGAGTCCCGCGAACCAACCGTTTCTTATCCCGTGAGCGGCTACGACCGTTCGATGGACGAGCCGCTGTGGACGGACGCGTACGCCCCCGAGGTCGAGGACCTCCCGCAGGACGACGTGCGCGAGTATCTGGAGCGCGCGGTCGAGGAGCCGATGAACCTGCTGGTGTACGGGCCGGCGGGGAGCGGGAAGACGGCGGCGGTGCGGGCGCTGGCGCGCGCGAGCCACGAGGACGCGGACAACGACCTCGTGGAGATCAACGTCGCGGACTTCTTCGGGCGGACGAAAAAGGAGATACGGAACGACCCCCGGTTCTCACGATTTCTCCAGGGCCGGGTGCCGTGGACGAAGCAGACGCAGACCGACACTCGGAAGTACAAGAGCGGCTGGTCGAAGGCGGCGATGATCAACCACGTGCTGAAGGAGTCGGCGGCGACCAGCCCCGCCTCCGGCGGGTACAAGACGATACTGCTGGACAACGCGGAGGCCATCCGCGAGGACTTCCAGCAGGCGCTGCGCCGGGTGATGGAGCGGTATCACGAGACGACGCAGTTCGTGATAGCGACGCGCCAGCCCGCGAAGCTCATCCCGCCGCTGAAGTCGCGGTGCTTCCCGGTGCCGGTGCGCGCACCGACGACCGAGGAGACGGCGGGCGTGCTCCGCGGCATCGTGGACGCGGAGGGCGTGGCGTACGACGACGACGGCCTGGAGTTCGTCGCGGGCTACGCGGACGGCAACCTCCGGAAGGCCATCCTCGGCGCGCAGACGGCGTACGAGGAGGAGGGCGAGGTGACGATGCAGGCGGCCTACGAGGTGCTCCAGGAGGTCGGCCTGGACGACCGGATGCGGGAACTCCTCGACGCGGCGGAGTCCGGCGAGTTCACGGACGCGCGGAGCGTCCTCGACGACCTGCTCGTGGACGAGGGGCTGTCGGGCGAGGAGCTGCTGCGTGCGATCCTGGACGTGGGGCAGTCGCGGTACGACGGCGACCGGCTCGCCAGCCTCCATCGGCTCGCGGGCGACGTTGACTTCGACCTGGCGGAGGGGTCGAGCGACCGCGTCCACCTCGGCCACCTGCTCGCCGAGTGGGGCGCGGAGGCGTGACCCGGCTCCGCCCGGCGGTGAAGGGGCTGGTGGAGCGCGACGGCCGCTACCTGCTGCTCGAGCAGCCCATCGGCTAGGTGCCGCCCGGCGGCGGGATAGAACACGGCGAAGGGTTCCGCGAGGCCCTCCGGCGCGAGGTCCGCGAGGAGACGGCGCTTTCGGTGTCGGTCGGCGACCCGGTGGGCGCGTTCACGTTCCCGCTCCGGGACGCGCACGTCTGCGCGACGGTGTTCCACTGTGAGGTCGACGGTGGCGAGGTGGACCCGGCCGCGGACTCCGAGGAACCCATCTCGGCGGCGGGCTGGTTCGCCCCGGAGGAGTTCCCGGAGCTGCCGATGCCCGACGAGTTCGGGGGGTTCGTGGCGCGGTACGACGGCTGGTAGTGGGGTTCGGCTGTCGTGGCCGTCGGCGTGGACAAGAGTAAAGAGTCGGTGCCGAGACCGGGGCGGCAACGATGGACGCGAGTGCGACGAGGCGGCAGGTGCTCGCTGTGGCCGGCAGCGGACTGCTCGGCACGCCGAGGGTGGCGCGCGCTGACGGCTACGAGCGCGGATACGAACCCGTCGAGGACCCGCGGGTGGACGTGGCGGCGGTGTACATCCCGTTCCTCGGGTCGAAGTGGGGGAAGTGCGTGGACCACCGACCCGCCGCCGGGCAGTACGATCTCACGGAGTCGGCGGACGCGGTCAACCGTCACGTGGACCAGATGCAGGGATTCGGCGTCTCGACGGCGATGGACAACTACAACGGCGTGACCGCACAGGACGAGCAGTTCCACGCGTTCGAGTCCGTGGAGCTGGCCGCCGAGATGCCCGTCGAGCCGTACTACGTGCCGGGGCACGCGCTGAAGTGGAACGCGGACCGCAACCCCCGCGCGGTGCTCCGAGAGGACCTGGCGTTCGTCCGCGAGGAGTTCCTGTCGCGGGAGGCCGTCGGGACGCTCGACGGCCGGCCCGTCGTCACGCTCTGGGACGTGGACTACCTGGCGTGGGGTGGGAACGAGACGGCGAGCGAGGTCAAGCGGAGCGTCCTCGACGAGTGGGGCGACTTCGCGTCGTTCGTGGCGTTCCTCCGCGACGAGCTCACGGTCGGCGGCACCGAGCCGTTCCTGGTGGCGGACATCCACGACAACGCCATCGGCGGGTTCCCCGACGACTTCGCGGCGCTCAACCGCGAGTTCGACGGCCTCACGAACTGGACGGGGAAGCTTCGCGCGGGCGAGACGGTGCCGTGGGCGAAGGCGTACGCGCACGTCGAGGAGAGCTACGCGGCGACGCGAAGGTTCGCGGACGAGCACGGCCAAGAGTACCTGCCGTCGGTGTTTCCGGGGTTCGACGACAGCCACAACGACTGCTGGGGCGAGGACCGGCACGTGCCCCGTGATCCTTCTCATCTTCGGGACCTGCTCGCGCTCGCCGACGAGTACCGGACGACCGACCGCGTGAACCTCGCCACGTTCAACGGCTGGCCGGAGGGCCACCAGATTGAGCCAGGGTCGTTCGCCGGGACGGACTACGGGACGGCGTACCTGGAGGTCGTGAAGGAGTACGTGCAGGAGCCGGAGACGACCACGGCGACGCGCACCTCGACTACTGGGACGCCGGCTTCGACCGCCTCGACGGCGAAGACGACCGCGCGACCCAGCACCGTGTCCGCTGCCTCGACTCGAAACGAGACCACCACGGGCGGACAGCCCGGCTTCGGTGCCGCTGCGGCGGTCGCCGGCGCGGGCGCGGCCGCGGGGGTGGCGGCGTGGCGACGCGTGACCGGCGACGACGAGTAACCTCGCTCGCGGGTGTCCGGCACGCGCACGGCGACCCACGAATGTAACAAACTGTAATTTTCAAGTGACTGTGAGTCGCGGCGAGGCACGTTCACCGAACACGGCTATCTAGCGTCAGCGCGCGGAACTGCGTTTGTCCCGGTTGCCGACCGTCACTCCAGCATCACGACGTACCGCGTGAGCGACCGGTGGACGCGGTGCTCGAACTCGCTCTCGACCGTCCAGTCGGCGTCTCTGGCCGCTGCCGCCCACGACCGATCGCCGACGACGACTGCACGGCCGCCGTCCCGCACCACGCGCCGCGCCTCTCGGAGTGCGCCGGCGACGAGTGAATCGAGAGTCTCGCCCTCGATCTTCGACTGGCGGCCGTAAGGCGCGTCGAACACGACGGCGTCGACGCGGCCCGGGCGGACGGGCAGCCGGGTGGCGTCGCCGCGTGCGAGGTGGAACGGCGGGCCGAGATACGCGCGGAGGTTCTCGCGCGCACCCCGAACCATCTTCGCCTGGGCGTCGACGCCGACCGGGGTCGCGCCGACGAGCCCGGCCTCCATCAGGACGCCGCCGGTGCCGCACATAGGGTCGAGGAGGATCGCGCCGGGCCGGGCTCCGGCGAGGTTGACGAGCGCGCGGGCGAGCAGGGGGTCCATGCTCCCCGGCTGGAAGAACGGGCGGTCGGTGGGCCGGCGGTCGCCGTAGCCGCGCTCGCTCTCGACCGCGAGCCAGCCGAGTATGCAAGCGTCGTCTGAGAACAGCGCGCGCAGTTCGTGGTCGGGATGGTCGAGATCGACCTCGAACCCGCGCTCGACGAGGACGCCGCCGAGCGCGCGCTCGACCGCCTGCGTGTCGACGCCCGTGGTAGTGCGCACGTCGCGTGCGCGGACGGCGACGGAGCCCTCGCGGTCGATGGCGGCGGCGTCGAGGAGCGCGCGGGCGCTCTCCGGGTCGGCGTCGGTGCGCCCGACGACCTCGCTCGCGCGGTGCGTGTACGCGAGGCGGCGCGCGCGCCCGGCGTCGAGCGCTGGGGCGAGCGCGAGACCGGGCGCGATCACGTCCGCGTCGGGCGCGACGGCGCGCGCCTCGGCGACCGCGAACGCGTCGTCCTCGCCCGCGAGTTCCAGGCAGTACACGTCCGGGAAGCCGGCCGCGGCGGCTTTCAGCCTACCGGTCGCGGGCGCACACCGCCGTCGTGAGGGAGTTCGCCAGTCGAAGCACGCCATAAAGCTACCGAACAGTCACACACCCGAGACTACCAAGCTTTATAAGCCTTAAATACGACGTATAAGGCGTACGATGACCGACCCCAAGGAAACCATCAACATTGAAAACGTGGTGGCCTCGACGGGCATCGGCCAGGAGCTCGACCTCCAGAGCGTGGCCATGGACCTCGAAGGGGCCGACTACGACCCGGAGCAGTTCCCGGGTCTGGTCTACCGCACGCAGAACCCGAAGTCCGCCGCCCTCATCTTCCGGTCCGGCAAGATCGTCTGCAC
>CAZYYH010000179.1:0-4550 GCA_964651725.1 uncultured Halobacteriales archaeon | reverse complement strand
ACCTGGACGTACCACGACCTCGGCACCCTCGTCTCCGTCGGCGAGCGCGCCGTCGCCCACGACGTGGACTCCCTCCCCGTCGACACCTTCGGCGGCCTCCCCGCCGTCTTCCTCAAGAAAGCCGCCGCCGCCCGGTGGATCGCCCGGATCACCTCCTGGCCGCGCGCGCTCAAGGCGTGGCCCGCGCTTTAGTGGCCGCTTCGATTTCAGCTCCACTCGACCGCCCTCATAAACTACTTGAAGGTTACAAATGGATACAAATTATTACAATGGATTCCATTTACGAGGTTTATGAGCGGCTCCGTCGCTGGGCCGCTGACCCGCCGATCGACTACCCCGAACAGTGCCTCTCATCGCGCGAGATTTTAAATACCAGAACGGGACGAATCCTGCCCGTGACGTAACCAGCGTCGCGGGACGAACTCGGCGGGAGTGCGGTACACCGTCCCGCGAATCGCCACGTACCGCCTGTCCGCAATCACTCCACAGCCGTCGACTCGTCCACGCTCCCGTTCGCGTTCCGGGGGTCGCGCGAACGCGGCGGTGGCGAGCGCTCGGCGTCTCCCGTCGCTCGACAAGCGGCGACCCGGGTCCGGAGCACGGCCTCTGCCACTTCACTCCTCGTCCACGGTGTAGTCGTCGAGCCACGGCGGCGGCCCGCGCTCTTTGGCCCACTCGAACAGGTGGTGCTTCTCGTTCGCGTAGTAGTACCGGTACGCGTCCACGTAGTCGTCGGCGTGCCACCCGTCCGTCACCTGCGGCGGGTCGGAGCCCGACGGCTCGTCCCACGCCAGTTCCGCCACTGCCTCCGGGTCGATGTCCCGCACCGTCGCCCACGACCCGTGCACCTCCTCCGGGTCGTGGTCCCACCGGTACCGCCACTCCTCGTGCGCCAGCCGCGTGTACTCCCGTAGCATCGCCCAGTTGTCGTACGCGTCCCCAGCCCATCGCGTCAGGGGGTGGTGTTCGTGTGACATCGGGAGGTTCTCACCCTCCCACCCGTTCCGCAGCGCCGCCGTCGACAGCACCAGCGAGCACTCCAGCACGCTCGAAAGCACATGGCGGTCCACCAGCCACACCACCGCCTGCTCCAGTTCCCGGTCCAGCCAGAACGCGTTTACCATCCAAGCCCTCCCTCGCACGCTGCCTGCGGCGCGCTCGGTCGTCCTTGGAGATTCCACCAGGGGCGGTGGACTGTGCCGGCTCTCTCTGACAGTGGTCTGTTCGACCCGGCCCTGACTGCTTGCCGGCCATCGTGCGTTGGCAGGCGGGCTGGCAGCCGACGGTCTGGTTCCCCGATAGTGCAAACCTCTCCGATCGCTCGTCTCATCCGGCTCTACCTACGCGCTTCACGACCAAAAGCCGCCTCACGCGAACGCCGCGTACGCGAACAGGAAGCCGAAGTAGAGGAGGACGAGCGCCGCGAGCGCCTTGAGGCGAAAGAGCCGGAGGTCGTCGCCCTCGTCCCGGTAGGCGTCCTCGAACCGCTCCCGTCCGTCCTCGTCGAGCGCGTCGTGGTGGTCGAGGCCGCGGTGGAGCGCGAGCAGTCGCTCGTCGGGGAGCGGCCGCCCGCACTCGGGGCAGACCGCGGGCGCATCGTCGTCGGGGACGTTCGCGTTCATAGGTACGGTGGCGTGACGGTGGGCTGGGAGACCACCCAGAGGCTGATCATCGTGTACGCGACCATGGCGAGCGTGAGCGCGTACTGGCTGCGGACGGCCTGGAGGCGGCCGGGGAGCGCGTCGTACGCGACGGCGTGCGCGACCCAGACCGCGAGGAGATGGCCGCCGAGTACGGCCGCCAGCGCGACGCCGCCGAACCACCCGGGGAGCGCGAGCACCTGCGGGTCGAGCGGCGGCGCGAGCGGACTGGCGAGCGCGGCTCCGAGCGCGGGTGCGAGCGCGAGGAAGTAGCCGAGGTAGTGCGCGAGGTGGTAGCCGGCGGCGATGGGGACGAGCGCCGGCGCGAACCGCCGCGCGAGGTCGGGCGCGGCGAGGTACGTCGGTCCGGTGCGCCGGGCGGCGCGCGTCGCGGTGTGGAAGACGACGAGGAACGCGCCGAACCCGAGCGCGAGCACCGCCGGGTAGAGCACGGCGGCGGGCACGCCGGCTTCGACGACGGTGCGCGCGAACGCCGCCCACGCTGGCGTCGCGACGAGGCCGTCGTACGTCGTCCCCCAGAGGAGCGCGACGACGAACGCCACCGCGCCCTGGTCGTCGAGTTCGTCGTCGGTGAGCGCGGAGCCGGGGAGCCTGACGGCGACGCCGGCGTCGGTGCGCTGGACGGGCGCGACGCGGCCGTACGTCCGGAAGACCCGGGAGACGGGATCGACGCGCTCGAACCAGGCGTCGCCGTAGACGGCCGCGCCCGCCACCGTCAGCGCGGAGTACGCGACGACGGCGGCCGCGAGCAGTCGGGCGTCGTCGGCGAGCGGGCTGACGACCTCGAACCAGACGAGCGCGAGCAGCGCGACCGTCGCCGGCCACGCGCCGACGCGCCCGGGGAGGCGACGCGCTTCGCTGCGGAGGTCGGCCGCCGGCCGCCACGGGTTCAGCGCCGGCCACGCGTTCCCGACGAGGTACGCGGCCATCGCCAGGCCCGCCCACCAGCCGACCCAGACGACGAGAATCGCGGCGTTCCGGAGTGGCTCCGCGGGTCCGCGAACGCCGGCGTAGACGACGACGGCGAGCACGGCGACGCCGACTGCGCGCGCCCCGAGCCGGAGCGCGGCGTGCGGCGCGGGGAGCGCCGACCGCCAGTCGTGGACGCGAGCGACGAACCCGCGGTCGGCCACGAACGACGTGAGGAGGAAGGACGCGCCGATCACGCCGCCGCCGGTGAGCAGGAACAGCCACGTCGGCACGGCGAGTTCCCCGGGCGCTGCGCCGCGGAGGCTGCCGCCGTGTGCGAGCGCGACCCCGGCCGAGGCCGCGAGCAAGACGACCACCGCCACGGCCCGGAGCGCCGACCGTCGCGTCCTCGGTATCCCTCCCTCTCCCCGCCCCATCCTCCGGGTGTAGGTTGCTCGCGCAGGTGTAGCTTGCGGACCTCGGCGTCGAGTCCGGCGAGCGAACTCCAGGGTGGCGTCTCCGACGGGGCCGGACTTTAGTGCCCGAGCGTCCAATCACGGTGTATGGGTGTCGCCGACGAGGAGACCGGGGAGGAGCACGGTCATCACCTGCCCGCGGTCGAGGACTGGCCGCGGGGCTTCGGCGAGGCTAGCTGGTGGCCGTTCGTCACGGCGTTGGGGGCGACGGGGCTGTACGTCGGTGTGGCCCTGTTCGTCCTCGGGCAGGGCGACCAGCCGGTCGTCCCCAGTATCGCGGGGCCAGCGGCGTTCCTCGGGAGTGCGTTCCTGTTTCTCGTCGGGCTCTACGGCTGGGTGTACCACGCGTTCGTCGCGGCGTTCTGGCGCTCGGACGGCCACGGAGGGGGAAAGCTCCGGTGGGGGATGCTCCTGTTCCTCGTGACGGAGGTGGCGACGTTCGGCGCGGGCTTCGTCTACTACTTCTTCGTCCGGGTGAGAGCGTGGCCGCCGGAGGGCGCGGAGCTACCGCACCTGCTGAGTTCGCTCATCCTGATCAACACGGCGATACTGGTGGCGTCGAGCGTGACGCTCCACTGGGCGCACGTGAAGCTCCGGCGCGGCGACCACCGCAGCTTCGTGGGATGGCTCGCGCTCACGCTCCTGCTCGGCGTAGTGTTCCTCGGCGGGCAGGCCCTCGAGTACTGGGAGTTCGTCGTCGGCGAGGGCTTCACGCTCACGTCCGGCGTCTACGCGTCGGCGTTCTTCGGCCTGACGGGTCTCCACGGCCTCCACGTCACGATGGGGGCGGTGCTGATCGCCATCTTACTGGTGCGGGCGCTCGTCGGGCAGTACGACGCGGAGCGCGACGCGTCGGTGACGACGGTGTCGATGTACTGGCACTTCGTGGACGCGGTCTGGCTGTTCCTCGTCGCGGTCGTCTACGTCGGCGCGGCGAGCAGCTTCCAGCTCTGAACCGGCGTGGACGCGGCCGCCAGCTACTCGAGTTCCGGCAGCACCTCGCGCTCGTAGAACTCGAAGAAGCCGTCGGTGTCCGCGCCGACGTCGTGGACGGTGACGTGGTCGAAGCCGCTATCGACGAACTCCTGGACGTTCTCCAGGTGCGCGTCGGCGTCCGGCTCCACGACGGTGCTCCCCTCCTCGATGTCCTGCTTCGTCACGGTCTGGGTGGCGTCCTCGAACAGCTCCGGCGTCGCCAGTTCGGTGTTGAGCCGCCCTTCGAGGCCCGCGGTGGGCCACCGCTCGTGGGCGGACTCGACGGCCTTCTCCTTCGACTCCTCGTAGCAGACGGAGAGCTGGCCGTAGACGGGGCCGTCGCCGCCCTCCTCGCGGTAGGTGTCGACGAGCGACCCCTGCGGGCCGACGGTGACGAAGCCGTCGCCGAGGCTGCTCGCCGCCCGCGCGGCGTGCTCGCCGTACGCGGAGATGACGATCGGCGGGCGTTCGTCGGGGAGCGTGTAGAGCCGCGCGTTCTCGACGGTGTAGTGGTCGCCGTAGTAGGTCG
>CAZYYH010000178.1:0-4570 GCA_964651725.1 uncultured Halobacteriales archaeon | reverse complement strand
TCCTGACGCAGTGCCCGACGTGGAACAAGGACGCGCGCCAGTACGTGCCGTACGTGGACGTACAGGAGTCCGAGGATTACGAGTTCGATCCGACCGACCGCCGCGAGGCGGCGGAGATGATGCACGAGACGGAGTCGGCGCTCTACGAGGGAACGGTGCTGACCGGTCGCTACTACAGGGAGCCCGAGCGCCGGTCGTACACGGAGGAGAAGCGCCACATCGGCGAACTCCCCGAGGAGCCGCTGGCGGGGCGCTACTTCGACGGCGACGCCGACTGGGAGCGCTCATACGACTTCATCGACCGGCACAAGTAGCGCCGTCGCCGACCGTTGTTTTTCGCTCGAACGTTTCCGGGTGCCGTCACCAGTGGGCTTAACTCGTGGGAACCCGACCCACACCGCATGGCTGCGGGAGATGCGCCCGGCGACGCCGCCCTGTCGCGTGAAGCGCTCGGCTCGGAGCACTCCGACGACCCCGAGTATGCGGCGCTCGCCGACGACCTCCGCGACGCGGTGTCGGGCACGGTGCGGTTCGACGAGTACGCGCAGGTGCTGTACGCGACGGACGGCAGCGTCTACCAGGCGCGGCCGGCGGGGGTCGTCTTCCCGAGGGACGCCGAGGACGTGCGGGCTGCGGTACGCGTCGCCGCGGCGCACGACGTGCCCGTCCTTCCGCGCGGTGCGGGGTCGTCGCTCGCGGGGCAGGCGGTCGGCCCGGGCTGCGTGGTGCTGGACCTGTCGCGGCACATGGATAGCGTGGTGGACGTGGACCCGGCCGCGAAGCGGGCGACGGTCCAGCCGGGCGTGGTGCAGGACGACCTCGACGCGCACCTCGCCGAGCACGGACTGAAGTTCGCGCCCGACCCCGCGTCGTCGAACCGCGCGACGATCGGAGGCGGCATCGGCAACAACTCGACGGGCGCACACTCCGTCCGGTACGGCATCACGGACGCGTACACGGAGGAGCTGAAGGTCGTCCTCGCGGACGGCTCCCTGATCCACGCCCGCGAGGTCGTCCTCGACTCGCCGGAGTGGGAGGCCATCGTCTCGAAGGACGACCTCGAAGCCCGCATCTACCGGACGGTCCGGGGGTTGGTGGAGCAGAACCGGGCCGAGATCGAGGCGCGCTACCCGGAACTCAAGCGCTCGGTCTCCGGGTACAACCTCCAGAAGGTCGTCTACGAGAAGAGCGAGGCTCGGAGCGCCTCGGGACAGTCGAGCGGCGACGAGCCGCGAGACGACGCGGGCGAGGAGGTCATCAACCTCTCGAAGCTGTTCGTCGGCGCGGAGGGGACGCTCGGCGTCGTCGTGGAGGCCACCGTCTCGCTCGTGACGACGCCCGAGGACACCGCGCTCGCGGTGTACTGCTTCCGCGACCTCGTGGACGCGATGCGCGCGGTCCCCGAAGCGCTCGACTTCGACGTGAGTGCGGTCGAACTCATGGACGACGAGGTGTTCCGGCTGGCGCGCGAGTCCGAGGGCTACGCCGAGTACGCCGAGCAGATTCCCGAGGGGACGGCGGCCGCGCTCATGCTGGAGTTCGACTCCGAACTCGTGGACGACTTCGAGGCCGCCGTCGCCGAGACGAACGCTCAGTTCGTGGCGGAGGGTGCGGCGTTCGACGTGTTGGAGGCGTACACCGACGACGCCCAGGCGGACCTCTGGAAGCTCCGGAAGGCCGCCATCCCCCTCCTGATGAGCCTGGAGGGCGACCCGAAGCCCTACCCGTTCATCGAGGACGCCACGGTGCCGCCCGCGGAACTCGCGGCGTACGTCCGGTCGTTCGAGGACGTGCTCGACGACCACGGCACCTCCGCCGCCTACTTCGCGCACGCCGGCTCCGGTACGCTCCACGTCCGGCCCATCCTCGACCTCAAGACCGAGCAAGGGGTGGAGACGATGCACGCGATTACGGAGGACGTGACCGACCTCGTGCTCGAACACCACGGCGCGTTCTCCGGCGAGCACGGCGACGGCATGGCCCGCACGGAGTTCAACCCGAAGATGTACGGCCCGGACCTCTGGCGCGCGTTCAAGGAACTCAAGACCGCGTTCGACCCGGACTGGCTCATGCATCCGGGGAACGTCGTCTACCGCGACGGCCCCGACGACGTCGGGCCGGACTCGGGCCGGGGCGTCGGCGCGGACAACCGCGAGCACCTCCGGTACGGACCGGCGTACCAGTCGCTCGAACCGCAGACCACGCTCGACTTCGAGGACGACGGCGGCTTCGGTCACCTGGTCGAACTCTGCAACGGCTGCGGGACGTGCCGGGGGACCGACTCGGACGTGATGTGCCCGACGTACCGCGCGTCGAAGGAGGAGATACAGGCGACACGGGGCCGCGCGAACCTGCTTCGCGCCGCCATCTCGGGCGACCTTCCCGCGGACGAACTCCACTCGGAGCGGTTCCAGTCGGAGGTGCTCGACCTCTGCGTCGGCTGCAAGGGCTGTGCGGCGGACTGCCCGACCGGCGTGGACCTGGCGAAGCTCAAGGCCGAGGTGAAACACCAGCACCACGAGCGGGACGGAGCGGGCGTCCGCGAACGCCTGTTCCGCGACGTGGACCGCGCCGCCGCCATCGGGAGCGCACTCGCGCCGATCTCGAACCGGCTGCCCGAACTGCCAGGAGCGCGCGCCGCGATGGAGCGCGTGCTCGGCGTCGCCGCCGACCGCGAACTCCCGACGTTCCGCCGCGAGACGCTCCGCGACTGGTTCGATACCCGGGGGCCGCGGGTTCCCGAGGCCGACGCCGAGGACCGGGTCGTACTGTTCCCGGACACGTTCACGAACTACAGCCACCCCGAGACCGGGAAGGCGGCGGTCCGGGTGCTGGAGGCCGCGGGCGTCCACGTCCGCGTCCCCGACCTCCCGCCGAGCGGCCGCGCCGCGTTCTCCACCGGGTTCCTCGACCGGGCGCGAGAGCGCGCGCGCCGGAACGTCGACGCGCTCGCACCGCTCGTCGATGACGGCTGGTCGGTCGCGTTCGTCGAGCCCTCGGACGCCGCGATGTTCCAGGACGAGTACGGCGACCTCGTCGGCGCGGCGCACAGCGCCGCGGAAGGGGCGGGCGGGCGGAGCCCGCGAGCAGACGGCCCCGACGTCGCCGAGGTCGGCGCGCACGCCTACGGCGTCTGCGAGTACCTCGACGCGACGCGGGCCGTCGAGCGCATCGACTTCGACGCGCCCGACGAACCGCTGACCTACCACGGCCACTGCCACCAGCACGCGCTCGGGAGGGACGGCCACGCCGCGCGCACCCTCCGCGAGGCCGGCTACGCCGTCGATCATCTCGACTCCGGTTGCTGTGGCATGGCCGGCTCGTTCGGCTACGAGGCCGAACATTACGACCTCTCGCAGGCAATCGGGTCGATCCTGTTCGACCAGGTGGACGCGAGCGGCGGGACGCCCGTCGCGCCCGGCGCGTCCTGCCGCACCCAGCTCGGCGACCGGGCTGGTGCGGAGCAGCCCGCTCACCCCGTCGAGAAGCTCGCCGAGGCGCTCTCGGGCTGACGGTGTGCGTGACTTCGACACGCCACGGCGAGGTCGTAAGGGATTTTATACCGGGCCACGGTGCTATGCCACATGAGCCGAGGGCTGGTCGCGCTCGTCGCCGTGATAGTCGTGGCCAGCCTCGTCACCGGTGTCGGCGCAGGAACGCCCGAGGAACTCGGTCTCTCGTCCGCACAGCAGGAGTTCGACCGCGTCGAGTTCCACGTCACCGTCTACGAGAACGGCTCCGCGCGGTGGACGTTCCGGTACGGCACCGAGTTGACGAACGAGAGCGAGGTCGACCAGTTCGAGTCGTACGCCGACCGGTTCGAGAACGAGTCCACGCCGCTCTACGAGGACTTCGGGTCGCAGGCCGAAGCGCTCGCCCGGCAGGGCTCGAACGTCACCGGGCGCGACATGGACGCGCGCGGCTTCTCGAAGCGCGCGTACACCCGCGGACTCACCTCCACCAACCGGCTCGGCGTCGTCGAGATGTCGTTCCTCTGGACCGGCTTCGCCGCGCAGGACGACGGTGCGCTCGTCGTCGGCGACGTGTTCGACGGAGGCCTCTACGTCGGCGCGAACCAGCAGTTCGTCGTCGAGGCCGGCGACTCGCTGGAGCTACGCTCGATGGACCCCGAGCCCGGCGACCGGGCCGACGACACCGTGTCGTGGCGCGGCGACCGCGAGTTCGCGGACGAACGCCCGCGCGTCGTCCTCGCGCCCGAGCCGACGGCCACGACCACGCTCCGGACCGACCCGGCCGACACGTCCACCACGACCAACTCGTCGGTCGGTCCCGGTACCGAACCCCGGACCACCATCCCGTGGCTCGTCGTCACGGGCGTCGCCGCGCTCCTCGTCATCGGTGCGGTCGTCATCTGGCAGCGCGTCGGCGACCGCTTCCTCGGTAGCGCGAGCGACGCGGACGACGGCGAGCCGCCCGGTTCCGGGCCGGCGGTCCCCGACGAGGAGATGATCACGGACGAGAAGCGCGTGCTCGGTCTCCTCCGCGACAACGGCGGCCGGATGCGCCAGGTCAACATCGTGGAGGAGACCGGCTGGTCGAAGTCGAAGGT